>QHYJ01000427.1 GCA_003223255.1 Acidobacteriota bacterium | reverse complement strand
GTTCAGCAAGCGTTCAGCAGGTTTTTTCTCGCTCAGCCGGCGAAATTGCGAGCCTTGGAACTCTGCGGACGCTATTGTGGCACGTCGTGGCCTGGTCCGATCTGGATATTTCCTACCCCGCTTCACCGCTAAACTGTCGTATTGTAATATGGGGTAATATGTGTTATCGTTGTGGCATTATGGGAAGCAATGAAAAGACCATCAGTTTCCGTGCCGTCACTGAAAAGATCGACGCTCTTGATTTGCTGGCCACCGCGCAGGACCGTTCGCGCAGCTATCTTATTAACGAGGCGATCACCAACTACATCGAACTGCACGCCTATCAGGACGCGTTGGTTCGCAAGGGGCTGGAAGAGAAGCGAAAAGGCCGCGTCCTAAGCCATGAGGAAGTCGTAAAAGGGCTCAAGAGGACGGGACGCGCTCCTCGATGATCGAATGGACCGAGCAGGCAACTCGGCAACTGGATCAGGCTCACGATTACATCGCCCTATCCAACAGCGAGGAGGCTGTCTCCAGGATCACAATGCAGATCGTCAGCAGCGTTCAACAACTTGCCGTCTACCCTATGTCGGGAAGAGCAGGCCGGGTTCGTGGGACCCGTGAGTTGGTCAATTCGAATACGCCGTTCATCCTTGCGTATGCCATCGAGAAAACCGATATCGTGGTCCTCGCGGTCTACCACGGCGCTCAGCATTGGCCGGAGGGCTTTTAAGCGGAGCCTTGCCGTGTTTTTAAGCGGAGCTTGCTGTGTGAGGTGGGGGGTCGTCCAAAGTCTCATCTCTTCGAACGCCGGTTGAACCGTTTGATCGGCATAGGGGCAGCGGTCGCCCGCTGACCGCCGAGTAGGCCCGGGGAATTGCACCCCGAGCCCCTCACTGAACCGGACTTAAACCTCTCAGCTTATCGGCTCGTGCCACCGTCGGAAGACTGCCGTCTTCCACCGATATTGCGTTCCTCCGGTTGCCCGTTGACTTGGATCAGTACGGGTGACCTGCTTGTGGCTACCGAAAAACCCATCCGATCTGAAAACACAGAGGTTCTGCTCCTTCGTGTGATCATGGTGGCTACGATGAGCTCCCTTTTCGCCGCCCTTCCGCAGCCGGTTTGCTCCAAAATTCGTACTCATTTTGCTGAGGTTATGAGATTTGCTTGTGGGTTCCGGAAATTCTGGCGGGCTAATTCCGGAAATTCTCGACTACGTTCGGCCTGCCAATCCGCCGCTGCTTGCGTTCGGCGGCGTCATCGACATGGACCGCCGGGACTTCTTTGGCCAAGCGCTGCACGGAGCGCAGCCCGACCCCGGTCAAACGGGCCACCTCGGCGTGGGAATGACCCGCCTTAAGCAGAACCTCGACTTCGTGACGCTTCAACATTCCAATCATCCTCCTCCCTCCGCCCAACCGGTCTAACGCCCGCGGGCATAGGGAGATTTTCTATCGCTTAGAGGGTGGTACTGGGCCGCCAGAATTTCCGGAACGAACACCGCCAGTATTTCCGGAACACGCTGGATCGAGAGCCATAGCTCAACCGACTACAAAGATGTCACTTCGACGAATAGGCTTGAGTCAGCGGAATCGCTTGGCGGTTTTGTGGGCAGGTTTAGGTTTGGATTGATCTGACAGACTCCATCAGTAAAATTGCCGCTGCCGTCTGCATTACCGTTAAGTGGCGAGGGGCTTGGCCGGTTGTTACCAGTCCAGTTCTCTAGTAGGGTTGCCTTGGACGTTCCGTCCGTGATGGTCCAAACGTAGGTACCATTTCCCGCTCCGTTGGCGGTCAGTGTTGCGTTGGATATTCGAGCCAAAAGACGGTGCACCGGCGGACGTCAAGCTAATCACCAGCTTGCGTGTGAACGTTATAAGACCTCGGTGAGCGTCCATGTGGCATCGATCCGTGGAAGAACAGGGACTTGCGATCATTCCCGCCGTGCGGGATGACAAACACGTCTCACGGTTGGCACAAGGTCTTGCTTGTGCAGGCATGCGCCGCGGCAAAGCCGGTGTGCGACATGCTCTTAAGGATGTATCACTCCGTCCTTGCCCCGAGTTTGCCCTTTTTTGGCATCGAGCTATTCTCTTCTTCCTCACGACCGTGGCCTTGTGGTTCGTTCTGCCGCCGCCAAGCCAAAGCCAAAATCGCTCTCCGTTCCCGCAAGCAAGTGCCAAGAGCTCGTATTTCTCCAGCGATTACGTAGGCTCGCGAACATGTGCAACTTGTCACCGCCAAATCTACGAGACTTATTCTCAAACCGACATGGGCCGCTCTATGTCGAAAGCTGATGCCGCTTTTCTCGCTAGGATTTCCACGTCCGCGTCTCTCTTTGACCATCGCTTGAACCGTCACTTTGAAACTTCTGCGAGCAACGGCAATCTCTACCAAAGTGAGTATGAAACCGCCCAGGATGGCACGGAGATTTTCCGCAATACGCAGAAGATTGACTGGATTGTAGGTTCAGGCGCGAACGGCTTTGGCGCCATCACTCGGAGCGGGGATTACCTGTTTGAGGCGCCTCTTTCCTTCTATTCGAATCTCAAGGCCTGGGCCCTGTCGCCGGGCTACGAATTTGGTGACTACGGCTTTAGCCGCCCGATTCTTCCGGGCTGCGTGGCTTGTCACAGTGGGCGGCCACAGCCCGTCTTAGAGGGCAACGGCCGATTTCGAGAGCCGCCGTTCTTGGAGTTGGCCGTTGGCTGCGAGAACTGTCACGGCCCTGGCGCGACGCACATAGATACAATCCGGACAAACTTTTCCGCGCAAAATGCAAGAGCTTCGATCGTCAATCCCGCGAAACTAACCCCTTGGCTTGCCGACAACATCTGCATGCGTTGTCATCAAACCGGCCAGGCACGCGTGCTTAGTCCCGGAAAGGACTACAGCGACTTTCGTCCCGGCATGGCTCTCGATGAAATTCTCGGCATTTTTCTAGTGCCGCTTAGCCGCGAGTCGCCTCCACAGGATGACTTGCTCCAGCACTATCTATTCATGCGGCTGAGCCGCTGCTACCGCGGCAGCGGCGCGCGCCTCAGTTGCATGAGCTGTCACGATCCCCACCTTCAGCCGACTAAAGAGAAGGCTCCCGCCTACTTCCGTGAGAAATGCCTCTCCTGTCATCCCGAGGGCAGTTGCCCGGTTCCATTGCGCGTGCGTCGGCAGAACAATCCTCCCGACAACTGCATCGGCTGCCACATGCCGAAGCGAGACATTAAGACAATCTCGCATTCGATTCTTACGAATCATCGCATTATTTCGGACGCCAAGGAGCCGTTTCCTGACGAGGCCTTCCGCCTGACTACGCCGGAGCTCTCCGATTTGGTGCATTTGAACGCGCCCCCGGGTAAACAAAAACCGCCCGACCCGCTGACTTTGTTAGAGGCGTATCGCCAAATCATGAGCAGCCATCCCGAGTATCGCGAGCAGTATTGGTCTCTCGCAAGGCAACTCGAACCGCGCGAGCCGGAAAACATTTCCGTTTTGGAGGCGTTGGCGGATTTGTCACTTCAGAAGAAAAGCTGGGAGGGTGCAACCGAAGCTATCCGCTATCTTGACCTCGCGCGTAATCGCGGGAGCACGAATCCGGCAGACTTCGAACTGCTGGGACGTCTGCTTGCCGCAACAGGAGAGCAGCCGAAGGCCATCGATGTTCTACGAGAGGGCCTCCGCTTAATTCCCTACGATGCAGAGCTCTATCGCTTGCTGGCGAAATCCTATCAATCGCAGAGCAACACCCGCGAAGCCTGCGAAGTCCTCGCCCATGCAAACCGCCTCTTCCCTCAAGATTCCGTCATTCGAGACTCTACGAGAGCTTGCGCATCAGCTGCATCTTCAAATTCGCAACCCTGAAATTGCTATTCCGATACGAACCACCCTGCTGGCCACACTCCCGCGTTTCCGACGCGGATCGTTCATGGTTTCAGCATTTGAAATTCAGATTTTTCGCATTGAATTTTTGACACGCTTCTGCTAGACACGTCCCATCTCAGGTGACGTGCTGTGAGCCGTTCCGGGCTGTTAAAGGTTTTTCTCAACCCTCAGGCCGCTAATTTGTTCGAACGCATACGCTCGTGGAGAAGCTGCTATGACTTGCCTACCTTCCCGAAAATCGTCCCCTCTGTCAATCCTCGCTCTTTCTTTTTTGCAAGTCAGTTTCTTGTTGCTGTGTGCGCAACGTGCTCCGGCACAGGTCGCTACGGCGGCCGTTAACGGAACCGTTATCGACGCATCCGGCGGTGCTGTGCCCGGAGCGAAGATCACTTTGACCAACGTCGCTACCAATGTGACGCGTGTAACAACGACCGGCGAAACAGGCAACTACGTCCTCGTGAACATTATTCCGGGTAGGTACCGGCTAACCGTCAGCAAAGAAGGTTTCGCGACGGCCACCGAGGCGGACTTTGAGCTCGCCGTGAACCAGACCACCACGCTAGATTTCACTTTGCGACTTGGTTCCGCAGCCGAAACGGTGCGGGTGGAAGCTCTCACCACCAGCATTCAGACCTCGAGTTCTGAGCTCGGCACGGTCATCGGCAGACGGTCTGTGGACAATCTGCCCCTGAATGGCCGCAATTTCACCCAATTGTTGGATCTAACCCCTGGTGTCAGCACTGTGAATACCACCCAGAACGGCAGCAATCAACAGTTCGCCGGCAACACCGTTGGGTCTTTTTCTTTTCCATCAATCAACGGCCAGACCAACCGAAGCAATCTTTTCTTGCTGGACGGATTGAACGATCAGGAAAGCTTCAGCAGCACTTACTCGGTTCCGCCGATCATCGATGATATTCAGGAATTCAAGGTCGACTCGCACAACGATCAGGCGCAGTTTGGGGGTGTTCTCGGGGGAGTGGTAAACGTCGTGACCAAAACGGGCACAAACGAATTTCACGGTGAAGCCTGGGAGTTCCTTCGCAATAGCGCTTTTGACGCTAGGAATCCTATAACCGGCATCAATCAGCTGCACCAGAACCAGTTTGGCGCGAATATCGGCGGTCCGGTGATCTTGCCTCACTACCATGGACGCAACCACACCTTCTTCTTTGGAAGTTACGAGGGCGTTCGCCTTCATGTGGGCAACGCTAATCAGTCCCTAGTACCCACGGCGGCCCAGTTGAACGGTGACTTCACCGGTGGCAACCAACTTTACAATCCGTACAGCACAACTTCTTCCGGCATGCGGACTCCTTTTCTTTGCCAGAGTGGAACCAACACCCCGGTGCCGCTCATGTCTGGCACGCAACTCCAGGCGCCTCTCGGGACCACTACTCCTCCTGCAGGGGAATCCGCTTGCGACATTCTTCCTCCCGCACTGATTGATCCCAACATGCAGGCCGTCGCCAATTTGCTTTACGCACCACTGACGCCGAACTTGACAGGTAAACCCGGGAAAAATTTCCAAAGGACGCTGACGAACGTACAAGATCCTGACAGCTACAACATTCGCATCGACGAGCAGCTAAGCCTTAAGGACGCCTTCTGGAGTAGATTCACTCATATCACCTCGCCGCGCGATGTTCCGGGGATCTTCGGGCAGACTAACTTAAATTCTTACAATGCCCATCAATACGCTATCACTTGGAACCACACTTTTGGTCCGACCTCCGTTCTTTCCGTGCAGTTTGGGCGCAACTACGGATTCTCTACTAATCCGACCCTGCTCTCAGCCAGCGTATCGCAGGCGCTGATCCAGGCCGGACACTACGCCAACAGCTTTGAGTGTTCCTTTTTAAAGGGGCCGCGCAATTGTTACTTCAATGCCGTCAATTTCAGTGACCCCGGCGATATTACATCTTTCCTGGAAGGCAGCAGCCCCGCGGTGGTGGCAGACATTTGGGAATGGAAGGGCAATTTTACCAAGACCCACGGAAGGCACAGCTTCAGCATGGGAGCGGACTTTAACACCAATGGCTTCCAGCAAACGTTCAACACCAACAGCTTGAGTTTTTCGGCGGCTCAAACCGCCAACTCACCAGTCAAGGGCGCTGGCGGCGCAGGTTTTGCCTCCTTCTTGCTCGGAGTCCCTAGCGGCGATACCTACCGCAACGAGTTTGAGACCGAACACGGGGGCTGGGTTGATGGCTTCTACTTCCAGGATCAGTGGAGAATCACCGATAGGCTGACGGTAAACCTGGGCGCGCGCTATGACATCACCTTCGATCCTTTCTACGGCCGCCCTGCCGATGGCAACGTGCCCATTGGCAACTGGGACCTGAATTCTGGCAACTATGTGCTTCAGTCCTCAGCGGCCTCTTGCGTTTCCACCGGGAACACGCCTCCCTGCATCCCCACGCCCGATGGTTCGCTCCCGGCGCACGTTGTCGTTTCTCCCGACGGCCGTTTCTGGCACAACTCCTATGACAATATCCAGCCCCGCGTAGGTATTGCGTATCGACTGACTCACAGAACCGTGCTCCGCGGCGCCTATGGCAGGTTCTTCGACAACTGGGCGTCGGTAATTCAAATGGCACAGAACCAGCAAGGCACTTGGCCCCGCGCCGACCAGTTCATCCTGGCGTTCAACAACACTAACAACCCACCGACCGTTTTTGCAGAAAATCCCTTGCAAGGCGCCAATGTGGTACCGAGTTTGACCGCCTTTGAAACCACCAACAACTGGTTCGTTGACCCTAATATCAAGAACCCCTACTCCGATCAATGGAATTTCGGCGTTCAAGAAGGGTTGAGCCCCAACACCACGCTCACCGTAAACTACGTGGGCTCCTCGGGGCACCGGCTGGATGTAGGCGTCACCGGCAATCAGGCCACCGTTCCCGATCCTACGGGCAAGCTCTTGGTTCCATCCGTGAGTTGCTATACCACTACCTGTACGCCCGCGCTCGTCGCCGCTCAAGGTCGCTTCCGGTTCCCCTACCTGGTGCCAATCCATTATGACGAGAGCATCGGCAAATCCTGGTATCATGGCCTGCAAGTATCGTTAGACAAAAAGGCCTCTCGCGGTCTCTCTTATCTCCTGTCCTACACGTGGTCGAAGGCCATTGATGTCGGCGCTGACGAGTGGTTCGGCACGGGCACCAACGGCACTTCGGTGCAAAATCCATACAACCTGCAAGGCGACAAAGGCCTGGCTGGATTCGACTTACCGCAGATCTTTACCGCCAACGTCGTCTATGAACTTCCGTTTGGTAAAGGCCGGCAGTTCGCAACCGGCGTGCGTCCCATCGACTTTGTGATTGGCGGTTGGCAGGTCAACGGCATTTCCAGCCTCATGTCCGGCACACTCTTCAACGTCACTGCCCCGAATTCCATTCCCAACGTCGGCTCTGGGAGTGCCGAGCGCGCAGACATTGTCGGAGATCCCAAAAAAGGAACTTGTCCCAACGGCGCTCCCGTGGGAACGCTTGCCTGCTGGTTTAACACGTCCGCCTTCGCGTTTCCTGCGACCGGCACTTACGGGACCTTCGGGCGCAATGTGCTGCGGAGTGACGGACGGGCGAATCTAGACCTCTCCGTATTTCGCAATTTTGCGATAACGGAACGCAGCAGACTGGAATTTAGGACCGAGACCTTTAACGTCACCAACTCACCGATTTGGGCTGCCCCGAATGCTGCCATCAACGTGCCGACCTTATTTGGGGTCGTCAATAACACGGCTACCGGTTATTCGCCGCGGCAACTGCAGTTCGCGCTCAAGTTCTATTATTGACGTCGAGTTTGAGGCGCGGTGTCGAACAGATGCCAAGGCGAAGGCCGCTTCTCGCCACATGCGCAGAGGCGCTTTGCTGGGCGGTTCAAAACAACAGATGCGGAATATACCATGTGACGCCGAACTCGGCGCCAATGCCGCGCCACAGGGCAGAACCGTATTGGAATCTGCAGTGATAGTTCCCTTCCTAGTCCTGTCTGCTTTCATTCTGACGCTCCCCTCCCCCCTATCAGCACAATCCGCCGCGAACTCCGCTGGTGCCATCATTGCCACGCTCCCGGATATTCCTAAGGACTGCAAAACCTCGGGAACATCCGAGCAGTTGACAGCGCGGCTTCAATCCACCGCCGCGTTACCCACCGCAGAAGCGTATGCCTCGCTGGGAACGCTTTACGGACGGGAAGGACGGTTCAGTTGTGCCATCGCCGCTTTTCAGGCGGCATTGGCACGCGACCCCCAGGCATATCAGATTCGTTACGAACTCGCCATCGCGCTCCTCGAAAATCACGCGCCCGATCAAGCTGCCGACGAAGTCCGCGCCGTCCTCCACGACGACCCGAACTCCTTCAGGGCTCACAACGTTCTTGGGCAAGCCTTGCAGGATTTGGGACAGCTTGAGCAGGCCGCCGAGGAATTCAAGACCGCGCTGGCCATTAATCCGCGGTTTGCCCTTGGATCCTATGACCTTGCCCGCTTGCTGGCCTCGCAGAAAAAATACCAAGCCGCAATCTATCACCTGCAGGATGGCTTGAGCCATTCCCCAGCTCCCAATCTCGCGCTGGAAATGAAAATTGCCTTGGCTGACGCCTTTGCGCAGACCGGCGATTATGCCGATTCCATTCCGCTGTTTCGCGAGGCGGTCGCCGCCCAGCCCGATTCCCTTGAATTGCACTTCGGCCTCGCCACGGCGTACGCTCACAACCTCGACTATCCTCGCGCCGCTGCAGAATACAAAGCGACTTTACGACTCGACTCAACCCACAATCAGGCGGAGCTGTCACTAGCCAAGGCCCTGCTGAATCTGAGCGCCGCGCCGGACGCCCTTCACTATCTGGAAGACTACACGCGTCGCAATCCAAACGACTGGGAAGGCCACGAGGTCCTCGGCGAAGCTTTGAAAGATTCGGCGCATTTTCCCGAGGCGGTTGAGTCGCTCGAACGCGCCATTCAGCTGAACCCCGCGAGTTACGAAGCGCACTACCATTTGGGCGCGGTTCTTGGCCGGCTGGGGCGAATGAACGACGCCGTCCGCGAGCTGCGCAGCGCTATCGAGCTGAAGCCCGATGGCTCCGAGGCTCGCTACCAACTCGGCCTCATTCTCCACAAGGAAAACAACGAGGCCACAGCCCGGGAGCAGTTCGATGCCTTCAGACAACTAAAACAACAAACCGAGCAAGAAACGCAGGCAGCTTCTCTGAATAGCCGCGGTAATGAGTTGCTAAAGCGAGGGCTCGCACGCGAAGCCGTGGAAGCGTACCGGAAAGCCCTGTTTCTGCAGCCCAAGGACGCGAGACTGCATTACAACCTGGCATTCGCCTTGGCAAAACTCGGCGATTCCGCTGGTGAAGAGCATCAGTTGCGCCAAGCCACCGAGCTGGACCCGTATTTCGCTCAGGCTCACAACCAATTGGGTTCGTCAATGATGCTGCAACACCGTTTCGAGGAAGCCGAACGCGAGTTTCGCGCCGCCATCGCCAGCGATCCGCAATCGGCGGTAGCCCTAAACAATCTCGGCACTCTCCTGGGTCGCCTGGGAGAGAATAGCGATGCGGCAAAGCTTTTTCGCGAGGCGATCTCAGTCGACCCCCGATACACTCAGGCCTTCGTTAACTTGGGCCTAACCCTAGCTGCCCAAGCGGCCTATTCGGATGCGGAAAAGCAGTTGGAAAGTGCCCTTGCCTTGGAACCCAATAACGCCAACGCCTTGACCGCGCTCGGTATGCTCCAGGGAAAAACCGGCCGGGATGCTGATGCCGTTCAGACGTTTCGGAAACTCGTTGGCCTTTACCCTGCATACGCTGATGCCCATGTGAATCTCGGCATCGCCTTGGGCGACATGTATGACCTTCAGGGTGCCCTGGGGCAATTCTCAGAAGCCAGCCGTCTCTCTCCAGACTCCGCGCTTGCGCACTACAATAAAGGGCGCGTCCTCTATGCTCTCGGCCGCAAAGAGGATGCCCGGAAAGAGTTGGGCGAGGCCGTTCGCCTCTCCCCAGACTACGTGAGCGCGCTCTTTTTGCTCGGTGTTGTGGAGCACTCCTCTCCCTACGCCACCGAACTTTTCCAAAGAGTCGTGCATCTCCAGCCCGATCATGCTGAGGCGCGGCTTTATCTGGGTCATAACCTCCTCCAGGCTGGCAAGAAGCAAGAGGCCACCGAGCAATGGAAAAAAGCCGTGGAAGCAGATCCTGAGAACTTGGCCGCGTACGCCAATCTGGTCCGTGTTCTCTCGCAAACGGGGAGCCCCGAAGCGAGCAACTACATGAGCAAGCTTACGACCCTGCAGGAGCGTCAGCAGGCCACCGACCGTGTTCAACTATTGAACAATTTTGCGCTGCAGGCCGCCCAGGACAACAACTGGCCGCAGGCGCTCGACCAACTTCAGGAAGCCATTGCCATTTGTCAGCAATGCCCGCAACTCGCCGTGCTCCACAAGAACATCGGCATTATTTATGCCCGCAAAGGGGACGCGGAAAATGCCAAACAGCAGCTGGAATTGGCATTGAAGCTGCTTCCAGAAGGTCCAGAAGCTCTTTCGGTCAGGGAAGCCCTGCGGCGGCTCGCGAACACGGGCATTCCCAAGCGGAGCGAATAGGCCCGCCCTCTATGAAAGCTTGGCGCTATTCCACGTCCGCATTATGGTGGCCATCCTAGACGCTAGAGGATCCCAAGCGTGTCGTGGCTGTGGGGGCGTTCGCGTTCTGAACGGCTCGGAGTTGGTGAAGGGCAGCTGCGGTGCGCGCGCTTGCCCCGCAAAAGCATCGAAGCGGTCCAGGTCATCGAATATCTGCGCGCATTCTTAATTGGCCGAGAAGCCTGGGCGCAAGGCAACATGCTGACGATCATTTCTGGCGCGTTCGGCGTATTTCGAACCGATCTAGTGCGCGCGCTGGCAGCAGGGCTTGCTGGACGTGCTCTGGCCCAACCTGGACATGCTCTTCCGCTCTCGCTACGGAAGGATTGGCTGCTTTGCACTTCCCTTATGGCTCTTCGAGTTATTCGCTCCGATTTTGGAGACCTTCGGAATTATAACGGCGACCATGGGCTTTTTGAGCCTGGAATTCTTTCTGCAATTCCTCATCTTCGCGTACGCTTTGCAACCGTAATTTCTATTGGCTCTGTGTTGCCGGAAGAAATCACCTACAAGCGCTACAACGACTGGAAAGACGTGGTTCGGCTCGTGAGCTACTGCTTTTTTCGAGCACTTCTCCTACCGGCAGTTACACATGATCTGGCGCCTGCAAGGCAGTACCTGCGTGGCGACCACGAATGGAAGGCGCTGAAGCGCAAAGGCCTCGTCTCCGCAACAGCTCAGTAGTCTGCAGGACACTTGCACAGCATGAAGCGCCCACTGAAAGGGCCCCCCACGGCGCAAGGCAGGCAGACACGCCCAAACTGCAAGCAAATGCAGGAGGTGACGGCGTTGGGTGTGCTTTGCGAGCATCCCAAAGATTCACTATCCACCACCGAGGCACGATTACGACGACGGTTTCCTAGCCCGTTGTAGGTCCAACTTGTGAAGCAGCACGTCGGGTATCCAAAAAATCTATCTGCCAGCCCCGGCGGCGGTTTTCCCAACCGCTGCAGCGAATTCCCATCAGAATTCGGATTGATTTTGAAGGACTTATGCCATCTGCATTCTCAGCAACACCCACGTGTTCGCGGTTATAATAAAGTGCACCAAAAGCATGCCAAGCCAATTCAGAGAACTGTGCTAAGCTGTTGTTGAAAGCAAACCGCGGAGAGGTGGCAGAGTGGCTGAATGCGGCGGTTTGCTAAACCGTTGTACGGGCTAAAACCTGTACCGGGGGTTCGAATCCCCCCCTCTCCGCCATGTTCTTACCAAGATTGGAGTTAGGGGAATCCGCTTTGCGGTTTAGGCGGGTGATTGCGCGGCTCTTTATCACAGTTTTATCCCAATC
>QHYJ01000126.1 GCA_003223255.1 Acidobacteriota bacterium | reverse complement strand
CGAGTGGGGTTCGGAGCTGGCGGTGCTCCAGGCGTCGGTGGACTTGTACGAGGGAGGGGCGTTTCTCCCGATGGCAGCCTGTTCAACGTCGCCATTGCGACCACGATGATGTTGTTCGGGTCCTTAGGATTGGCGAATACCCAAGGTTCGCCCGCGCCACGGTTCGGGCTGCCAAGTAACAAGTACTCGTCGGACTTTGACTCGGCAGCCGATTGCGAAGTGGCAACTGCTGAACAAAGAACGATGGCTCCAAGCAACGCCGTCGAAACGAAAACTTGAATCCGCATATGGGTCCTTTTTCAAAACTCGATCGAACGCAGGTCTCTCCAATCGGCTACGGCATATAGCCTTTCTCCTTGTAGTAACGAGCTGCGGCGGGATGGAGTGGAACGCTGCCGCCCCTCCAGACATCATGGACGTTGTAGGAAAAAATCTGATTGCTCCATTGGAGCAGTGCCTGTTGCTCGTCCATTGCTTTCGCGACGGTGTAGACGAATTCGTCAGGCGCATCGGCGCGACAATAGATTGCTGTACCCGACCGGACGAGCGTGCGAATGGGGTGATCGATGCCGGGGAACAAGGCATACGGTATATAGCCAACCCTGAACCCAAGCTGCTCCCTCTGCTTTGCAAGTGTTGCCAGCAGCTCGTCAGGAAGCTGGACCCACATGACGTCGAACTTCTGCGCAATTTGAGGCCAGTGTCGCCACTCGGGCGCGGTCGTCATTCCACCGCCACCACCAATCGCTACATCGAAGTTGTCCAGGTCCGCGTCAGCGTTGCCGATATGACCGCCTGCGGCTTCGATCGACTGCTGCGACAAGCCGTAGAAGGCGAGGACCGCATTGGCGATGTCGCCTCCCGTCCCGCCAGCGAAAATGTGAAGCGGCCGATGCGCGTTCCTCAGCTCCGCCAAGTCCGCAATGCCGGACTTCTTGTTGATCGCGACCAGAACATAGTTCGGAGATTCAATGTCCGCAATCAAGCGAAGGTTCTTCATGGATCGGTCGTTGGCGTACGGACCGGTGCCGTCATACGCCTGGACGAGAAATTGAAGCGACGTCGCTCCGAAGTCGACGGGGCCGAGGCCGGCGGCGTTGGGAGGCGCCAACGCTTCGATGACGACGGAATCGCGCACGTACGGGGGAGGAACGCGCGCCTCCGAGACGATGCGCGGCGCATATGCCTGATTGCAGTTGAAGCACATCTGCACGTCATAGCCATACGGCTCCATCATGCGGACGAGAACTTCGCCGATGGCGCCCCATGGGCAGATCTTGCAAGCTCCGCCAAACACCGGTCGGCGAACCGCGACCCCGGTCTGAACACCTCCAGGAGATTCCGCGCGCCGCCACGCGAAATAGTCATCCAGGGCCTTGAGGCCGTCCTCGTTATCGACCGGCCCGGGATGCGGAGTCTTCGCGAAGTACATCGCCTGCGAGGCGGGGCCGCGAAACTCGGGCCACTTGGGTAGTCCAGCTCCATTCGGATCACCCGTCTTCGCGAAATTGGTCCAAAAGCTGGCCATCGCATCGGAGATAGCGGTGTTATCGGCCGTCGCAGGCGGCCTCCGAGGCAATCCGAGATGCTGGAAAACGTATGGAAGCTCGGCTGCATGGCGCGCGCCACTTCCCATTCTGGTCGCGTCCGTTGAATTCTCCGGATGATGATCGAAGTAGTAGAGGAACACCTTTGATTTCCCGGTCGCCGCTTGCAGCCGCGCCCACGTCCACGTATGCCACCCGAAGGCGGCATCGCGCGTGAGATCGCGAGCAGACTTCGCAACCGTGCCGTCTCCCGGCGGATAAAGTTCGAGCAGCCGCTCCGCGTAGAGTCCATAGCGCCTGCGAACGCCTTCGATGTATGCATCGCGTGTGGCGGGCGGCGAAAAGCTCACACCTTCGTCGGAGTTGTAACCGACGAGGACGGGCACTTCGTTATACTTTCCGTCTTTGTACAGCTTGAATTGATCGTCGGGAATCACGTATCCATCGACGACCGGCCAGCTCGGCGCGCCCTGGGCCATTCTGAGCACTTTGTCCGCTGGAAGCTTCCGCAGTTGCTGGGCGTTGTTTGCACCTACCTCGGCAGCCCAGTCCTCACCAGACCGTTCCGCTTCGGCCAGCGTATGCAGTCTCCGATATCGCTGCTTGAAACAAGCCCTTGGCGAGCGGTGATGCGCAAAGCATGCTGACGGCAATGCCTCCGGCCGACTCGCCGAAGATCGTGATGCGATTCGGGTCACCACCGAAACTAGCGATGTTTCGTTGCACCCATTTGAGACCCGCGATCATGTCGAGCAATCCGTAATCGCCCGAAACATGCTGCTTGTCTTCCGCGCTCAAGCCGGGATGCGCAAGAAAACCAAATGGTCCGAGCCGATAGGTGATCGAGACGAGAACAACTGCCTTCTTCGCCAGTTGATCGCCGCTGTACATCGGCTCCGAAGTTGCACCTGCCCGAAACCCGCCCCCATGAATCCATACCATGACGGGCAGGCGCTCAGAGCTGCCGCTGGCAGGAGTCCACACATTGAGATAAAGACAGTCTTCGCTCGGCGGCTGTAGCGCGGTTGCAGGGCCCGCCGCTTGCATGCACGCTGGAGCAAACCTAACTGCGCGACGCACCCCCTGCCATGGCTTGACGGGCTGGGGCGCGCGCCAGCGCAGATCTCCGACCGGAGGCGCAGCGAATGGAATGCCGCGATAGACCTGTAAACCGTTCTCGGCGATGCCCTCGACGCGTCCTCCATCCACTTTGACAACTGCCGCTGTGGCCACGATCTCGAGCAGAATCGAAAACGCACACGCCACCGTCACGTTCACCACTTTTCGACGGGTCATAACCTACTCACTCCTCGCAGTCTTGCGGCGCATTCTGCCGTCGCGGCCGAGTGGCGCCCGGAAGTCCTGCTAACGCAAATCCCGAATGCGGACTTCTATCCCGTTGTCATTCCTGAGCAGGTTCACGAGTGCCAGAGGATCTGTATCAGAGTAGTGGTATGGATACAGAATCTTTGGGCGGACCATGCGCGCTGCATCTGCGGTCATCTCCGGCGTCATCGTGTACGGCAGATTCATCGGCAGAAAGGCGACGTCGATCTGCCCGAGCTTGCTCATCTCCGGGATGTTCTCCGTATCGCCTGCGACATAAACACGCTTATCGCCGAACGTGATGACATAGCCGCCGCCATCACCCTTGGCATGAAACGCTGCACCGTCAGGTCTCTTGTGCACGATGTTGTAGGCCGGTACTGCCTCAACCTTCACTCCGGCAAAATCACCTGACTGCCCATTCTCGAGGATCTGTGCCTCGGGCAGAGCTTTGGCGCACACCGGGCTCGCGACGACCACGGTCTTGCCGGTACTCAGCTC
>QHYJ01000425.1 GCA_003223255.1 Acidobacteriota bacterium | reverse complement strand
AGCTACCGTGAAGACAAAACCCCTCAACCCGGGAGAATTTTCCGGGTTAACAAACGGCGTCTGCGAACCTGGCGGCAACCGCGCTCAGAAGTCGACGCGAAGAGAGACTTGGCCGGTGCGGTTGCCGCCGAAGTCAGATCCTCGAGCCGAGTTGATCACGCCAAAATTCCCGCTGGCGATATTCAGAGTCGGATCGGCCAGATTCGTGTGATTGAGGATGTTCGTAAAAGAAACCTGCGCCTTGAGACGAACGCGCTCTGTCAACACCAAGGATTTGGCCAAGCCCGTGCTCAAATTGACAGTGCCTGGGCCCTCGATGATACCCACGCCGGAATTGCCGAAACGCCCAATGGGTGCCTGCGTCGAAGTCGGGCCTGTGCCGATGTTGCAGGGGCTGCCCGGTATCCATCCCACTTGACCTGGACAAACGAAGGCAGCGACGTTGATCCAATTGTTGCGGGTTTGATTGGACGGGACTGGATTTCCCACGCGATCCGGATGCTGTCTGCGACCGTAGAGCGAGCCCGAGCCAGTGCCCGAGGGATCACCGCCGCTGAAGTACGGAGTGAGATACGGGCCGGTCTGCCACAGAAAGATATTGCTCAACTGCCATCCGCCGATGATTGCGTCCGCGGCCCGGTTCAAATTGCGCCCGAAGCTCTTACCCCGACCGACAGGCAGGTCGTACAGCATGCTGGTGAGCCAGCGGTGGCGGCGAGTTCCGTAGACATCGCCGAAGTCGAGATGGCGGTTGTAAACATAGCTGGCACGTGCGCCGCCGTTTTCATCGGCAAAGCTGCCGACTTGCGGCCCCTGGTTGTCGGACACGTTTTTGGCCCAGGTATAAGAGGAGTTAAACATTAAGCCTTGGCGAAAACTGCGTCGCGCTTCGAGCTGCATGGCGTTATAGAACGCGGTTGCGCCGGTGGAGCGGTCCTGAAGCGTACCCCAGTTGGGAAATGGACGATCACTGAGAGGACGCGCGAGCGCCCAAGTGGTGGAAGGGGTCATGTCATTATAGTTGGGCGCCCACACGAGCTGGTCGGTTTTCATGCCAATGTAGGAAATTCGAGCACCAATACCTGCGCCGAGTTCGCGGTCAACCGAGAGGTTCCACTGCATCGAGTAAGGATCTTTCCAATCGATGTCATTGGCGGTGCCGAAGTAGGCAGTTCCGTAGGCGGGAGCGCCGAGCCCCGAGCCGCCGGCATTAATGGCAGGCCACTGATACGCTGGGCCTGACAACGACTCGATATTTTGGAAAATACGAGTATCGGACTGAAGGGTGCCTGTCAATGAGTAGAAGTTTCGTCCGAGCAAAGTAATGTTGTAGACGCCGAAGCCACCTCGGATCGCGGTCCTCTCATTGCCGAAAGGACGGTAGGCGAATCCGAAGCGCGGCATGAAGCGTCGCTTGGAGGCGGTGCGCAGGCCGCTGGATAGATTCGCCTGACTGTTGGAAAGAACCGGTGTGCAAGGCGCACCGTTCACGGTTGGCCCTTGATTCGATCCCAGTGTGGGGCAGGCATTGAAATCCGCAAGAAAGCCAGGAGCGAGCAAGGACCCCGCGCCATCAGGATAAATAACCGCTCCAGAACGAGGCACGCGGGGATCGAAATTGCCGATATTGCCGGATGGATCGTGATAGGCCGGATGATATTCCCAGCGAAGACCATAGGTGAGGGTCAGATGCGGGCTGACCTGGAAGGTGTCCTGGCCGAAAAGGTGGAAGTGATGGGTCTGACCGTCATTGTCCTGCTTGACCACGTCGATCTCGGTGTTACTGGGCAGACCCAGGAGGAAGTCAGCGAAGTCGTAGTTTGTAAACTGACCGTTGAAACCGAAGGTGCCGTAGTTGTCCGCACCATAGAAGCCGAGGGGGGTAATGGCCTCAATACCGCGGATGTCGAAGCCGTATTTCATCGAATGACGACCCTTGGTCCAACTGAGATTGTCGTTGAACTGAAAGGTGCGTGACTTATACAAGTTATCGAGGCGATCGGCGCCGAGTTTAGTTGTGGCGCCACTAAAGTCCAGCTCAGTCACCCCGTTGAACGGAAAACTGGGCCCGACGCCGCTCAGTCCCACCTTTTTTGCGAAACCGGGACCGTCAAACGCGTTCGTGGATCCATACTTGGCAAGCGTGAAGCCGAAGCGGAATTCGTTTAGGAGAGTCGGACGAAAATTGTAACTGAACGAAGTGACCAGGATGTTGTACTGATCGATGAAATCGCTCGAAGGGACGAAGAGCTGATTGGGTTGTTTCTGGTCAATACTCTTCCACGTGTAGCGGGCAAAAGTGGAAGCCTTGTGGCCAATGTACTGGTCGCCGCGAAGATCGTACTGGTCGGAATTGTAGCTGTTGTCTTTGTTGGTGATGTAATTCGGAACGCTGCCGAATGGAGCGCTCTGGTTAGCGTTGGGATGCGGGAAGAGTGTTAGGAACTGCTGCGAGGCCGCAGTGACGCTGCCGGAAGGTAGTGTGTTGTTCTGGTAAGGAGTGCCCGTAAACGGATTCATCAACGGTTTCCCGGGTGTGACGATGGCGCTAAAATCGCCCGCGCGCATCGCATCGGTGGGCACTACTTCCTGATCGAGCGAGCCAAGGGGGAAACGGAAACCCTCGTAGGTCCCGAAGAAAAATGTTTTGTTGCGGCCGTCGTAGAGCCGGGGCAGATATACCGGCCCACCAAGTGTGACGCCGAAATCGTTGCCGACCTTCTGAGGCTTGGAAGTTTCGCCGAAGGCCAGGGCGTCGAAGGCACGATTCTGGTGATACCAGAAAAGGCCTCCGTGGAGAGAGTTCGTGCCACTTTTGGAGACCGAAGTGATCTGACCGGGCTGGCCGTATTCCGCGTTGTTCCCCACGCCGTCCACGCGAATTTCGCTTATGGATTCGGCGGAAGGGAAAGCATCAGAGAGCGGAGAGTTCGTGGTGGTGTCCTGTGTCGAGATGCCGTCCACGGTTGTTTCGGACTGCGAGGGGATGCCGCCCTGAACGGAAAACTTTACGTCTCGGCCCGATTTGTCTCCGGTATCTGGCTGAATACCAGGGAGGACCTGGACAAGAGCGAGAGGACTGGTGCTGTTGTTACCTCGATAGTTCGTGGGCAAGTCGGTGACTCCTTGAGAGTCGATGCTGGCTGAAATGGAAGAATTTTCGGTATTGATCGCACCGGCCGCGCTGTCGGTCACTACCACTTGCTGATCGACGGAGCCGACTTGGAGCACGAAATCTTCGCGAAGCTCTTGACGAGCTTGAAGAGAGATATCTTGTAAAACGCCCTTGCGAAAACCACTCTTGCTCACCTCAAGAGTGTAGCTGCCTGGTTTGAAGTCCGGGGCGTAGTAATTCCCTGAAGCATCGGTGAGGAAAATGCGGCTCACGCCTTCGGCGACGCTCCTGATGACGACCTCGGCCCCGCCAACGGCGCCGCCAGAAGCATCCCTAACACTTCCGAGAAACGCGCCTTGCGTGGACTGAGCCGAGAGCATACTGGGAAACACGCACAATAAAATTAAGAGCAGAATTGCTCGAAATATTCGAGAGTTCAAACGTGGGAAAACACTTCGGAGTCGGACCATGATGAGTTACCTCTGAGGACTGCAAATTGACCGAGAGCATATCAAATGCGACCCGATGCAAGCTACAGATAAACGCATCGCAAAAAATCGAAACTTGTCGATTGTGCACAGCACAAACGCGGCCGTGTGCCGCGCCCACGGCAGTCAGCCAGATGATGGCCTCGTCGTAGGTCAGGTTCCCCAGCTTTTGGGCGCGAGACTAACGCTACCTGCGATATTTTGCGCTCGCTTATTTATTTTCATGCGCTTTCAGCGACTCGATTTGCGATCCGAGGGGCCCCTTTGTGGAATGCCACAGTCTGCTGAATCATTCTTTGCCACGTCAACCGTGTCAGACAGAAGTCATGGATGGACCAGTCGGTGCGCTTGTTCGGGCTGAGCAGCGTCGACGGACGATACGGCCGGCATTCGAATCTCGGCGAACGATACGCGATAAGGTGGAAAATACTTAGCGCAAGCGGGGTTGAGGGAGATCACCCCCGGCTAGCCGTGACTTGACAGGCACGCTAGAGTAAGGAAGAAAAAGAGAGGGATACGAAGTCATGGCATCAGCCGGCAAAACGAAACATGAGCGAGCGCTGTTGAAAGGTCTCCGCCACGCAGTGCATGGCTTGCGCGCACCGTTCACGTGCGGTGGTACGCTCGTGCTCGAACAGCCGGTCACCCTCTGCTTCCCAGACAATACCCAAATCCGTGTGCTGCGCGCGAAGGACACCTTCGAACAGGGGCAGCTTCTCCGGTCACTGGTCGAGCGTTGCGCGCCGGCTGCATTCGGCATGGGGCGGAAGACGGGGTACGATCACGCCGTCCGCGATGCCCTCCAGATCAAGGCTGAAGGTG
>QHYJ01000012.1 GCA_003223255.1 Acidobacteriota bacterium | reverse complement strand
AAGTCCTATGTTATAAGCCTGCCACGCTCCTATCTATTTTTCAAGTACTTGTACGCCCTCACCTGCCGCCTAAAGTCGGCAGTCCGACGGGCGGTCACTTATCGCAACTCTTCCTTGGATGCTCCCAATTCACTGCGGAACCGATGCTTGCTTTCATGGACCTCGAGCCGGTTCTTAAGAACCAATTTTGCTTCCTCAGCCGCGGCCCGCAATTCGGGATGCCGGTCCATGTCGCCGGAGGTCATGACGGCATTGGCCAGGCGCCAGAGGCAGTTCTCCAATTCTGTAATCCGCGTCACGACCTCGGGCGCCGACGTCTGCGCCTTGACGTAAGTATCAAGCGCGACTTCACCTTCGATCTTCTCAATCGGTTCGCTGATGGTGGTTTCGCCGTCGTTGACCGGATGCACGACCTGCGGTACGACGCCTGCCAGTGGATTAGGGTTCGCCATGACTGGATTATAAAGCGCAAATTTGCCAGGCGGGAAGCCAAGAGGAGGCACGAAATGATAAGCCAGAACTTAGCAGAACGCGCACAGAAAGGACAATTCCAGGCAACCGATGCCGTACCACCAAGCGTGTTTTGGGGCACCTGTTGGCGGCTCCGCGGATGGAATTAGCATCTGCACTTCCAAAGAATACGGGGAGGAGATGCCGACACTGACTCTACGGAGTTAGAGACTACCACGAGTCACAAGTCACGAAGTACGAGTCACGGCCTTGGCACCAACTGATAGCTCACGAACGCCAACTGGCTCCCATCCGGCGACCACGACGGAACGTTGATGGTCCCCTGTCCGCCAAACAATTTCGCGAGCACGGTAATCTTTGCGTTTTTGAAGTTTGCGCCCGCGGCGCCGGTCTCTTTCAGCGACATCAGCCGCAGCATCACATCTTTGTTTTCCGGATGGCCGCTTACGCTCCTGTCGTAGGTGAGAAACACCATCCACTCGCCGTTTGGCGAAATGTGCGGGAACCAATCGTTTTCTTCGCCATACGTGACCTGCTCCTGCTCGCTCCCATCGGCGCGCATCCGCCAAATCTGCATGTGTCCGGTGCGCTCCGAATTGAAGTAAATGTACTTTCCGTCTCGCGTGTATTCTGGGCCATCGTCCAGTCCCTTGGCCGTTGTCAGCCGTGTCTCTTCCCCGCCCGTTGCCGGGATAGCGTAGATGTCGAAGTCGCCGTTCCTTTCACCGACGAACGCGAGTGCCTTCCCATCCGACGACCATCCATGCAAGTACGATGGCGATTTCTCGGTGATGCGCCGCGGCGTTCCGCCCTCAATCGGAACAATGTAAACGAGCGACTGATGATTCTCCTGCGAATTGTCGCTGATCCCCAGTTGCGTGCCATCCGGCGAAATCAAATGGTCGTTGTTGCAGCGCGTCGCGAATCCAGTGTCGAGAACTTGGGGCGTGCCCCCCGTCGCCGGAATTTTCTCGATGCGGCCGTTTCGGTTGAACAAGAGTGTCTTGCCATCCGGCATCCAGTTCGGCGCCTCGAAGCGTTCCGGCACAATGTAGACCACACGTCGGTCCCTCGACGCCACCGTAACAATTTCCAGCGCGCTGTAAACCGTAGTCGCCGTGCTCTCGTCGGCGGCGTGCTGCGCTTCCGTATTCAAATACACATTCGAGAAGACTGCTTTCTCGATTACGTTCGCGTCATGGCTGCATACACCGACGCCAACATAGAAAGGTTCCTGTAGCGCAATGCGTGTCGAGCCGCCGGCCAGATGAAACTCTCCGCCCTTGTCTGCCAGCCACATCGAAAAATACGCGCCGCGCTTCACCAGGCGCAGCCGCTTCGGAGCTGAGACATTCGCTTGAATCTCATGCGTCGCCGCGCCTTTTTCTTCGCGGTATTGCAACGAGGTTAGCCCGCTGCCGTGTAGCGCCACATCCACATACGGCGAATCCGCGTCGATGCCCTGGCGCACCATCAGCACCGCTTTGCGGTGTTCGTTCACGCCGGTGCCCAAAAACGAAACGTCCGCCGTGAGCGTCACGTCTCCAGATGCTTGCTTCCATGCAAAGTGAAAGGCATCTTTCCCGAACCACATGTTCTCGCCGCTGGCCGCAATTGTGTATGTACGCTTCGTCGCGTCGTATTCCACGGAGCCGGCGCGCAGCACATTGCCGACGTCTCTATGCCCCTCAAAGATTCCGACGGGATTCGCAGGATCGGTCGTCGGCAGCGAGGCCTGCCGCGCCCTCTCTTGCGCGGCAATATAGTTGCCTGCTGTGAAAGAGATCGCGAGAATGCCGGCAATTGAGAGAATTTCCGCTGCCGCCGCGGCCCATTGAGCAAGCTGCTCTCCTTTCGTCCATCGAGCCAACTTTGTCGGCTTCACGCTCACCCTCCCTCTTCGATGATCAAGGGTGAAACTATGCTTCCTTCGCGCGCTTGTCAATTTGGTCGGCGGCCAGCCAGCAGCAGCGTCGCCGCGCAACACTCATCGTTGTTTTCTGCCGGGATCCCCGATCACGGATCACGTTCTTGTGATTTCCCTTTTTCTTCACCGTATGATATCTTCGCCAGCGCAAGGGGAAATCCATGTCCGTCAATAAAGTGATGATTCGCCAAGAATCGTCATCCCGAGGAGCATAGCGACGAGGGATCTCTCTTCCGGCCGCCCGCAGGCATCAAGAGGAGACGCATCATGTCCGTCAATAAAGTCATTCTCGTCGGCCG
The DNA here is from genome assembly GCA_003223255.1 of Acidobacteriota bacterium. GTDB lineage: Bacteria > Acidobacteriota > Terriglobia > Acidiferrales > UBA7541 > Acidiferrum. The sequence continues at coordinate 5,714 of QHYJ01000012.1, read as the reverse complement.
TTTGGGCCGCGATCCCGAAACGCGCTACACCGGCAGCGGTCAGGCCGTCGCAAATTTCTCCGTGGCTACTGACGAGTCCTACAAAGACCGCAATGGCGAGCGACAAAAGCGCACCGAGTGGCACAAGATTGTCGTCTGGGGCAAGCAAGCGGAAATCGCCCAGCAGTATTTGAAGAAAGGCTCGCTCGTCTTTATCGAAGGCCGCATTCAATCGCGCGAATGGCAGGACAAGGAAGGTCAGAAGCGCACGAGCTTCGAAATTGTCGCCAACAGCTTCCGCATGCTTGGTGGCCGCGCCGAAGGCGCCGCTGCCGGTGCCGCTGCCGGTGCCGCTGCCGCTGCCGGTGCCGGCGCGATGGGCGGAGCCTCACCGCGCGCTGGTGACGACTTCGATCAATCCGCTCCCGCCGAAGAAAGCTACGGCGGCGGCGGCCAGGCTGGCCCGGAAATCTCCGACGAAGACATTCCCTTTTAGCTGCTCTCTGGCCCAAGGTCATTCCCAGCCTGCCTGCGCAGACCGGGCAAAGCGAGGAATCTGCTTTTTAAATCTGCGGACGATAATCCATTGAACGTGAGCACGATCAACCGACAATTCATTCTGCAATCGCGGCCCAAAGGCTTTATCGCGCCGGGCGACTTGAAGCTCGTGGAGACACCGGTGCCTGAGCTGCAAGATGGCCAGGTGCTTGCACAAGTGAAATATCTCTCGATTGACCCGACCATGCGCATCTGGATGGCCATGGACAGCTATCTTCCCGCCGTGGCCATCGGCGAAGTGATGCGTGGGTTCGGGTTTGCGGAAATCGTTGAGTCGCGGCACCCTGAGTACAAAAAGGGCGATCACGTTACCGGCCTCACGGGACTTCAGGAATACGTGGTGATGAGCCCGAACAATGGTCGGCCGCTGTTCCAGAAGGTTCCCAAAATACCGTTCGTTTCCGACACGGTGTTCCTCGGCACGCTCGGCGTCAATGGACTCACTGCATTTTTCGGCATGGAAATCGCGCAGCCAAAAAAAGGCGAGACGCTCGTCGTCTCCGCCGCCGCAGGCGCTACCGGCAGCATCGTCGGACAGATCGGAAAAATTCACGGCTGCCGAGTCGTGGGCATTGCCGGCACCGACGAAAAATGCAATTGGCTCACGAAGGACTTGGGCTTCGACGCCGCCATCAACTACAAGCATCCCGACTGGAAGGCCAAACTCGCTGCCGCCGTTCCCCACGGCGTCGACATCAACTTCGAGAACGTCGGTGGCGAAGTCATGAACACGGTTCTCGGGCTCATGAACCTCCACGGTCGCGTGGTTCTCTGTGGCTTGATTTCCGGCTACACCAAGGAAGATCCCGGGCTGGCCAGTTTCGGCACGCTCCTGGTGAAGCGCCTCCGCGTGGAGGGCTTCATTGTCCTGGACTACGCTTCGCGCTTCATGGAAGCGGGCACGCAACTCGGCCAATGGAAAATGTTCGGCAAAATCAAGGATCGCGAAACCATTGTGAAAGGCCTCGAGAAGGCTCCCGATGCCATCAATATGCTCTTCACCGGCGCTAACACCGGCAAACTCATCGTCAAAATCTAAACTGCAGTTGCAGCTCTAGCTAACTGAGCCCGACACGGCGAAGCAGGTTCTCAAAGCGCGGATCGCCGCGGATGGGATCAAAGTAGGGATGGACTTTGAGCCACTGCAAGATGTTGGATTGCTCCTGGTACGCCTGTTCGAGCCAGAAGAACGCATCTTCGTCATTGCCGAGTCCTCCATAAGCGTTCACAAAGGCAGCGGGAGGAACGTACCCTGCGTGCCTGCGCTTTTTCAGCTCGGCGAGGAGCCGAAGGGCGTCCGTGCGCCGTCCCGCATGGGCATAGGCCCTGATCAACACTCCGATAACCCCTGGACTACGGTCGGAACCAGAAAGCGCCTTCTCCAAAACGGGGATTGCTTCCTTCGCTTGATTGTTGGCGATCAACGCAAATCCAAGAAGCCAGAGAGCAAAGGCATCGTCGTAACGGCGGGCCTGGAAGAGGATCCACCCGATGTCAACGCCGGAAATCGCAAGGGGGTCGAGTTCCCGGCCTCGCTGAACCCACGTCAACGCCTCTTCCGTTCGCCGGTGGGATACAAATGCGTGCCGCACCATGAATTAGGCATGACGGGCGTGGTCATCGTGCTGCCTTAACGAATCACCAAGAAAAAAATGTACCCCTTGCATCTGGCGACTCGTTAAATTGTGCCACGGTACCGTGCCGATATGGCGATGGGTTCGATGTGCTTGCGCTCTTTTTGTCGCTCACGCAAGCACACTGACAAACGCATTGCAATTAGCGCGTTATTTCGGGGCGTTGCGTTTTCTTTCTTCGTCCAGCTTTTGGAGGAATTCTTCGAATTTCGGTTTCTGCTCCGTCGTGAGAATCGCGCGGATCTGGTCCCGGCCTTTCTGACGTAGCTGTTCGATCTGCGCATCGGACTGGTCGTGAATGGCTTTCATTTCGCCATGCCATTGCAGCAGAATGGCGTCGAGCTGTTTTGCCTGATCGCTCGTTAAACTCAACTTCCCGGTCAACTCGGCAACTCGCTTCGCGCGGCGCTCGGGCTCTGGCAGAGGCCTGCTGGCGGCTGCGACGGAGTGATGCGCATACCCATAGCCGAGCATCGCCCCTCCTGCAACACCCAGCAGGAATACCACGATCACCCAAATGGCGGCCTTACGCGTTGCCGGCGTCTCGCTCACGGATTATCCCCAGCCATGCCGATCAAGATATCGTCTGGAGGAGTGGTCTGTTGCGGCGCTTCAAAAATGGATTCTTGCGACCCAGACGGTGCGTAATTCGGAGCCCGCACCACGCTTTCGTAGAACCACGTCGTACCCGCTAACAAGAGGATCGCCGCAACCCAGGTGAGCCGCGATGCAAAACGCGGGAATTCCGCCCACGCACTCACGCGCTCTGCCAGTTCCCTTTCGCGTGATGCGATGGCGGTCATCACGCGCGCCGCAAACCAGGGCCTTTCTTCTTGCGCGAAGCTGCGAGCTCCCTGGAATAGTTCTTTCGTCGCCACGAGTTCCCGGACAGCCTCCCGGCAATCGCCGCAAATTTCGACGTGCTTGCGCTGGTCCGCTGTTAAAGCCTCCATCCACCTTTCGACACTCACGGCTTCGGCTTGCTTTGCCGCCGCTTCCTCGACGGCATCCCGGAAGCTCCTACATGAATCGGTGTTTTCTTTCCGTAGGTTCCACATACCGGCCTCCTGGCTGGCCGCCTTTCATTCTCTCAGCTTCCTTGCCCTTTACCTGGTTCACGACGCGGCGCCGTGCCCGAAAGAGCCTCACCTTCACGGTGTTCGCGTTCAAATCCAAAACTTCCGCAATTTCTGCAATCGAGAATCCTTCCACTTCTTTCAGAACCAACATGAGCCGGTCGCGCCCATCCAATCCATCCAGTAATCGCTCGACCCGCTGCCTGGTCTCCAACCGCTCGCTGATGTCCGGGTCCTCTTTACCCTTCTCCGCCGAGCTGAGCACCTGCCTAGCCTGCTCTTCGCTCAGGTCCGCTTCGTACACCAGCGGCCGGACCTTCCGCTTTCTCAACATGTCCCAGCATTCATTCACCGTAATCTTGTAAAGCCAGGTGCTGAATGCCGCGCGCTGGCCAAAGCGCTTCAGCGAGAAATACGCTTTCACGAAGACCTGCTGCGCGATATCTTCGACGTCCTCGCGCCGCCTCACAATCCCACCGGCTACCGCAAATACCCGATGCTGGTGCCGCCGGATCAGTTCCTCAAAGGCCTCCTTGTCCTCGCCTTGCGCCCGCCGCACCAGCTCCCGGTCGTCGGAAGCTTCGATCGGATGAACAGCACGACCCCTCCCAGCCTTCGCCGGGACGGGTGCGTCCAAGGGCTCTGTTTTTGGGACGTGTGCCATAGGTTTTTGGTTACGCCATTATCTCCGGATTGCCTTGCATTGCACCCTTGTTTCGTTTGGCCCTTAGAAAGTTTGTACTTGCTTCTTTTCTTACTCCTATGAAATAATACCTTCATGATCATCGGTGATCGTCTTCGCGCACTCCGCGAAGAAAAGAAACTCTCGCAAGGCGACATCGAGAAGCGAACCGGGCTGCTTCGGTGCTACATTTCGCGCGTGGAAAACGGCCATACTGTCCCCGCGATCGAAACACTAGAAAAGCTGGCTCGGGCTCTCGAAGTACCTCTCTACCAACTCTTTTATGACGGTGAAGAACCGCCACAGCTGCCGAACCTCCCCAAGCGCAAGTCCTCCGACGACATCGCCTGGGGCAGTGTCGGTAAAGAAGCCCGCTTTCTCAATAAGCTTCGCCGCTTGCTGAGCAAGGCGGACGAGGGCGATCGCAAGCTAATTCTGTACATGGCTCAGAAGATGGCTAACCGGTAGTCCCGCGATTATCGCCTTGAGCACGACCATAGAGGGGAAGGAGAGCTTTTTTTGCGCCTAATTTCTCCCGCGGAGACCCTCTCACAATCCCCTGGAAATTCCCGCTCCCCCTTTCCCTTTCCCGCGTAAGCCCTGGTGGCTTCGTTCCCTATTCCCACTCGATGGTGCTCGGTGGCTTTGAGCTGATGTCATAAACGACGCGAGTCACGCCCGGGACTTCGTTCACGATCCGCGTCGAGATACGCTCCAATACCTCGCCAGGCAGCTTCACCCAGTCTGCGGTCATGGCATCATCCGACTCCACAACTCGGACGACCACGGTTTGGCCATAGGTTCGGAAGTCCCCCATCACTCCGACGCTGCGCACGGGCAAAAGGACAGCAAACGCCTGCCATACCTTCTCGTAAAGGCCCGCCCGGCGAATCTCCGCAACTACAATGGCATCGGCCTCTTGCAGGGTAACGAGTTGGGTGCGGGTCACCTCGCCGAGCACGCGTACCGCCAGTCCCGGGCCGGGAAAAGGGTGTTTCACCAGGACTTCCGCAGGCAGTCCCAGGTCTCTGCCAATTTGACGCACTTCGTCCTTGAACAGGTCGCGCAAGGGTTCGATCAAAGCAAATGGCATTTTTTCCGGCAAGCCGCCCACGTTGTGGTGCGTCTTGATGGTCGCCGACGGGCCCTTCACGGACACCGATTCGATCACATCCGCGTACAGGGTTCCCTGCACCAGGTAGCCGATTTCTCCGCGGGCCTCTCCGGCTCGCAACTTCTGCGCTTCCTCGGCAAATACGGCAATGAATTCCCTGCCAATGCGCCGCCGCTTCTGCTCTGGATCCGTGATTCCCTTCAATTGAGCTAGGAACCGGTCCGAAGCATCCACGCCGATGACGCGCAGCTTCAACCGGTCGCGCAGCATTTCCAACGTGTTTTCAAACTCGTTCTTTCTCAGCAGACCAGTGTTCACAAAAATGTTCGTCAGCCGATTGCCCATGGCACGGTGCACCAACACCGCGGCCACGGTCGAGTCCACGCCACCGCTCAGTGCGCAGATGCCCCAATTGTTTCCGACTTTCTCGCGAATCGCAGCGATCGTTTCTTCGATAAACGCCGCTCCGCTCCATTTCGGCTCGGCTTTGCAAACACGGAAGAGAAAATTCCTCAGCAGCTCCGTTCCGCGCTCCGTGTGCTTCACTTCGACGTGAAACTGCGTGGCGAAAATTTTGCGACTGCAGTCCTCGATGGCGGCAACGGCGTTTTCCGTGTGTCCTAGCGCACGAAATCCTGCCGGAAGCGCGCGCACGTGATCGCCGTGACTGT
>QHYJ01000426.1 GCA_003223255.1 Acidobacteriota bacterium | reverse complement strand
ACAGCCTTCCTCAGATCTTTCTTCCTTCTCTCTCAACTAAGCCTCCGGCTTCCTGCAAGCAAGCGCATGGGAGCCCTCTACCGACGCAGGAAATCGCTCCTCACAACTTCCTCTCTCCTCCTCTTCTTTCTTCCTTCTCCTTCCCTCTTTCCCCTCTTTCAGAAAACCTCTTCGAGAAAACGGGCATGGCAACCTGTAGCCACCCCGTCAGGTCAATCCCAAAACCGGAGGCATTTCTGAAGCGGGACGTATTCTCCTTCTTGCGCGCAGTAGTGTGCTTGTTGTTCGTTGCCAATCCAGCAAAAGCTCAAAACCCCGACATTAAGTTCATCTCCGACACGCTTGTAATTCAGGCGGAAGGTCTCTACGAAGACGGATCCAGATTTGGCGACACTGACCTTTGACATCTCGGCTCAAGACAAGGATCTGAAGCAGACCTACGACCGAGCTTCCCAACCCATGCAGAAAATCTTGGCCCAGGCCGATAGGAGCGCTATCCCTCAAGAAGACATTTATTCCGGCGTGCTAACTGTCAGGCCTTGGTATGACGGAGACCGCAAGAAAAAGGCAAAGTCTTAATTCTGTGAGTGGTCAGATCACCCTAAAAGTGCGTGATTTCTCGAAACTCGGTCCGCTCCTGGGGGCTCGATCGAAGATGGCATCACCGACTTTCGTTCTCTTTCCTAATTCACTTGCGAACGAAGAGGCGGCAAAGCAAAAAGCCGTGGCCGAAGCGATGCGACGCGCGGTGGTCTCCGTTTCGGCTGGGGGAGAAGGCTATGCCAAAAAGATGCCGCCTCCTCCATCGCCACCGATCCCGCAACCGGAGAAGATTACCGTCAGTGCTACGGTGCAGTGCGCCTTTCAGATTCAGCCATGATCTAAGTGGCGTGAGTTTTGGGCGTGCGGCTGCTAGGATGACGGTAAGAGGTGCGGAATCCTTCGACCCGTGCGCTCTTCTTTGAGCCAACAACTGCTGCAACACATGAAGGCACAGGAGTTTGTGCGCCCCGGCGATCGGGTTGGCGTCGCCGTCTCCGGCGGAGCGGATTCCGTGGCGTTGTTTCTCTTATTGCTGGAATTGCGGGAGAAGCTCGGTATGGTCCTCAGCGTCGTGCACTTCAACCACAAATTGCGCGGCAAAGCCTCTGACGCCGATGAACAATTCGTTGCCAATCTCGGGGCAAAGTACGGTCTGGAACTTCATTGTGCTTCCGCGGACGTTGCAAAGAAGGCCAAAAAGGAGCGCGCCAACCTCGAAGACGCCGCACGCCGCGCCCGCTACGAGTACTTCCGCTCGCTCGTCGATTCTGGAGCTTGCCACCGCATCGCCGTCGCTCACAGCGCAGACGATCAAGCCGAGACGGTGCTCGCGCACATTCTTCGCGGTACCGGGCTCGCAGGACTAGGCGGGATTCATCCTGTTGCTCATCCGGTGTTTCGGCCGCTTCTGACCATCCGCCGCGCGGAATTGCGCGCTTATCTTCGCCGCAAAAAGCAGAGCTGGCGCGAAGACGTCACCAACCGCGATACCAAGCGCCTGCGCGCGCGCATTCGAAAAAGGCTCCTCCCATTGCTCGAGAAACAATTTCAGCCCGCCATCGTCGAACACTTAGCAACTCTCGCGAGCCTGGCCCGCGAGGACGAAGCTGCCCTGCAGACAGACGCGGAGTTGCGTGTCTCCGTGGTCGCGCAAAAAACAGAAGGAGTCCTGTGGATTCCAGCAAGAGATATCGCAGGGCCACCGTCAGTATTTCGAAATCATCCCGGGAATGAAGGACACGAAGGATTCAAAATTGATTCCACGGGTGTCCGCAAGCGCATGGTGCGCCACATTATCGCGCAGCTAAAAACCCGCGAGGGCCAATTGAGCGCCAACCACGTTGACGCGGTTCTCAAACTCGCGCACTGCGGTCAAAACGGAAAGTCCCTGTCTCTGCCTGGCGGCGTCGAAGTGCGAAAAGATCGGGATGCGCTCCTGTTTCGCGCGGTCCAAAACGCAGAAACAAATCGCGCTGGCAACAGGCCCCGCGAGTTCTCCTACAATCTCGATTTCCCCCGTTATTCCCAGGGGGTGCGTGTTCCAGAACTAGGTTGTGTCTTCCGCCTCAGAGTGATTGACTGGCCTTCTAAGGGGGAGGAAAATAACCGTAGGGAGATGGTCCTGGACCGCGAGCGGCTGCGTTCACCCCTAGTCCTGCGCAACTGGCGTCCCGGAGATCGGTTGCACCCTTCCGGCCATCAGAACGCCCACAAGCTGAAGCGCTTATTGAACGAAAAGCACATCAGCCGCTGGGAACGGGAGGGCTGGCCGGTGCTAACGAGTGCTGGCGTACTCGTCTGGGCCCGCGGCTTTCCGGTGGCGGCCGAATTTGCCGCGGATGAGAGGACCCGTTCGGGGATTGTAATCGCTGAGGAAAAGATTTGAGCGCGGGGAAAGGGGCAACGTATTCCGCTGCGCGCATCGACGCTCGTGTTGCGGAGCTGGGCAGAGAGTCCTCGCGCGAATACGGAGTCCGGCGACTCCTTGTGGCCGTGACCATGGATCGCGGCTTCATTTTTGCCGCTAACTTGATCCGCCAAATCAGCGCTCCTACGGTTTGCCATTTTGTTCGCGCGGACGTTCGTGACGTGGATCACGCTGGTCACTCGCGGCGCGAAGTTTGGTTCGGCTCGCAGCCGGAGTTGCACGGGCTAGACGTTTTGAGAGTGGATGCTGTGCTGGAAAGCGGCGTGACGCAGGATTTTCTTTTGCGCCGTTTGGGCGAAAGCCGGCCACGGTCCATTCGTCTGGCGGTGCTTCTGGACAAGCCAGGCAAGCGCGGCGTGGCCCCGGAGCCGGATTACTTTGGCTTCCGGACGGCATCTAACCTAGTGAGGGTCGGGTATGGCCTCGCCGCTCCCAATGGCACAGGAAGAAACCTTCGAGAGCTTTCTTCGGGAACGAACAATGTATCCCGGAAGAGTGGCAAAGGACGGAAAAAGAAAGCATGATAGAGGCAGCTTGCGGCGGCTTCCGGTACTAGAGAGGGTAACGTGAATTCTAGCTCGACGGTAAAAACAATTCTCTTCTGGATGTCCATTGTCCTGCTGGGAGTAATGCTCTGGAAATTGGTCTCTGCAAACGGCGGCCAGGCCCGTGAAGATCAGCCGAGCTATAGCGAATTCATGGCCAAGGTGGAGGCAGGTGACGTCAAAGAAGTCACCATGTATCTCGGTCAGGTCAGCTACGATCTCCAGGGCGAATACATCCGACCCACCAACCGCAAGTTCCAGGTGACTATCGCCAAGGAAGATGCCCCCACCGTCACCAAAGAGCTGCGCGACAAAGCCGTACAAATAAAAGTCAAGGAAGTTCGCAGCGCCGACTGGGTCCTTCTCCTCCTCAGTGGCCTCCCGCTTCTCCTTCTCGTCGGCTTCTGCTTGTTCCTGATGCGCCAGATGCAAGCCGGTGGAAATAAGGCTCTCAGCTTCGGCAAGTCTCGTGCGCGCCTACTTTCCG
>QHYJ01000424.1 GCA_003223255.1 Acidobacteriota bacterium | reverse complement strand
ATGGCTCGGGAACAAAAGACTTCGCTTGGTCTTCGGGTAGGGCTCGGGCTCCGTGGTGTTAACTCAATCCCCTAACATGGGAATCCAGGCTAGGGGTGGAATCGTGGACGACTCCATCCTCCCGAGTGCCCAATTCATCGAATTCGATTCGACCGACCTTCGCGCTACCAGTAAGTGTGGGGGAAAGATGCAGACCTTGATCGGCAGATGAAACCCACACGCAGACCGGCTTCAATGCGATGACCAGATCGCTGTCGGTATCAGGAGGGATGGAAAGTGCGCCGTCCTCAATTTTGTCTGACGTGATGCGCAGCTCTGGAGAATCGCCATCGAGCTCGAGCTCAGGACGCTGAGAAAATGGATCCGGGCGGGACCGGTGACGTGACGCGATCGAGGAGGCAGCGGTGAACTGGAAGACCGTGGTGATAGGGCGTGCGATGGCAGCAGTGCTGGGGTGCGTGGTAGCTGCACATGGGGAAACACCGCTCGCGGTAAAGAACCTGCGTTGCGAATACAAGGTGGATCCGGTGGGGACGCTAATAGGCAGCCCTCAGCCAATTCGTTCAAGACGCGTATGCCTGTGTGGCAGTAGTCTTTTCTTTCAGGCGCGCATAGGCAGTAAAAACCGATGCGAGACGTGATGGGCCCCAGGCGCACTAGCATCGTCACCGTAGAAAGGATCGCAGATGTGCCCGGAATGTGTCGCCAGCGTGGCGTTGCTTGTCACCGACAGCATCGTTTCTACTGGCGGCGCGACCGCCGCTGTCAAGATTCTTGGCAACAAGGAAAGCCGTTATCAAGTAAGCAGCACCTACCAGCCGCAACCAACCCACGCCACGACTTTTCGGCCAATAATGAGTTGAAAGAGATAGCAGGAGCTGGGGCCGAAACTGCGCCCTCAGCGGGTAAGCAAACACGCTAAACGCTGCACTTGAGGTGAGAATGATGCGAATTATTATGTCGCTGGGATTACTGCTGCTCGTTGGTGCGATGCTGGCGATGCCAGCCCCGTCCCAAGCACAAATTGCGGTCGGCGTCTCGGTCCGCGTGGGACCTCCGGTTTTGCCGGTGTATGCGCAGCCGATCTGCCCCGGTCCCGGCTACATCTGGACGCCGGGATATTGGGCTTACGGAGACGAAGGATATTACTGGGTGCCGGGAACGTGGGTCCTGGCGCCGGAACCTGGTTTGCTGTGGACGCCGGGTTATTGGGGCTTTTCTGAAGGCGTCTATGTGTGGCATGGCGGCTACTGGGGCCCGCACGTCGGCTTTTATGGCGGGATCAATTATGGCCACGGCTACACGGGCGTAGGCTTTTGGGGCGGCGAATGGCGTGGCAGAGAGTTTGTCTACAATCGCGCCGTGACCAACGTCAACGTCACGGTGATTCACAATACGTACAATCGCACGGTGGTGGTGAACAATGTCAATCGCGTCAGCTTCAATGGCGGTCCGCACGGGATCCAGGCTCGCATAAGCGAGCGCGAAAGGATCGCGGGGCACGAGCATCACTTCGAAGCGCGCCGAGAGCAGATCGAACATGAACACGCCGCGCGCGCCGATCGCAGACAATGGGCCTCTGAAAATCACGGACGCCCTGTAATTGCTGACAGCGGACGATCGGGCGAGTTCAAAGGGCGCGATGTGGTAGCGGCTCGAGAAGCGAGGCACGACGACCGGCCGAACGGACGCGGGCCCGTGGAGCATCACGAGGATCGGCCGAACAGCCGAGGGCCTGCGGAGCGTCATGACGAGCGTACGGTGAACGCCGGCCGCAACGACCGTCCCAATGGACCCGCGAATCGCGATCATGAGCCCGTTCGGACCGCGAACCCGCATACCAGCAACGCGCGCGACGCGCGTCCCGAGCCTTCGCATGGTAATTCGCATGCGGCGGAGTCCCATGGAAACAAGGGACACGAAGTCCAGCGCGAAAATCCCGGCAGAGGCGACAAGCCCGATCACAAGAAGCCCTGACGAGAGCGGATATCCGTTTACCTTGAAAGAGAGCAAGCCGGCCGACATGCCTAGTGCAATGTCCCATAAATAGCTTGACAGATTATCAGGGCTTGCTATGATCTCAGCCATGCCGAACACAGGTCTGGCGATCGAGTTACAACCAGCGGAGCGCGCTCAACTGGAACAGTGGGAGTCAGCACACGGAACGCCTCAACAAGTGGCGCTGCGTTGCCGGATTATCTTGAGAGCGGTGGCGGGTCAGCAGAATGTGGCCATCGCCGCGGGGCTGGGCGTGAGCCGGCCGACCGTGCAGCTGTGGCGGAAGTGGGTGCACGAACAGGGCATCGGGGAGGTCTGGGAGATCGCTCCCGGTCGCGGGCGCAAAGCGCACTATGATCAAGGCCAGCGAGACCGGATCATTCAAGCGACCTTGCAGAGCAAGCCCAAGGGTATGACCCATTGGAGTTGCCGGCTGATGGCGAAGGCGCAAGGGGTCAGCAAGAACACGGTGAACCGTTTATGGCAGCTGCACAATATCAAGCCGCATCTGAGCCGCACATTTAAGCGGTCGCGGGATGCGAAATTCCTAGAGAAGCTGACCGATGTGGTGGGGTTATATATGAACCCGCCTGACAAGGCACTGGTGCTGTGTTTGGATGAAAAGAGCCAAATACAAGCGTTAGATCGGACTCAGCCGGGGCTGCCGTTGAAGAAAGGCCGGTGCGGTACGATGACGCACGACTACAAGCGCAACGGCACCACCACCCTGTTTGCGGCACTGAATGTGTTGGATGGCAAGGTGATTGGTGAATGTCACGGCCGGCATCGGCATCAGGAGTGGCGGAAGTTTC
>QHYJ01000125.1 GCA_003223255.1 Acidobacteriota bacterium | reverse complement strand
TGCATTGGCCCGTTTCGAAAAAACGACCAGCCCCAACACATCGCTGAAAGAGGAACGGATCAGTTTCAGGGAGTACTGCGCATCCTCCCACGACGCGATTTGTCTGCAAGTGAGGGTGTGGAACTTCCTAGGTTGCTGATTCTCAACGGTTCCTATACGTCAACCAAGGTTGCTGCCCAGCTGTGTTCGGCAAGAAATCTCATCGTTCTGAATATTTGCCCACTTTTCCTGCCGCCACCTTCTCCAGTCGGTATTCGTGATGCAGGCCGCCAAGAACAGGTCTTCGGTGACGTTGCAGTGAGCGATCCTGCGCGTTCCCACTTCCATGATCACGAAAACGTACAGCACCCGAAAGCTGGCTGTTACACCGACGAAGAAATCACTTCAGACCAGCTTAGATCACACCTTCGTTACGGAGATCTCGGATTTCCTGAGGGGCGTATCCGAGTTTGCGCAACCACGTCTCGGTATGTTCAGAAAGCCGCGGCGCGGGAGCCGATGGGACTGCGGGATGATCTGAGAACGTGAAACCAGCGCGGGTAATGGTCTGTTTNATGAGACAGGACCTCAGGAACACTCATCACGCGACCTGCGGGAACGCCTTCTTTGGTTAACAGGACTTCCCATTCGGCCGCGTTGCGGGAGGTTAAACCTTGCTCAATTTCGCGATTGATGGCGGCGCGATTTTTCTTGCGAATGTCGCGATCGCTAAAACGAGGATCGGTCTTCAAATCGGGCCGCCCGACGAGATCGCAAAGCTTCTCGAACTGATAGGTTTCATTTGCAGCGATATTGAGAAGGCCGTTCGCTGTTTGAAAAGTGCCCGAAGGAGCGGCGGTGAAATTTTCATTGCCCATGGGCACTGGAACAGTTCCTGCATTCAGAAAATTGGAAACAATCCAGCCCAGGGAGGCAAGCGCGGATTCCAGCATGGAAACATCAATGAAGCAGCCCTGCCCAGTGGCGCGGGCACTCACGAGAGCAGCGCAGATGGCGAGCGCCGCGGTGAGACCGCCGACGGTGTCGCAGACGGGATAGCCGACGCGCAAGGGCGCGGTTTGTTCGCTGCCAGTTACGCTCATGATTCCCGACATGCCTTGAATAATTTGATCGTAAGCAGGCCGCATGGCCAAAGGTCCATCCTGGCCAAAGCCGGAGAGAGAACAATACACGATACCGTGATTGATTTGAGAAAGGACGGGGTAGTCCAGTTGAAGGCGCTTCATCACGTCCGGCCGGAAATTCTCGATAACGGCATGCGAGATCGCAGCAAATTTTTTGAATATTTCTTTACCTTTCAAGGTCTTCAGGTTCAGCGTGACGGACTGTTTGCCTGCGTTGACCGCCACGAAGGAAGCGCCCATCAACTTCGTTGCAGCCTCAGGATCAGCGCCAAGCATTCGCGCCAGATCGCCGCGCCCGGGCTGTTCGATCTTGATCACCTCGGCGCCAAGCAAAGCAAGTTGATAGCTGCAGAATGGCCCGGCGAGGACATTGGTGACGTCTAACACCCGGATGCCGGCCAAGGGAAGTGTCATCGTTCCTCAGCTTCGCGAAGTGTTCGGCTGAACCGCTTCAAAGCTACGACACCTCGGCTTTCGCCGCAGTTGGCGTAACGCCGCAAGCGCCAGCCCTTTTTGCACGGAGCAAATGCCCCTGGTACGGCCTGGAAGAAAAACGGCTGGCGAACTGGGCGGCATCCAGCAATTTTTCGAGGTCAATTCCTGTTTCATACCCCATTCCATCGAGGAAGGCGACCAAGTCTTCCGTAGCCACGTTGCCGCTGGCGCCCGGGCAATAGGGACACCCGCCCAGCCCGGCGGCGGTGGCATCGAACTCACGAACTCCTTCCTTGAGACCGGCGAGGGTGTTGGCAAGCGCGCGCCCGTAAGTGTCGTGAAAATGTAGAGCCAACTCGCCCGGCGCAAGTTTCAGCTCTTCCTTCAGGAGCACTAAGGCTTCCGTGATTTGATCGGGAAAGGCCATGCCGTCGGTGTCACAGAGAGCCGCGCGCCAGGTTCCCAGCTCACGTGAGGAGCGAACAGCACTCAGGAGCGCGCGAGCGGAGATTCTTCCTTCAAACGGGCAATGAAAGCAGGTGGAGAACCCGACGCGAAGCACAACACTATCTCTTTCGGCTTTTTTGCCTACATCGGCGAGCAGTTGTAAGGATTCGCTCTTGCTGCGATTTAAGTTCTTGCGATTGAACGTGTCACTCGCAGCGACGACGAACTCCAGATGACGGATCCCGGCGGCGACCGCCCGCTCGTAGCCCCTTAGATTCGGAATCAGAGCGGAAAACTGGACGCCAGGGAACCGGTGGAGCTGGGCGGAGACGGCTTCGGCATCCGCCAGTTGCGGGACCCACTTGGGGTGAACGAAACTCGTCGCTTGAATGTGTTTGATGCCGGAAGCGACGAGCTTTTGGATCAGAACAAGCTTGTCTTGCGTTGAAACAGGGTTCGGCTCGTTCTGAAGCCCGTCGCGCGGCGTTACATCAACAATACGGACGCTTTCACTCATGGAAGGCACTTTCTGCCTGCGATGAAGGACCAACTGTTCGTCCGGCACCGAGCAGAATCGAACCGCAGAGATAATGCGGTCCAGATGAACAGTTTACAGCTTTGCTAGTCTTCCGCCTCATAGGTCCAGACCTGGGCAGGTTCGCTGCCTTTGGCAGGTACGCCTACGTAAAAGCGATCGCGCTTCACGAAAAAATAGCCCGTTCGAACGCCGACTCCGGATGGCACGTTGGCAAGCAGTTCGTAATGGTCAGGATCATTCTGTTGAACGACGCTGATGAACCCCTCGGCGCCGATCACGTAAATGCGCTTGCGCGATGCGTCAAAGTAAACGTCGTCGCACTCACCCGCGACACGCATCCGGGCGACCTCGCTTCCTGTTTCGGTATTCAGGACGACCATCATGGGAGTCTTGCGAGTTATGGTAAAAAGCCGGTGATCCTGTTCATTCAACGCCATAGCATAATTTCCCCGCAATCCCTTGAGCGGCCACTTGGTCACGGCGCCGCTTTTGCGGTCAATGGATTCCACAACAAAGCCCGCGTCGGGCACGTTTACAAAGATGTGGCCGCCGGAAGCTTCCACTTGAAACGACTCGGGATGCCCGTCGGTTTTGTAAACCCGGCCGGTGCGTTCGTCGATCTTGGGATCGATCATGGCGATCCCACCGTCATCTTCGCCGAACCCGACAAAGACAGTTTTGGAAGCTTCGTCATAGCGCATGTTGTCCGGGTCCTTGCCAAAGTCGATGGTCTTGCGAGGAGTGTACGTTGCGCCGTCGTAGACCCGCACCTTGCCGTCCTCGGCATTCGCGACGTAGAGTTTGTCGACATCCGGGACATACAGGGGGCCCTGCGGCTGGGCGAGCCCTTTGATGCTGTGGATCACCCTCCCCGCAAATACGTCGATCACTTCCAAGGTGTTGTTGCCCAGCGCGGAAACAAACAGTCTGCGCCGTTTGGCGTCCGCAGTGAAGTGATCCAGCCGGCCCGCAACGCCCGGGACGGGAATCTGTTCTTCCAACTGCAGCGGGAGAAGCTCACGACCCTGCGTTTGCGCTACGGCACTTTTTGGGTGCCTTATCGTCAGTATGCTCAAACCAGCCAGCGCAATCACGCCAACGTATAACAACCTCTTCATGGTTCCTCCTAATAGTGGATTGTCAGTGCATTCCTTGGCACCAGGAGCGCTACAGCGATTGGACAAGTCTCAAGGTACTGGTTCGAACACGAGAATTGCCGCCTCCTCGTTATCATGAGCAGGCGCAGCGACGTAGTAGCGATTGAGCTCCGGCGACCAGAAGGATGTGCCCGCTCCCGGCCTGGTGGGGATTTTTCCGAGGGTTTGATAGCGGTCCGGATCCGTTTGCTGATAACAAAACACGTACCCAACATCAAAGCCCCTGCCGCCGGAAACGTAGATTCGCTTGCGCGCTGCGTCGAAATAGACGCCATCCATTCCTTCCACAGTTGGGAGATGAGCGATTTCCTTCCCTGAACTCGAGTCCATGGCGATCATTTCCGGCGGAGTTCGCGTTCCAAGAAACAGGCGGTGAGTCGATTCATCAAAAGCGCCATCGCCGTTGCGTTGACTGCTGACCGGCCAAGTGGATACAACCTTGCCTCTCTTGGTATCGATTATCTGGACCTTGCTCTCCGCGGAAACGAAGACGAAAAGAGTGTTACCGGATTTGTCCAGCAAGAGCTCAGCCGGATGGGCGGCAACTTGCACATCGCCAATGTGCCTGTCCGTTTTTGCGTCGATGATCCCAACTTCGCCATAGTCCTTGCCGGCGTCTTTGCCACCGTAGCCGACGTACAACAATTTCGTGTGCGGATCATAGGCCACGCGGTTGGGGCCGAGATCCAGCTTGATGGAGTCCAGCAACTCGAGAGTGCCGCCCCGGAAAACGCGGAGCATGCCGTCGTCGCCGCTGGCTACAAACACTTTGTCAAGAGATTGCACGAAGGCGATGCCCTGCGGCTTTTGAAAACCGGGAACACTCTTGGTCCACTTGCCGGCTTTCAGATCCACGATTTCGAGCGAGCCATTCTCAAGTCCCGCGACGAACAGCCGCTTTCCCTCGACGTCCACGTCCATGTGGTCGATGCGGCCCTTTACGTTGGGCAGGGGAATCGTTTGCGCGAGCCGAAGCACTTGTGTCTCTTGCGCAACGGATCTGGCTGGCATCATTGGCAGGAGAAGAAGTGCGTTGGGAAAATATTTGCTTCCCGCGGTCCCGCTGCTCCATCAGCCCGACCGCGACGCTTCTTCAATGGTCCGGCCTGCGTTCACAGCCGAAAAGAGCAGCCCGGAGCCGACGGTGACCAGCGCCGCAACGTCCAATGCGCGGCTCCATCCTTGATGGACCGCCAGATACGCCGTTGCAGTAGAAGAAATCGCTCCGCCTATGTTGCCAACGGTGTTCATAAGCCCGGATAGGGAAGCCGAAAACTCAGGGGCAAGGTCGATGCACGACGCCCAGAAATTTGAAGTGGCAAAGTAATTAAACCCAGCGGCGAGAGCAATCATTGGGAGTGCAACTACGGTAATGGAAAGATGGCTTCCCAGAATCAGCAGAACGGCGGAAACGCCCATGCCGAGCCAAACCGCCCAGATGCGTCCCTGGCGCCTGCCGGAACGGCGCGACAGTCGATCGGAGAACCAACCACCGACGGGGGAGAGCAGAGCCATCGCCAAGAATGGCGCTGACGTCCACGCCGCGGCTTGCATCATTTGCAAGCCGCGAACCTTCACTGCATAAAAATAAAACCAATTGTAGTAGACATAGAAAGCGTAACCCTGGCAGCCATAAGCAAGAATCAGACCCCACACGGACAGGCTAGAAAGCATTTTTAGCCAGGGCACGGTCTTGGCGTTCATCATTAGACGGCGCTGGTCACTCCCGGCGCGAACTGCGGGGTGAATTTCAGCGAGTTCGGCGGCGTTGACTTTCTTATGCTGCTCCGGCCAATCGGTTGCATTCGCGCGCCAAATCACTACAGTAAGAAGCGCAAAGGCGGAACACAAATAAAAGGAAATACGCCAGCCGTAGTGGATGGTCGCCCAGGCGATGAAAGTCGGCGTGAGCGTTCCGCCAAGGCCAAGACCCGCACTCTGCAAGCCGCTCGCAAAGCCTCTCTCCCTAGCGCTGGTCCACGAAGCAATCACGCGAACACAACCGGGGGAAATGGCCGCTTCGCCTACGCCCGTAAAGAAACGGATGACCTGGAAGGCCAGCAGGACGCTGAATCCAGTGCTCACGGCAAGCTGCGGCGCGATCCCCATCAGCCCTGCACCGAGGCCGAAGCACAACATCGAGGCCGTTAATGTGCGCAGTGGGCCAAGGCGGTCGCAAATGTATCCCCACGGTATCTGGAAGAGGGCGTATCCCCACAGGAAAGAACCAAAGATGCGGCCCATTTTGATGGTGTCGAAGGCGAACTCTTCCTCGATGGTCTTGCCGGCGATGCTCAAGTTGAGGCGATTCAATGCCGTCACCGCCATGATCAGCATGACGATGCCCATGACGCGCCAGCGGAAGGTGGTTGCGGCGCTGGAGTCGGTATGGCCGGTCGCCGGAACTGCGAAAGTGTCTGGCCGAGAACTGAAGAGGTTGTTTGCTTCCGTTTTCACGATTGCGGCCTCGACGATACTATCAATCGAAATTCATGAGACCAAACTCAAAGCCACGCATAAACCGGGCAAGCGTGTCGCCTCACGAGGGTGGAGCTCTACCGGAAGAGGACGGTTCCGCGCGAGCCAAAACTCTCGCCTAGGATCGGAGAGAAAACTCGAATCCATAGACGGCACCGAGAAAGGGCGCACAGGTCGCCCCGACCTTGCGGCTCTCTCTCGCGGAGCTATTCGCTACCAAATGACCTTCGCGCCCAACTGAATCTGGCGCGAGGTGGTCGTGGTTGCATCAATCTGACCCAGACTGCCCCCCAACGTGTTGTTATCTAACGGGGCTTGGAAGTTGGTGTGATTAAAGAGATTGAAGAATTCGAACCGCAATTGCACGGCGAAGGACTCCGAAATTCGCGGGACGTGTGTGTTCTTGATCACGGAGAAGTCGACATCCACGAGCTTGGGACCGTATAGCTGATTGCGGCCGTTATCGCCCAACCTGATACCGCTGCTTAGAGTGGACAGCGCGAGCCCGAAACAACTCGCGTTTAGATATGTGAGGTTGGCGGTACTCTTGAAATTTGAGTTGATGGGATTACAACCAGACGCGCGGTCGGGATAGTCGAATTGGTCCGAACTATTTTGTCCGAGCGGGTCGCCCCCAGTAATAACGGTGAACGGCACGCCTGTGCTGGCGGTGATGATGCCGCCTACTTGCCAGCCGGCAGCAACCCATCTCAACGCCGAGTCGCCGTGCGGGCCGGGAAGGTCATAAAGATAGTTTAGGGAAAGATTCTGGCGAATGTCGAAATCACACGGGCCGTGCCGGCTGCCGTGTTTGGCAAAGAAGATCAACGAGCTAAGTGAATTCTGATATGGGTCGCCCAACTGCGCCCCATCACCGTCCGACAGACATTTGCCCCAGGTATAGGCTGCCTGAGCCTGGAAGCCGTGAATGTCCCTCACGGCAAGCTGGCTTTGGAGACCATTGTAGCTGGAGGTGTCGTCAAAAAAGATCGGACGAATAAAGGCGGAATTGGGGTTGGCGATAGGGTTTGATGTGAATGGGACGCACTGAGTCGTTACGCCGGGATCGCAGGGCCATATTGGGACGCCGTTAACGAAATTTGGTATTACCTGATTGCTGTCGTCCGTGGTGAACGCATTATGCAGGACATGCGAGCCGACGTAACCAACTTGTGCGGAAACCTTGGAAGCGATCTGACGCTGGACGTTCAAATTCCAGTTCATCGAGTAACTGCGGTGCGGATGTGGATCAAAATAACGTGTTCCCGGAGCCGTGGGATTGATAAAGGGCAAAACGTCCGGGAAGGAACCCGCAGGGAGCCCCTGCTGGCTGAACGAAAGTGAGAAGGGATACGTCAGGGAATCTCCAATGGTGTAGACATACGGCAGAGGCAGGACATCGAAGATACCGAACCCGCCGCGAACTGCCGTTTTACCTCCACCAAAAGGATCCCAGGAGAAGCCAATCCTCGGATCGAAGTTGCGAGGCGTAGGATTCGATTTCCACATGCTGCTGACGGGCACGGTGCAACCAGGAACGTTGGTCGGCCCGAAAGCATTCGGGAATACGTTGGGGCAGGGCCCGGAACCTGGCGGGGCAGTAAAGGAATTCAAAAGGCCAAACTTGCCATGCGCTTCACTCGGATCGGTCAACATTTCATAACGCAAGCCGATATTAAAGGTCAGATTTGACCTGAAGCGCCAGTCGTCCTGAACATAGCCGCCAAAAAGGCTGTCTCGGCTGCCTACTTCGCCCCGTACAGAAGGTGAGAGGAGCAGGGCTTGCGCAGGATGGTTTGTCAAAAAGTTCTCAAGAGGCGTCACACTAGTTGCGTTGAAGCGAAAGTCTCCGTTTTGTCTAACTTTCGATAAAACGTCGTATTGCATTCGTTCGAAGGCAAACCCGAACTTTAGCGAATGCTTTCCCCTTGTCCAGAAAAGGTCCTCGTCCGCTTGGAACGAATTATAATGGTGTCCAAAGAAAGACAGGTTTCCCAGGCCCCCCGCGGAAGTGATCTCACCCGAAACTTCGATGAGGGGCGCAAAGAGCCCGGGACTAATTCCCAAACTAGAGTTTCCGGCCGCAGGATTAATCGCCTTTAACGGCTCGTTCACCAACCCAACCACACGGTTGAATGCAAACCTGGCGGTGTTCACCAATGCGTTACTGAAGATGTGATTCTCCGTGAGGCCGAACATCTGACGCTTTGTAAAAACCTGATGAATGTTGTTGTCCAGGTTGTCGGGAGTCAGTTGCGGTGCCTTATCGAAGAAATAACTTCCGTTGAGCGCGTCACTGGCCGATATTCTGTGATCAACCCTAATGGTGAAATAGTTCTCGTTAAGAACTTTGAGCCCAGAAGTCCTAATATTGCTTGTGTCGCCGTTGCTGCTGGTCCCGGTGATTATCGCGGTCGCGGGATCTGGCCAGAGCGCAAGATAGGGCGCAACTTTAGAATCGATCGTGACCGTGTGCGGTGTGCATGTTGCCGTAGGGACAGGAGCGGAGCAGAGATTACCGGCACGAGCCGCTGCGGAGGGAATTAGGTCGCTAAAGCTCAAAGTCTGACCCTGGCGAACGCCTTCGTAATCACCGAAGATAAACGTCTTATCCTTCATGATCGGACCGCCGGCGGAGCCGCCAAACTGTGTACGGCGGAACGGAGGAATCGTTGGACCGTCGAAGAAGTTGCGCGCGTCAAACACCTTGTCACGATCGAAGAAATACCCGGAGCCGTGAAACCGATTGGTGCCCGACTTGGTAATGGCGTTAATTACCGCGCCTGACGTGCGGCCGTATTCCGCGGTGTAGTTGGTTGTTACGACAGAAAACTCCTGGATCGCGTCAACGCCCAAGCTGGCCCCCAAGACACTGCCAGGCGCTCCATTCGAATAATCATTGATATTGATGCCGTCGACGCGATAAGTATTTTCATTGGGGCGATGGCCGCTGTCGGCAAGCTGGTCGCCAAATCCGCGATTGCCACGATTCGCCGTGGCGCCCGTCGACGCCTGAGCTCGTACGCTGATGACGCCCGGCTGGAGAGTCGCCAACTGGGTCCAGTCACGTCCGTTCAAGGGCAACTCAACAACGGTCCTCTGTTCGACCGTGGCACTCAGCGTGGAGCTTGTCGTGTCGACAGAGGGAGGAACCTCACTCACGGTAACCGTTTGGTTCAATTGCCCGACTTTCAAGCCAAAGTTCAGAGCGTGTTCAGCACCTACGGTGAGGGTGATTCCTTTTTGCACCAAGGTCTGAAAGCCAGTGGCCGTGACCGTTACTTCATAATTGCCCGGCAAGAGGTTCGGCGCGGAATACAGGCCATCCGCGTTGGTGGTCACCTCTCGTACGTCGCCCGTCGCCACGTTTTTGATGGCGACCTTTGCCCCCGCGACGGCTCCTCCGGATTCATCGGACACCACTCCAGAAAGCGTTGCTCCCGCCAGCTGGGCGTTTATTCGTACGCCGGACAATAAGGGGATAAGCAAGAAGCAGCAGGCAGCTAGCGCCATTCCCCCAGACCTCTGGCAATTGTGTTTCCTCATCGTCTCCCCCTAGACGTAAGTTTTGCCAACCCCGGACCAGGCAACGCGCCACCTTCCTCGCAGGCTTTGCATTGCAGTAATAGGACTCGCAGCATAATGATCAGACAGACCGACTCACCCTTAGCGGATGGATACGGCTCCCCGTGCCGGGCACTGTGTTTCCAGTGGGGGTCGATTGCAATGCTTTCCGAGTCACATCAAAAACATTTCTAGGTCACGAGCTGAGCCACAGAAAAATCACGGGTTAGGACTCTTTGTAACAAACCTTTGACCTGCGATTCTTCGGGGGTATACTCCTCGCACAGTTCGGCGAAACCCGATGAACCTATTCCCTCATCCGTCGAAACTGTTCCGCTTCGGCGTCTTTGAGATAGACCCGCAGGCAGGGGAGCTCCGCAAACAGGGCCGACGAATCAAGTTGCAGGAGCAGCCTTTTCAAATTCTTGTCCTTCTGCTGCAGCATCACGGAGAAATCGTCAGCCGGGATGAACTTCGTCATCAACTCTGGCCTGAGGACACCTTTGTCGATTTTGACCACAGCCTGAACACGGCAATCATGAGGCTGCGCGAAACGCTGGGGGACTCTTCGGAGAATCCGCTGTTCATCGAGACGGTCCCAAAGCGTGGATACCGGTTTATTGCTCCGACCGTGGCGGTGAGCGCTAAACCATCTGAGGACCAAGAAGGGAGACTGGCTGAGGAACCTTTAACGGGTGTTCCGTTTGCAGCCATGGCGTCATCGGGGCACCGTCCCATGTACGCTGAAGCACAACCAGCAGCTTCCACAGTGGCGGCAAATCACAGGAAAGGTTTCAAGCTCAGCGCAATTGTCGCAGCCAGCGCGGCAATTCTTTTCGGCCTCATGGCGTTATATATTCATAAAGTTAGTGCCGGTAAACCCAGTTCCCGACAGATTGCTTCGCTGGTGGTCTTGCCCCTTGAAAATGTGTCGGGCGACAGGGAGCAAGACTATTTTGCCGATGGCATGACCGACGAACTGATCGCTCACCTTGCCAAGATTCGGTCGCTCCGCGTCATTTCCCGGACCACCGCCATGGCTTACAGGGACAGTCGCAAACCGCTCTCTCAAATTGCTCGTGAGCTTAACGTGGATGCGGTCGTCGAAGGCACAGTACTGCGTGCGGGGAATCGCGTGCGCATCACCGCCGAGCTGGTGCAGGTTTCCACCGACCGGCATCTGTGGGCGGAAACGTATGAGAGCCCGGTTGGAGACATCCTCACGCTGCAAGCGCAGGTTGCCTCCGCCATCGTGAACCAAATTAGCGTCAAGCTGACTCCCGAGGATCAAACCCGCCTTGCAAACACTGCTACTGCACGCGTTGACCCCGAAGCATACGAAGACCTGCTGAAAGGCCGCTACTACTGGAACAAGCGGTCAGACGATGGGCTGGCAAAGGCGATTGAATACTTTGAAGCCGCCACAACGAAGGACTCCAACTATGCTCTTGCGTACGCCAGCCTGGCGGATTGCTATAGTGTCTTTGGCTCCGCAATTGTCGGCACCATGCCGTCTTCCGAGGCCGCACCGAAGGCCAAGGCTGCGGCTCAGAAAGCGCTGGAAATCGACAATTCCCTCGGAGAAGCGGAAACCTCGCTGGCGAGCGTGCGGTTCAACTATGACTGGGATTGGCCCGCTGCTGCCAGCGGATTCCAACGCGCCATCGAGTTGAATCCTAGCTACGCGACTGGCTACCAACGCTATTCCCTGTACTTAATCGCCATGGGCCAGGCCCGGGAGAGCCTTGAACAAATCAACGTCGCGCGCCGACTGGATCCCCTGTCGCTCAGCATTAATTTCAGCTACGGTTGGCGCCTTTACATGGCGCGGCAATATGATCAGGCCGCCGAGCAATTGCGCAATACGCTCGAGATGGACCCAAACTTTGCGCTCGCTCACCTGGTTCTTGGCGAGACCTACGAACAAAAGGGCGATATTCCGCGAGCAATCGCCGAACTCGAGAAAGCGACGGCCACCTCTCCTAATACGCCGCTGATGACCGCCGGCCTCGGCCACGGTTACGCTGTGGCTAAGAAAACTTCGGAAGCGCACGCTGTTCTCAACAAACTTCTCGAACAATCGAAGCGCCAGTACGTTTCGCCGTTTTACATCGCGCTCATTCACGCCGGTCTAGGAGAAAATGACAAAGCCATGGATTGGATGGAAAAAGCTTATGCCGACCGCTCGAACGGGCTGGTTTTTCTCAAGGTCGATCCGGAATTGGACTCGCTGCGTTCGAATCCGCGATTCAAGGAGCTCCTGGTCAAGATGCGCTTTTCCGACTGACTGTAGTCCTTGATTGCGAAGGTCTGCGTCTCTCCGCGGTTCTGCAAAGATGTGCTCGTCGGATTTAGGCTCTGTTTAGATTTGTTAAGTTAGGTTCATCGGCGCTCTTTTGTTCAAACTTATGATGACCGGCTTGCCACTGCTCCAGCGCCGACGAGGATGAAACCATGATGAGACGCGATCTGTTGAAGGCATCTTTGGTCACGGGCGCGGCTACTCTGTTCAACAAGTCAGGCGGCGAAATAGCCGTTGCGGGACAGAATCCTTTTCCCGAGACGACTGGTCTCACAAAATACGTCGCGCAATTCGTCCTGAATACAAAATACGAGGACATTCCGTCTGGCGTCGTCGCACTCGGGAAGAAATCGATTCTGGACGGTTTTGGCTTGGCCCTCGCCGGCTCCCTCGCGGAATCCGGTCCAATCAGCCGCAAATACATTCAGAGCCTGGGCCTTTGCGAGGGAAAATCTACGGTCATTGGCTCCTCTCTGAAGTCGGTGCCGCGATTCGCAGCTTTCGTGAACGGGGTTTCCATTCACGCGGATGATTTTGACGACACACAGCTGGCCGTGGCCAAAGATCGCGTCTATGGTTTACTTACGCATCCGACTGCTCCCGTGTTGCCGCCTTCCTTTGCCATTGCCGAACTCGAGAAGGTCTCGGGCAAGGATTTCCTGCTCGCCTACCACCTCGGGGTTGAAGTGGAAACCAAGCTCGCCGAAGCAAGTTCTCCACGCCATTATGAAGACGGATTTCATTCCACCGGCACGTTTGGGACGCTTGGTTCCGCGACAGCGTGCGCGAAGATGCGGGCGCTTCCTCTTGAGAAAATTTTAGTCACGTATGGAATTGCTGCCGCCGAAGCAGGGGGTTTGCGCGAAAACTTTGGCACCATGACAAAACCGTTTCACGCAGGGCACGCAGCGGAAAGCGGAGTTGTCGCGGCGGATCTCGCAAGTCTCGGTTGGACTGCGGCCGAGCAGATACTCGAAGCCCCGCGGGGCTTCTTTCACGCCTACAGTGGAACCTACGATCCCTCTGCAATCATGAATAGGTTGGGCAATCCATGGACCCTTGCGAATCCCGGTGTTTCTTTGAAGCCTTATCCCTCGGGCTCCCTCACCCATCCCGCAATGACGGCTCTCCTGCGATTAATCCAGAAATACCATATCGCGCCTGCGGATGTCGAAAAGGTGGATGTCGGCACAAACCACAATATGCCCAACGCGCTGATTCATCACCACCCGCAAACTGGTCTGCAGGGGAAATTCAGCATGGAATTTTGCCTTTCTGTTCTGCTCCTGGAACGCAGAGCCGTCCTGAGCCAGTTCACGGATGAATATGTGCGGCGCCCCGAAGTGCAGGACATGATCCGCCGCATCAATTTTTATGTCGACCCAATCGCCGAAAAAGCCGGGTATGACAAAATGACTTCGCTCATTACCGTCCACCTCAAGGACGGAAGAATTTTGAAAGATCAAGCAGATTTCGCAAAGGGCAGCCCCGCCGATCCCATGACCTTCGAAGAAGCAGCAGAGAAATTCCGAGGCTGCGCCGAATACGCGAAGTGGCCAAAATCGAAGACGGAAGAAATCATTGATTTCGTAAAGGCTCTGGAATCGGCACGGGATATGGGCGCATTGTCACCCTTGCTGTCATCGGAAAAAGGATAGAAAGCTCTATCCATGCGAACGGTCAACCTAAATTGAGCGATTTTTTTGCTTGTTGCTCAGTTTTTGGCCAGAGGGGCGAGAACTCAGGGTCGTTGTGGTGATCTCCGCCTTCCCAACTACGAACCAGAAGGTCGGGACTAAAGCCTTGCAGGTGTCGCACTTACGAGCCGCACCCTCTTCAAAAATCCTGCCTTCAGTTGGTATAAAAGTTGGTACACATACTTTCATTTTCATGAAGGCAAGTGTGGTTTTTGTCGAGCGAACCCGTCGCTCCGGTGTCTAAGAGCGCGAGAATCAACCCGATTTATCAGCAGCCTGTTAACTCTTCGTGAGTTTTTGCAAATCATATTGAGAGCCACTGAACCGGTCGCAATCAACATTTCCAGGTACGCCGTCGACGACGCCGGTCTCCGAATACTGCCAGAATGTCCATGACGTCCAGCTTGGAGGAATGGAAGGTTGAGGCACCTTGTAATGCGCAATCCACAACGCGCAGGCCGCCAGCGCCGAGACATTGTTTTCAAGCAGGGACTCGATGAAATTCTGACGCGTATAGATCATCGGCTGCATGCCCAACTCCTGCCCAACTTGAGCTAGCCAGTTTTGAATCATCGGGAGACGCTGGTCGGCGGGGATGTCCTTCCAAGCATCTCTTTTCAGGGGGTCGCTCTTTGGAACGGCCTCCTCCAGGTCCAAAACAGGGGGCAAATCGCCTTCGTTCAGCGCACCAACCGTCCTTATGAAGTTCGCTGCCTGGTCCTGCCACGGCGTCAAGGGCCAGAAAAAGTGGTACGCCCCGCGCAGGATGCCTGCATCGCTCATACTCTGCCAGTTTGCTGAGAATTGTGCGTCTGCTTGATGTCCTCCAATCGTTGCCCGGGCGAACCCGAATGCCTTACCTGCTTCGATCACGGAATCCCAGTCCACCTGTCCTTGGTTTGACGAAACATCGATTCCTTCCATGAATTCGTCCGCCATGCATCCTCCTATTCAAGTGAGGCAGCCTGTCACCTGCAACCCAAGCTCCAACTGCGGATAGCTGGCCCGAAGAAAGAACGGCCATGAGCTAACCGACCGGTACTTGGCTCAACACCTTAAACCACAACACCGCCCAAGGTGCCGATGTGTCAAGCGTGGAGGAGCAGAATACTGCTTTTTCAAGCAACCAAGAACCATCCACTGCAGATGAGAGTACCAATTAGGATTAGCACTGTCTTGCCTTGCCAACCGAACGCTTCCGGCAGGTACTCTTTGCGCATCTTCTCGCCGAACATGAAGATGTCCACGACCATGACGATGGTGATAAGGATCATTCTTACGGAAAGTTGAAGGAGGGACAGGTGGCCGAGGACTGCGGCCGCCCTCTGGTCGGCAAACAGCTTGGCGATTGCAAACGCTCCGCCGTTCACCGAAAAGAGCAGATTGTATCGCCTGTGCTTTCCGTCTTCATAGGACCTGAAGCTTTCGGGAACCCGGTGTTCTTCAGGCGACATAGCTGGCAGCTCTTGTTGTAATCACGCATTACGTAGTTCATAAGGAAAAGTACGCGACGGGAATTCATCCGCTTGTCCCTTCATGATCCCAGCGTCACCGCGGCCCCGCATTCTGCAGGCATCCAGCGGCCATTTGACTAGCGTTCTACGGCTGGCTGTCTAGGTCGATCCATGTTCCGTCGGATTGCACCTCGATTTTCGTGATCGGGTGGACTTCCCAAACCGTCGCTCTCTGTGCACCGATTGCACCAACGTGCTCAGATTCGTACATCAGCCAGCCACTGATTCGAACCTGCGTCTGTGAGTTGACAAGCGCGTTTAGCAGATCCGTCGTCCACTTGTGTTGCGGCCGCGTTCGCGGCGTGGTTTCAACGATGATCGCTTGACTGATCGGCTGTGCCGGCGAGTGGGTGAGGTATATGTGCCAATCGACTTCGCTGTCCCCCAGCAGATGGCAGTTTGTGGACTCTCCACTGCCTGTGTTTTCAACGTTGATCTTGTGTGAAAGAAATCCGACCACTCTCACTGGAACGCCCACGAAATCGTTGGCGCGGTCGGAAGGCAGATTCGCGAGGTCGCTCCAGCCGATATCAATATAGTCCGAGTCGCCGGGCACGTCAGTCCGGTTCTTGCTGTTGTTGAGGGCGATGGCGGTCGAATTCGTGGCGTCTCCGGTTGGGCCGCAGACTTCGCTCCCGCTTTCAATGAGTGGCTGGCCAGACCCCGGCTTCCTTGCGCTCATGAGCTGCGAGGAGAAATCTGCTTGCGGAGTTGATGTCGGCGTGGACGTGGGAGAAGGGGTTGACTCTAGGAGTTTAACGTAGTGACTCCAGACCCACCCATCCTGCCCATCGGGAGCCGTGACGTTGTAAAACCCGTTTGTCTTGTCAGGCTCGACCAATTGAAGCTGGGTTCCGGACTTGAGCTTTTCGACTACTTCGCTGCTGGTCGATGCATCTGAACGAAGATTCACATTGCGCATGACGGTGGCCTGGGCCATCGCGTGGGCTGTCAAAAGCAGGGAGAAGGCAAAAGGGCGAAGAACATGCTTCATGGCTGGGCATTCCTCCTGCCCAAATAGTGAGTGCGCGTGCCGGAGCGTATCCAGAAGGTTCGGAAAATGTGGCTGCATACGGGAACCGCATTCTTTCAAAAACTGGCTCCTTGCGCTGTTTCGGTTTCGCAGCTCGAAAGACGTTCCAAGTGAAACGATATGAGGCGACGAACCACTATTATACTGGTCCAGAAGCGTTCGCGCGTGCCTGGAGACCAGGGGAGAGTGTGGCAAGGGAGTTGTTGCAGATCGCCGAGGCGCGCCGCATCACTGCGATTCGCTTCTGACTAAAGCAGGAGGTAGGCGCCAGGCCCGTAAGACTGAGTAAAGTGCTATGCCAACACCTGCGACGTTGTACCTACCATCGACTTTAGTCGAGCCCTGAATTCCCATCCAGGAGGGCAAACATGAGAGTTCCTGCTCGGCTCGATGCCGGCCGATAGCTACTCTCAACATCACCGACGGAGAACAGCGCGGAGCAATGAGACGTATGCCGAAGAACATAGTTATCTGCTGCGACGGGACGGGCAACGAATTTGGAGACCATAACTCCAATGTCGTCAAGCTGTATGGCACATTGGTCGTGGATGGGAAGCGGCAAGTTGCTTATTACCATCCCGGCGTCGGCACAATGGGCGCTCCGACTGCCCGTAACCGCATCAGCAAGCTGTGGTCAACCGCGACCGGACTGGCGTTCGGGGCTGGGATGCTGGCAAACGTCGGCGACGCCTACCGTTACTTGATGAATGCATTCGAGGAGGGCGACCAAGTCTTCCTCTTTGGCTTCAGTCGGGGAGCGTACACCGTGCGGGCACTTGCGGGTGTGCTGCATATGTTCGGACTTTTGTATCCGGGAAACGAGGGCCTGATTCCGTACATAATCCGGATGTTCGCCAAGCGAAGCAAGAAAGCCGGCGGAATGACGCACACCTTCGAGGTCGCGAAGGGGTTCAAAGGAACATTTTGCCGCCACTGTCAACTTCATTTTGTTGGAGTGTGGGATACGGTGAGCTCAGTGGGATGGATATGGGACCCATTGAAGCTGCCGTATACGGCGCAGAACCCTGACATGGCGAAGGGCCGTCATGCGGTTTCAATTGATGAGCGTCGCTGCTATTTTCGAAATAACCTGTGGGGTCCGCCACTGGCCGGCCAGGACATCAAGCAGGTGTGGTTTGCAGGTGTGCATTCTGATGTCGGGGGTTCCTATCCTTATTTGGAGAGCGGGTTGTCGCAAATCAGCCTGGAATGGATGTTGTGTGAAGCGCTCTCCTCAGGTCTTATAATCGATCCACAGAAAGCAGATGTCGCGCTTGGCAGGATTCCCCCACCGCCGCCAGTGGCACCTGATCCGCGAGGGCAAACACACAACTCTCTAACTTTTTGGTGGTGGCTCCTCGAATTCCTTCCACACTCCTACTATGATCCGGTGTCGAAAACGGCCAAATGGCGGATTCCTCTCGGCGCCAGACGCTACATTCCTGACCGGTCGATCCTGCATTCCACTGTAAAGGAAAAGCTGCGCGTCGATCCAAATTACAGGCCTTCGAATCTTCCCGCAGATCCGGAGGAAGAAACTAGAAATCTGTGCTCGTTTGGATGATGGTTCAGTGGTTCTCTTTCATCGTGGAGCCTGAAGTATCTTCCTGACTCCTTGCCGCGTCCTAAGTGTCATCGGTTGGCTCGATTGCGCCGGCGGTTGCCATTCAGAAGGCCTAGTTCTATGCGTGTGCGGAGACTTTCCGGGCCGCCGAGATCAGACAGCGTCTGGCCGATTCAGAGCAAGCTGGGAAGCCCTGCGTGGAAGGCACCTTGGTGGGCAACCGAACATCCTCTTGCTCCCAAGACAGATCCGCCAGCTCTGCTATCCGAGACAGGATGATCTCAAATTGTTTTAATCGCTGCAGGCTTCCCGTCTACAGACGTCTTTGGGAAGCGTAGACCTATGTGATCGTGTAAGGGGGGTTAAACTCGGGCACTCCGGCACGCCGTCCGGCGATCCATCGCAACACGTAGACGTTTTTCGGGTCAGTCAGACTGCCGCTCAAGGCGTTCGCAATGACCTCCAATAGGGCGTGGGCTGCCAGATCCTTGTAGTAGTCAATGTCTGGCTCGACCACGATGCACTCTGTGCCATCGATTATTTGCGTGTCACCCTCGTGAAACGTCAGCTGGACGTTTGCTTCTCCGAACTGGACTTGCTTGTAGCTGCTCGTAGCTCCCTTATGGAAGGCTGCGGGGTCCAACTCAGGCGCGAATTCGTTTTGCTGAGCGGCTAGCTGGACTTGGTTGACGAGGGCTTTGTCAGCATAAGCGTAGAACCGGTCCTGCTTGGGAGCGAAGATGTTGCGGTCAGGCATATCCACCCAAATCAGCTGTTTCAGATAAGTGAGTGGCGTCCCCGAGGGCAGATCAATGTCCCTCATTGCGGTCATCAAATTCCACAGGCAGGCCAGGGTCGCTGGATCCTTTTCCATCAAATTCTCGTAGCGAGCCTGCGCGTCGTCTTCCATCGCAGCTCCTCGCGCAAGAATAGAGTGAATTTCGGGGTACTTCTGCGGGAGATCGCTCCACTTGGCATTCGCAAACTGGAAGGTCGCGTTCTCATCCAAAAGCATGAGTTCGACAGTTTGCGGGACTGTCCGCTGAACGTTCACGGGCGTCACGCCAGCTTGCTTATAACGGTCTCCCGAGGCAATCACTGTATAGCGATCACCGAAATTGTCATAGAAAGGGACTTGAAATTGAAAACTGGAACCGCTGCGAAAGTCGCTAAACAACTGTTTCTGATTTCCGTCGATGATTCGCACAAGGAGATTCTTGACTCCCGGTCCGATTGGTTGACGCGATCCGTCGAAGATGTTCAACAAGATTGTGCCCTGCCCGTTTGATCCCATCGATTGGGTTGCCATGGTTCTCCTTTCACCAAGAAACTTGCTGTCGTGCGACGACTCTGAACTCGGAAGGCATTCCTCAAGCGATCGATTTGACCGCTCTCGCCGCCATGGATACGATGCGCAACGTTGGATTCACCGCTACCGCTCCAGGAATGATCGAAGCGTCCGAGACGTAAAGCCCGTCATGCACCTGTGGGTCATCAAAATGCCATCACGGATCAAAATCAGGCGGTTGGAGCGGTACCATTCTACCTGTTACTTACGGGGTGCCCCCGCTAAGATCGAACCATGGTTACCTTTGCCTGTGCGGTGGTGGCTTACCTGCGGTCGCTTTTTCTGCCACGTCACAAACTCGCCCTGGAAGCTGTCGCTCTTCGCCAGCAACTCGCCGTCTTCCAGCGGAAGCAGCCCCGGCCCAAACTAGATCGCCTCGATCGGCTGTTCTGGATTGTCCTCCGCCGGCTGTGGGAGGGCTTTTGTCGGGCGAACCTGTCGCTCCGGTGCGTCACGTGCGTCATGTCAAAGATTGACATGAACAGATCCCGTGGCTAAGCTTGGTGCGAAGACGGTTCGGAGGGAGAACGCTGTCCATGGACCAAATGAACGTCTCGATTACCGATGAGCTTGCCCACTACGTTCGAAAGAAAGTGAAAAGTGGCCGCTACAACAACGCCAGCGAAGTCGTCCGCGAAGCGTTGCGGCGCATGGAAGACGAAGACAACCGCGCATTGCGCCTAGCAAAACCGACAGCGGAGGACCTTCTCACCGATCTTACTGAAGAGCAGCTTGACGGCATCCGCCGGCACGTGCGTGCCAGCATTGAGGATATCGAGGCAGGCAAGTTCGTCGAATACGAGGGACGTGAAGGGCTGAAGAAGCTTGCGGCTGGGGTGAAGGCCAGAGGGCGCAAGCTCGTAGGTGGAGAAAGCTCTGGCCGGTAATGCGGTACCGTGTCTCGGAGCATGCTGAGCGGGATTTAGATGAGATCTTCGTATATTGGGCCACGCGAGTGAATCTGGAAGCTGCAGACCGGGTCGTTGACCGGATCACCGAGCGTTTCTGGCTGCTCGGAGAGCACCCAGGTGTGGGTAAGCTCGCACGTGACATGGCCCCGGGAGTGAGGTGCTTTCCTGCTGGAAAATATTTCAAAGCGGCCCAAAAAAGCGGATAAGGTGAACCCCCGGCCTTCTGGTTCACAGGCGCATTTTGCACACTACACCAAGCGACAGCCAGCCTACAGCAGCCAAAAGGATCGACGAAAAGCGCTCTCTGTTTTCGGCTGGTTTATAACACGCTATTGTGCGGATTTAATCCCGCAGTTAGCTCCTCGGCGATGAGAGCCATGCGGTCGGCGATTCGGGAATTGAAACTTAACCATCAAACACAGCTATCGTTGCAGGACATCGCCCGGCAGCTCAATCCACTCCTGCGGGGGGTTGCATCGAGTACTACGGACGATATGCCCCATCGGCGAATGCCTGAACCGCTGCGGTTGCCGCCACCGTTGAGGCAACTTCCCTGGGACATCGCGCAATGCGAGTTTGAGGGCCGAGGCACTGATTTCATTGGAGTTCTGGGCGCACTCCTGCTGCGGAGAGCGCAATCCCTGTGCTCCGCAAGAATTTCATGGACGACATAGAAACCCGCATGCGGATGCTCTGCCTTTGCAGTCTGCACGCTGGCGGATTACTCGTCCGGACCCCGGCGTGAAGTTGCCTCATCGACCCAGTCTTCCTCCGTGTAACTCATTCCATGTCGGCCGGGGACCTTGCGCGCCGGGCCGGACCGGTAGAGAGGACAGGAGCGAGGGCCGTAGCAGAAAGTCTCCGTGCGGTAGCGGCGCTTGCTCGGGTTCCAGTGATCGGTAATCATCTCCACCGCCATTTGGCATCCCCAAATGCAAGGGGTGCACTTCTCCTCGTCTGGCCCGCTGCTGGCCGGACCGTAAGTCGGGATGCCTGGACCGAGACTCGTATGTGGCCGGCCCCGATTGTAGTGTGTGACCCGTGGAGTCCAAATGACGAGAGATTCGTCACGGCTTGCGGGGTCAACCGCCGCGCAGATTCTGCGCTACGTAGTCCTAGACGGCTTAAACAGCTTCAGAGTCTTCCTGGTAGAGCCAAGGAGAGATTTCCAGCGCGCGAAATCCCTGGCATTCTCCGTCACGAGTGTGGCTCCTGCCCGTACTGCCTCCAGCGCTATCAGAAGATCGCGAAAGTGGCGCACGAAATCCATTTGCCCGAAGGCACTCCGCGCGCGGCGCAGCAGAATGCCGGCATCAATCCATGTCGCTTCGGGAGGAGACGAGAAGTGGCCGAGAGCTCGGTGCGCCCGGCAAAGTTCATCCAAAACTCGCTTCTCCCGATGGTCGTGGGTACCCGCGTAAAGTTCAGAGGCGACAACTGCGGTCAGGATGGTGCGCTGGAAGACCCGAGCATCCTCGCCTAGCCAGAGGTAGTTCTCTCCCCGGGTGAACCGGATGTAAATGCCAGTATCGAACAGAAGCGGTCCGGCCGGTAGTGCGGTCATCCCCTCTTTGTTGGAGCGCGCCTGAAGACGTCCTCCGGACCTCCGAGCTTTCGCAGATTCTGCAGGGCCTGAAGTCCCGCCTCTACCGCCAGGCGCTCGTCGATTACGCGTCGCACGGCCTCGGAATTACTGCGTGACTGAAGAGCCTTGCGAAGCCGCCGGACTTTCCCGACCTCCAGCAAAAGATTAGTACGTGTGAGTGCTGCCCTGCACATAGCTCCCTCGAGTGTGTAGGTTCAAATGAAATTATACACAACGGTCGGAGGACTTGCCATCGATAAGCATTCATACCGCGTAATTCTGCGTTTCACTCGTCGGGACCCCGGCGTGAAGTTGCCTCGTCATCGACCCAGTCTTCCTCCGTGTAACTCATTCCATGTCGGCCGGGGACCTTGCGCGCCGGGCCGGACCGGTAGAGAGGACAGGAGCGAGGGCCGTAGCAGAGAGTCTCCGTGCGGTAGCGGCGCTTGCTCGGGTTCCAGTGATCGGTAATCATCTCCACCGCCATTTGGCATCCCCAAATGCAAGGGGTGCACTTCTCCTCGTAGGTTCGTGCCGCCAGTCGCCGGTGACCGCGTTCGCGGTAGGCCGAAAGCGGCGGTGGAACGCCACGCCACGGAGGCGGCGGTGTCTCTTCCGCAAACTCACGTACAGTATCTTTCAGATTGGCGAACGATGAACCGATGAACAGCACCAGTTAGGCGGAACATCCGACCTCCATCCATCTTCTGCCTTTATCAGGTCGTCCTGCTCGTGCTATCTTCTCTGCCCGTCTAGTGACGTCCACTCGACATAACTAGAACCAAATCCTCGGCGGTTTGTCGCCTGAGCCATGTCTCTTCGCTCCAGGAAGGTGCCCCGTGCCCTCTCTGCCAACTCTCGACTCTTCGATTTTCCATACCGAATTTGACTGGATCCGCTCCTCTCGCCAAGCTCGCCTCAACACGATGCTCACGGCGCTCCCGGAAGACAGTCTCATCGGTCTCGCCTTTTCTGGAGGCGGCATCCGCAGCGCCACCTTCAACCTCGGCGTGATCCAAGGACTGGCCAACTCCAAGCTCCTTCACAAATTCGATTACATCTCATCCGTCTCCGGCGGTGGTTACATCTCCAGTTGGCTACTCGGCTGGATGGAACACCAGCAACTTGGTTCCCGCGAAGTCCAAAGCCAGCTCAGAAACGAGCAGATCCCTCTCACTACCGTCAGTGAGCTTCCAGAAATTCGCTTCCTGCGCAATTTCAGCAATTACCTCACCCCTCGCAAGGGCCTTTTCTCCGCCGATTTCTGGACTTTCTTGGCCATCTATCTCCGCAACGCCACCCTCACCCTCCTGATCCTCTTCTCCGCCTTTCTCGCCTTTATTATTCTCCCTCGGGTTGTGGTCTGGATCTTCCATGCGCTGGAAGTGCTCGAAAACGGCTTCAAACCGCTTTCGAACCCTTCTGTTCCTTGGTTTCTGACTTCTCAATTTTTCGCCCTGGGACTTGGCGTTCTCTCCAGCATTCGCGCGGTCAACTATATCGGCCTGAATATGACTTGGTTTGAGCCCGACTCGCCGAGCATCGACAAAACCAGTTACGACGGATTCAGCATCCCCCAGCGCGTTCAATCACGCATCGTCCTGCCACTCCTCTTCTCCTCCGCTTGCCTCAGTTACGCCTTTCTCTGGTTCTTTGAAGATCTTTATCTCAGCACCGACCTCTGGTGGGAAGCTCCCCTGCTCGGTCTAATTCTCTATACCTTGCAGTGGGCATCCGCCCTAGTCGTACGCGCTTACAAACTCCGGAAAATTACTCGCGACGGCCGTCCCGCTCCCCGCACCGGTCCCAAAACCTGGGAGCTCCTTCCCTGCGCCATGTTCAGCGGAGCCATGACTGGCTTTTTGTTTCTACCTTTCGGCCATCTTCTCCACCACGGCGGCCTGCCTATCCAAGACCAACAGCACAGCCTTTGGATTGTCCTCACCTTCGGCCCTCCCGCCTTGATCGGCATGATGCTCGTCGCTGGCATCCTCCACATCGGCCTGCTCGGGCGCGCCATGAGCGATGACCGTCGCGAATGGTGGGCTCGCCTCGGCGCATGTTTGTTTCTTTACGCCGCCGCGTGGCTCGCCCTGTTTTCTGTGGCCATCTATTTCCCAGGTTGGCTATCCCGCTTCCTCAACGGCGCCAATTGGACGCGTCACCCGATAACGCTCAGCGGCATGTCCCTCTGGGTCGCTTCCACCACCTACGGCGTGCTCTTCGGCAACAGCTCCAAGACAGCTCACTGGATCCCCAATGCGCCCTGGTCCAAGAAAGTTCTCCACTATCTCGGCATCCTCACGCCCTACATCTTTGTCGCCGGTTTTCTTTTGGGTCTCTCCGTTTTGGCGGCCGAGATCTTCAACGTCGTTGTCGGCGAACGTTTCGCGCTCGACCCTACCCTCGACGTTTACGATCTCTCCTGGCGGCTTTTGCCAGTTTTTGGCGCATCCCTTGCCGCCACTTTGCTGCTCGCCTGGCGTGTCGACGTCAATGAATTCTCCTCCCATCTCCCCTATCGTAACCGCCTCGTACGCTGCTTCCTTGGCGCCAGCGTCCCGACGCCCCGACCCTTCCAACCCTTCACCGGTTTTTCCTCCAAAGACGATCTCTCCCTTGCCGACATCTCCCCCACCGTCACCACCGCTTCTTCCGCCACCGATGGCCGACCCTTCCCGATCCTCAACACCACTCTCAACGTCGTCCGCGGCCGTCAACTCGCCCTGCAAATGCGCAAAGCCCTTTCCTTCACCTTCACCCCTCTCCATTCCGGCTTCGCCAGGTCACAGCCCGGCGAGGCTAATTGGGACATGAATTACCAACTGACTTCCGACGCCGGACCTCCACGGTTCGCCAAACCGCTCCGCGCCATGATAAAACGCTTGCTAAAGCAACAATCGGAAGCCTCCATCCGCGGCATTTCCCTCGGCACTGCCTTGGCCATTTCGGGTGCCGCTGCCAGCCCCAACATGGGTTTCTACTCCGAGCCTGCTGTGGGCTTCTTGCTCACTGTCTTCGACGTGCGCTTGGGCTGGTGGATTGGCAATCCTCAAGACCCAGCCGCCTGGAAGCAGGGCCGCCCTCGATTCGGTTTCGCTTGGCTCGTTCGCGAACTTCTCGGGCTCACCGATGACGATCAACGCTTCATCTATCTGTCGGACGGAGGTCACTTCGAGAATTTAGGAATCTATGAACTGGTTCGCAGGCGCTGCAAGGTCATCGTCGCTTCCGATGTTTCGCAAGACCCGCTCTATGGTGGCGCTGAGCTTCGCAATGCCATCGAACGGTGCCGCGTCGATTTTGGCGTGGAAATCTACATCGACCTCAGCAATTTCAAACCGGTCGGCGATCCTCCGCGCTCCGGCTGTCACTACGCCATCGGCAATATCTCCTATCCTGCAGACCCCTCGGGCGAAGGTGGGCACCAACGCAACGGCACCCTCATTCTTCTCAAGCCCGCCATCGCCACTGCGGATCCCTTCGAACTGCGCGGTTACCCCCAGACCAATCCCCAGTTTCCCCACGACCCCACCTTCAATCAGTGGTTCGACGAAGCTCACTTTGAGAATTACCGCGCCCTCGGAGAGACCACAGCCCTAGCGGCCTCGCGCGACATCGCCGCGATCATAGACGATGTCCTCCGCTGACCGCCCTGAAGTGCGGCGAAGTGGCGATAAAATAAAGTGAGCTGTTTATAGGGATCACGCCCTGCGTCGGTTTAGCCGGGATTCCTGGCATCGCTTGCAATGAGAAAGAAATGTCGTTACGCGAAACGGTTTGAAGCTTACTCGCACTTTGCAACAAGAGTGATTCGCAACCCGGATCGAGGAATAGCGACCGCGCTGCCCACGGACCGACCCAGGTCTCGGGCAAGCGGGGAATGAGCCGAAAAACTCAGACCGGGATGCGCGAATTCGCCAAGGATTGTGGAGGCGAACGATGTGAGTTCCGGCTTCAAAACAAACTGCACGCAGGGGAGTGCCATCCTTTCATATTCGCAGAACTGCTGGACTTGGCCTCGTGGCAGCCATCGGTCTTGTCCTGTTGGGCTTCGTAGCGGGCTGTCCGCCGCCACAACCACCGCTTGGACAAAGACGGCAAAGTGATTGCGGCGCAGCACACGGGGGTCGCAAGCCCAGCGCTTGCTCAGAAGGAGTTGAGCAACGCGCTGATTGTTCGATTGTTCAGGGGTTCTTGATCGATGGCTTCCCGATTTTCGTGGATCCATCGCTGGCCGTGATCGACGTCGAGCACCCGCATTTCCAACAAGATCCGTAAATTTCCATCACTGGCTCTTCAATTTCGAGGCGACCATTATGCGGCGGTCAAGGGATACTGACCCTGACGATCGATTCCCTCGCCTGAACAGCCCAGTTGGATTAAATCATTTGGATTCAAAGAGTGGCGCGCCCTGAGAGATTCGAACTCCCGACCTTCTGGTTCGTAGCCGCGGGACCGAACTTACAAGAACTTGCCGGACCCGAGAAAAATGCAGCAAAATCTGCAAATTGCTGCAAGCCAGCGCTAACCATTTACCCTTCCCTTTTCACTTTTTCTTTTCGATTTTGCAGCGTTTTGCCAAGACTTGTATGACACTTTCATGACACTCGCTACCGCCGGACAATCACCCTACAAGAACATTTCGGCCGGAGCAGCAGAAACATACTGAAGAGCTTGCCGATCGGCCGCCGGCGCCTCACTCGTGCCGCAATGCGACTAACGGATCAATGGCCGTCGCGCGCCGCGCCGGTAAATAACACGCCGCCAGTGCCGCCATCGCCAACAGCGCAGCAATCACTCCATACGTCAGCGGATCGCTCGGCCGCACTTCAAACAGCAGCGCCGTCATAGCCCGCGTCGCCACTAGCGCGCCCAAAATCCCGGCCACCAGCCCCGTCGCCGCGACCTTCATTCCATGCCCCACCACCAGTCGCAGCACGTCGCGCGCCTGCGCTCCCACCGCGACGCGCACGCCAATCTCGTGCAGCCGCTCCGTCACTGAATAGCTCATCACGCCGTAAATTCCCACAAACGCCAGCACCAGCGCCAAGGCCGCGAATCCGCCCACCAGCCATAGTGTCAACCGCTGCGACCCCATCGTTTCCGCTACGACCTGTGACATCGGCCGCATATCGTGCACCGGCAACTGCGGATCAATATCACTCAGCAGGCTCCGCACCACCGAATACACCGCCGTCGGGTCGCCCTTCGCGCGGATCGCCAAACATACGTACGCCCAAGGATTCTGCGCAAAGGGCACGTAGCTCTCTGCCGTCACCGGCTCCGCTAGCCCGTTGTGCAGCACATTACCTACCACGCCCGCCACTTCCGATTGCTTGTCCGTCATCACGTTGAAGTGCTTCCCGATCGGATCCTCGGCCGGCCACAGCGTGTCCGCCAGCTTCTGATTGATCACCACCACCAGCGGCGAATTCGTCGTATCCGACGCGCTCAGCTCCCGTCCGCGAAGCAGTGGTATCCCCATCGCGTGAAAATATCCTGCGTTTACCGCATGTACTCCAATCAGCGGCTGGTGTCCCCGTTCGAATGGCGCATGCCCGTCTGCCGTGCTCACCCCTGTCGTTGTGTCGTCGCCCTCTAGCGGCAGATCATTCGACACCGCCACACCCTCGACACCAGGCAACGCCGTCACTCGCGGCAAAAGCTGATCCAGCAATTGCGTGGACTTGCCCTGCTCGACGTATCTTTCGCTCGTAAAATTCATCCACATCGTCACCACGCCGTCGCCGTTGAATCCCGGCTTGACCTCCAGCATCCGCGCGAAACTCCGCACCAGGAGCCCGGCTCCGACCAACAGCACCAGCGACAGCGCCACTTCTCCAATCACCAGCAAACTCCGCAACCGGTTCTGCCCCTGCCCGCTCGTTGCGCTGCGTCCGCCCTCTTTCAAAACTGCGCCCACGCCCTGCCGCGTCGCCGCCAGCGCCGGACCTATCCCGAACAGCAGCCCCGTCAAAAGCGAAACGCCAAACGTAAAAGCCAGCACCCGCAAATCCACGCTCACTTCCTGCACTCGCGGCAGTTCCTGCGGACTCGCCGCCACCAGCAATTGCACCAGCCACCACGCCAACGCCAGCCCCAGTGCTCCTCCGCACAACGCGAGCAGCGTGCTCTCCGTCAACAGTTGTCGCACAATCCTAAGCCGCCCCGCGCCCAGAGCGCTCCGAATCGCAATCTCGCGCATCCGTCCCACGGCCCGCGCCAACAGCAGATTGGCAATGTTCGCGCACGCAATCAGCAGCACGAACCCCACCACCGCCAGCAAAATGAGCAGCGTCTGCCGCACCGGCCCCGTGGAAAGCTCCCGCAGCGGCGCGATTCTCGCGCTATGCCCCGTGGTCGCCGGATACTTCTGGTGCAGTGTCGCGAATATCCCATTCACATCGGCTTCCGCCTGCTGCACCGTAACGCCCGGCTTCAGCCGCGCAATCAGGTTCAAATAGTGCGTCTCGTGATTCGTGCTCAGCTTGCGCTCCCAATCGGCGCTCGCGCTGAACACCTCCGGCACGGTATTCACCGGATTCACCCAAATTTGCACATCCCTCTGGTTCGTATACTGAAAGTTTGCCGGCAGCACGCCGACAATGGACACCGGACGCCCGTCCAGCACAATGCTCTGACTTGTCACGTCGCTGGCGCCGCCAAATCGCGACTGCCAGAATCCGTACGGCAGCAGCGCTACTCGCTGTGCCCCAAACGCGCCTTCATTGGGCAAAAAAGCCCGTCCCACAATCGGCTGCACACCCAGCGTGGTAAAGAAATTCGGCGTCACCACCATCCCCGGCAGCCGCTCCGCGGCCCCGCGTCCGGTCATCGTGAAGTTCACGCTGTGCATCGCCGCCAACTGCTCAAACGATTGGCTCTGTGCCTGAAAATCCAGAAAGTCCCCGGCGGAAAACGGCGCCCGCGGCAGATTCGGTTGCACCTCCCAAAACCACACCAGCCGCTCCGGGTCCGGATAGGACAGTGGCCGCACCAAGACCGCGTTCACGACGCTAAAAATTGCCGTGTTCGCGCCAATCCCCAGCGCCAGCGCCAGGGTCGCGATCGCCGTCAACCCGCGGCTCCGCCCCAGCATCCGCACCCCAAACCGCACGTCCTGCCACAGTGAGCGCATCCTAACCTCCCACACTTCTCCGAGGTTATCTGTTAGACGAGACGCTGCCGCCGCGGATAGGTTTCCGCTTTCAACAGGAAATTCGGCGCAGTCAGCGGCTTCCCCAACTAGCCCCCACGGCAGCCCAGCGGACCACCGCTATGACGAGCAGGTCGTGTTGTCCTGTGGCCAGAAGGTGGCGTACGGCTATCGGCGCATTGCCTGGTGCTGCGGCGCAAGGAGGAGAAGCCCATGCTAAAACGGAGCCTGTGCAAAATCCTAAGCCACACCATTTCAAGCCGTTCGAGTTTTTTGACCACACGGGCAAACCATGCGCTTATTTAGCTCTTGCTGAAGTTTCGTGCGCAAAGCATCTCGCGGCACTGGCTGGCCATTGATGTAATACTTTTCGCCCACCGCAAGATACACGCCAAGAGTTTCCTGCCAAGGACTTTTCTCCCATACCACCGAATCATGTGTTCTGAAATCGATGGGTAGGCCGTAGGAATGGCGCGGGTCCTCAACAATCATGAAGAGGAAAATCAATATCCATTAGGATGGCACCGCAGATGAGGCCGAAATTAGCCAGTTGCGTGATCAGTGGCATCGGGCGACGGCGAGGGCATAGCAAAACGTTTCTTGGGACCATGCCCGGAAACATTCTTAACCCTCGGCTTGATTTCCATCGGGGCGAGAGCAAACCGAGGGCTGCGAGCAGGAGCTGGAATCCACCTGCACCAGCGAGCGAGACACAAAACCAAAAAAGCACTAGGGCCAGTTCACGCTCGTCCGAGGGATATAGCTCGAAAAAG
>QHYJ01000423.1 GCA_003223255.1 Acidobacteriota bacterium | reverse complement strand
CTGAACGGATGTCGGGCCGGGCCTTCCACCTAGTTGTGAGCGGAAGGTGGCCTTTTGGGTAGTGGGTCAGTTTCCGGTTTGCCCGTCACTCGGGCGCGATCCCAAGAACGCGTCGCTAACGCAGCAGTGGTCGATTTCGCTTCGACGAGTACACCGTCCTATCAGAAGCGGGCTATCCGAAGATCAGCTTTTTCAATAGAGAGAGTCATTCCTCGCGCAGAAGTATTGCGGGATCAACCGACAGCGCGCGTTGCGCTGGAATCCACGTAGCCAGTAGCCCAAACAACAACATCGCTAGAACAACGCCAGCCAATACCAGCGGATCGCGCGGAGTCGCTTGATACACGATGGAAGCCAGTACGCGGCTGGCCAGGATTCCGAGCAGCAATCCGGCCGCGGAACCAAAAGTAAGCAATTTGAAGGCGCGTCCCAACGCTGCCTCTAACACTTCCTTACGCTGCGCGCCGAGGGCGATACGAATTCCCAACTCCCGCAGCCGCTTGCTGACCGAGTACGCCGCCATTCCAAAGATACCCGTGATCGACAGCATCGCGCCCATCCCGCCCAGCACTCCGAGCGAAATCGTGGCCATCCGCGCAGGAAATTGAACTATGTTCATTGCCTGGTTCCACGTTTGGATCGCCACAGGCAGCCCAGCATCCAGGTCATGCAAGGTGATCCTCATGGCTGACGCCAATTGCTGAGGATCGCGATTGGAGCGCACCACCAGCCAGGTGTCGCTCGAGGGCGATTGCAGGATAGTGAGAAATATCGCTGGAGACGGATCCTCGGTGAGGTCGTGGTATTTCCCATCTTCCACGACACCCACCACTTGCACCCGCGTTCCGTCGCGCCTCTTGAAGTAACCGCCGATCGCGTTTCCTTCCGAGCCAAAGAGCTTGCGCGCCAACACCCGATTCACGACAGCGACGCGCGGGGAGTTCTTGTCGTCATGCCATGTGAAAGTCCTGCCTTCCTGCAAGGTGGTGTCCGCCGCGCCGAAGTACTCCGGGGATATGATGAAGATAAACGGCGCAGCCGCGGAATTCTCGGGCCTCAGATCGGTCGTTTGATCGCTAAAGACGAGCGTCCTGTCCGCACCCGTGCCCAAGGGTGGGTCGTCGATCACGCCCACCGCCTTTACGCCCGGAATCGTGTGCATAGCGTCGATCATGCGCTTTTGCATCGCGGGGATTGCATCGCCGGCGTAGCCCGCCATATTCAGTTCGGCCTCCATCAGCATTACGTTTCGGGGGTCGAAACCGAAATTGCCGTGCAACGAGCGAATCAGTCCACGCACCGCAACCATCGAGGAGGTGAGCAGCACCGCACAAATCGCAATTTGCACGCCGAGCAAAAGGTCTCGTACCGTAATCCGCCGCCCGACCTTGGTGATGCTTCCCGACTTCACGATCTCATACGGATTCGTGTGCAGCACCTGCCTCACCGGCACTGCGCCGAAGAGGAATCCACTAGCGATCGCCAGCAGCAACGCCACTCCATAAACATTCGCGTCGGGGTTCAGCGCCACGTGGAGGGGAAATCGTGGAAATGGCTGCCACACGCTCAGCCCGCGCAAGACGACAACACTGCCCCACAATCCGACCGCTCCCCCGAGCAGCGAAATCAGCACGGCTTCGGTAAAGAGTTGCCGCAAAATGCGCAGGCGGCCCGCTCCCAGCGCGAGCCGCAGCGCAACTTCTTTGGAACGGTCAGCGGCACGCGCGG
Organism: Acidobacteriota bacterium; assembly: GCA_003223255.1. Lineage (GTDB taxonomy): Bacteria > Acidobacteriota > Terriglobia > Acidiferrales > UBA7541 > Acidiferrum. Next base: position 1,458 of record QHYJ01000423.1, on the reverse strand, counting down.
CGAACAGGCTTCCCAGGTTCGCGCACGCGGCCAGCAGGATCAGCGCCGCCAGCAGCATCAAGCCTGCTAGAAACGCACGCATTGGAGGCCCGAGAACATCTCCGATCAGGCCTGGCCGCGCCAGGGAAAAACTCGTTTTGCCATCTTCTTTGGGATAGGTCTTCTCCAGGTACGCGCCAATTGAGTTCAGATCGGCAACCGCCTGTTCCGGAGTCACTCCCGCCCTCAGATGTCCAATCGTCATAAAAACCCAGCGGGTCGCGCGGGCGTTGAAAAAATTGGATCCCTCGATCTGCTGCGCATTCACGATGGGCACAAAGAAATCGGGAGCGAAAAACAATACAGTGCCTTGGAACTCAGGCGGCGCTACACCAATGATGGTGAAAGGATACTTGTTCAGTTGAACCGTGCGGCCCACCACCCCACGATCATCCTGGAAATGCGTATGCCAATAAGCATACGTCAGCACGATATATGGGGCGCTGTTTGCGCCGTGCTCATCAGAGCCGTGGAAGAAGCTGCCCACGTGCGGTTGAATGCCCAGTGCGTCGAAGTAATTTCCGCTCACTTCATACACCCAGGCTCGCGAAGGGTTCTCGCCCGTGTACAGCCCGACCGGAGCAAAGCTGTTGGCTATCAGAGCATCGAAACTGTGGTTGCGATCGCGCAGGTCCAGATAGTCCGGGTAGGACTGGAAAGGGTACTTCGTGTCTGTGCGCTTAACCTCGTAGAGGCTTTCCGGCTGAGGCACATTCAGCGGTCGCAGGATCAACGCATTCAATACGCCAAAGACGACGGCGTTTGCACCGATGGCCATGGCCAGTGTCACAACGGCCACAGCAGTAAAGCCGGGTGATTTGTGCAACATGCGGAGGGCGAAGCGCAGATCCAGTAGGAAATCTTCGATCAATGGCAGTCCTCGCTCCGCTCGATAATCTTGTTTCATCGCCTCCACCGCGCCAAACTTCAGCATGGCCTGCCGTCGTGCCTCAATGGGTGATAAACCGGCGCGAAGATTCTCGGCGGTTTGCAGAGCGATGTGTTCCTCAATCTCTTCCCTCAATCGTTCGTCTTGTGCGCGCCTTGTCGCCGAGTTGAGCAGACGAGTTAGGAACCGCCTCAGAGAGCTCACGACAAGTCCTCCGCTTTCACTTCGAAGAACCGAGCGATGATCCCCGCCGTTTGTTCCCAATCTTGGGTCTCGACCTGCAACTGCTTACGTCCTTCTCGTGTAAGTCGATAGAAGCGCGCCCTACGATTATTCTCTGAGGCACCCCTCTCGGACGCAATCGCGCCTTCTTGCTCCAGCTTCAGCAGCACGGGATACAGGGTCCCTTGATTCACGGCAAGCATATCTCCGCTGATCTGCTCGATGCGACGCGCGATTCCATAACCGTGCAGCGGTCCGAGGACATCGAGAGTCTTGAGGACCATCAACGCCAACGTGCCCTGTAGGAC
>QHYJ01000422.1 GCA_003223255.1 Acidobacteriota bacterium | reverse complement strand
AAATGGCTGTATTGGCGCCGATGCCGAGCGCGAGCGTGAGGACGGCAATCGCGGCAAAAGCGGGAGATTTGGGCAGCGAGCGTGCCCCGAAGCGCAAATCCTGAATTAAGTCTTGAATCCAATTTACGCGGCGCGCGTCGCGGCATTTCTCTTTGGTCTGCTCGATACCACCCAGGTCGAGTCGCGAGCGGTGGTGCGCCTCTTCTTGCGTCATCCCCTTTGCGACGTATTCCTCGGTTTTTCGTTCGAGGTGGTCGCGCAGTTCGTCGTCCAGTTCCTGATCCGCCCGCGTCCAGCGAAACAACGACCGCAGCCGCAGTGGAATCGTGAACAGCCAATGCTTAGGTCGCATACTCCGACTCCCCCCTTTACTCGCATCTCAAGGCCACCATGGGATCTACACGCATAGCGCGGCGCGCGGAAAGGGAACACGCGAGCAGCGCCACTCCGATCCACAGGCCAGCCGACACCGCGAAGGTCAACGGATCGATGGGACTGAGGCCAGAGAGGAAGCGCGCCAATAAAGGCGCAAGGCCCGCTGAAACTGCGATCCCGATGAGGACCCCGGCCAAGGTGATCGTCATGCCTCTGAACAGGATGAGCCGGTGGATTTCCCCGGGCGTTGCGCCGAGAGCCATTCGCAATCCGATTTCCTGTATGCGCTGCGCGGCATGAAACGCCACCACGCCGTATAGACCGACCGCCGCGAGCACTAAAGCAAGCAAGCCCAAGATGAACAATACCGTCGTTTCCAGGCGAATAATCCAATAGGAGCGCTCGATCTGGGTTGCGACCGGCTGAAGATCGTAGATGCGCACTCCCGAACTCTCGCCACGGATCAAGGAACTCACGGTGCGCGCGACCGAGGCAGGATCAACCGAAGTCTCCACCACCACGGTCGCGAGGCCCGTATACCTCTGGGCAAAAGGCCGATAGAAGTGCGCTTGCGGTGGCTCACCGAGCGAATCCACCTTCGTGTCGCGAACAACGCCGACGACTTCGGCTGTCGTCGGGTCACTGCACCCCAATTGCACGTGCTGGCCGACGGCATCGGCCTTCCCCCATAAGTGCTGCGCCAAAGCTTGGCTGACGAGAACGACTGGAGGGGACGAAGGTCCATCGTCCACAGTGAAGTCACGCCCTTCGAGCAGAGGAATCTGCATCGTTGTCAGGAAACTCGGGGAGATCACGCCGAACGTCGCGTTAAAAGGCGAGGTTCTGCCCGTCGAGATGCAGTCCGTCTCCGCTCCCGTGATCATCAATGGCAGGAAACGCGTCACCGCGGCGTTACGAATCCCCGGCAGCGCGCGAAGGCGTTCAACCGTCTGCTCATAGAAGTGGAGGCCGCTTGCCCGTGTAAATTCGGGCGCGGAGATATATGTGAGTGCATAAAGACGGTGCTGCACTGCGAATCCCGGCTCCGCGGCGCGCATGCGGTAGATCGAGCGAAGGAACAGCCCTGCGCACAGCAACAGAATCAGCGAAAGTCCCACCTGCGCGGCCAAAGAAACCTGCCGCAGCCGCACGCGGTCACCCGACGTTCCGCCGCCCTTGAGAATTGAATAGACATCGCGACGCACCGCACGCCGCGCCGGGAGCACGCCGCACAACAAAGTGGAGAGAAAGCACAAACCCAGCGCGAACAGAAACACGCGAGAATTGAGAGACAGATCAGCGTGAATGGCGACGCGGGCCTCGACCGGGAGTGCGTCAACCGCGGCGTTCAATATGTGATTCGACCACTGGTTCAGAACAAGCCCACCGGCTACACCAAGCAGCGAGAGCAGGAATGTCTCCACCAGTAGCTGACGCAGCAGCCGCCCCCGACCGGCGCCTAGTACGGCGCGTACGGAGAGTTCCCGCTGTCGTGCCGTGCCACGAGCGAGCAGCAAATTTCCAACATTCACGCAAGCAATCAGAAGAACGACGCTGCCAACCACAACGAAAAGAATGTCCAGCGGAGCCGCGCCGCTGCGCGAAAACGGGCTGGGCGCCCCATGGATGATTTCCACCGTCAGAGGCGCTGCCGCCGCTTCCGAGGTCGCCGGCATCTCTCGCCGAAGTTCCGCATCAACGGCATTGAGGTTTGCCGCGGCTTCCGAAGGGGTGACGTGTTCTTCGAGACGTCCGAGCACCATCACGCGTAGCGACGGGTCCGTGCGGTCGAGGAGATGCTCGGCCCGCTGGGGATACTGTTTGGCCCACATGTGCAAGGGCACCCAGATCGCCGTCTGGATCGGAGCGTTGATGCCGGTGAAGGCGGGCGAGGCAACTCCAATCACCGTGTACCACTGCGTTTCTGACCGCACGCTTTTGCCAAGAATGCTCAGGTCGCCATTGAAAAAGTTTCGCCACGCCGAGTAACTCAGCACCGCCACCGGTTCGCTCTCGTCCGTGAACCACCGGCCGATGAACGGAGCGATGCCCATCGTCTCGAAATAATTGGCGGAAACGGCTTCGCCACTGATCAAATGACTCTGCTCGTTGGCGTCGAGGCTGGATTCCGTCGGAAAACTGGCGGCGAGCGCGGCGAAAGTCTGGCTGCGGTCGCGATAGGCCAAATAATCAGGATAGGAAAAGCGGTCATCGCTGACGCGGCTCAACAACGTCATGCGATTGGGCTCTGGCACCGGAAGCGGGCGCAGCATCGTGAAGTCGAGAAGCGCAAAAACAGAAGTGTTCACCCCGGTCCCAAGCGTCAAACATAGCGCGGCAAGAACCGTAAAGCCTGGCGATTTCCGCTGCATGCGGAAACCAAAGCGCAAATCCTGAACGAAGTCCTGAATCCAGTTTACTCTGCGCGCGTCGCGGCATTTCTCTTTGGTCTGCTCGATACCGCCCAGGTCGAGTCGCGCACGACGGTACGCTTCCTCTTGCGTCACCCCTTTTGCGACGTATTCCTTGGTTGCTCGTTCGAGGTGGTCGCGCAGCTCGTCGTCGAGTTCCTGGTCCGCCTGCGCCCAGCGAAACAACGACCGCAGCCGCAGCGGAACCGTGTACAGCCAATGCTCCGGTCTCATTCCCCGATCCTCCTCATTCGTATCTCAGGGCGATCATGGGATCGACGCGCATTGCCTGCCGCGCCGGAATGTAGCTTGCGACAAGCGCCAGGACGGTCAGAATCAGGGATACGGTGGTGAAGGTTAGCGGGTCATTCGCCTTGACGCCGTAGAGCA
>QHYJ01000421.1 GCA_003223255.1 Acidobacteriota bacterium | reverse complement strand
CACCGTGAAAGCCTTCTTGCGCTCCATCATGATGAAGATGTCCGCTGGCTCGCGAGCCGGAATCATTGCCAAAATTCTGCAAGTTTCTGGCGCGATTACCCGGGAAGCTTCCTCCTAGTTTAGCTAGCTTGCTGTTTTTCCATTCAGTTTCAACCCGCCATTACGCATGGCGCTTTTTCAACTGAGCCGCGAAAAAATGAAGTCTGTGCTGCAGGCAGGAATCCTTACTTCAAACTTAGAACTTACGACTTAAAACTGGTTATCGAGGTGCTGCGCCGGTGCTGGCGCGGCAAATCAATTCCGGCTGCACCACAATTTCTTTCGGGTAGTCTGCTTCCGGCGGTGCGGCAATACGCCGCAGCAACGTCTCCGCCGCCAGCATCCCCATCTCCCGCAGCGGCTGCCGCACCGTCGTCAGCGCGGGGTTCTGAAACGCGGCGCTCTGAATGTCGTCAAAGCCCACCACCGAAACATCCCGGGGAATCTGCCGCCCGGCTTCGCGCAGCGCCTGAATCGCTCCGATCGCCGAGATGTCATTAAACGCAAAAAGCGCTGTGAAAGCTTCTCCCGATGCAATCAGTTTCTTTGTGACTTGATAGCCGAGCACTGGCGAAGAAGATTCTCCTTCGAGTTGGCCCACCTGCCGGTCATTAATCTTTACGCCCAGTGCTTGCGCGGCGTGACGCACGGATTCCCATCGGATCGCTGTGTCCGAACTGAATTCTTGTCCCTTGATAAAGGCAATCTGCCGATGTCCAAGCTTTGTCAAATGCTCCATCGCCAGCGTCGCGGCGCGCGCGTGGTCCAGCACGATGTTGGTGACTCCTGGTACCTCGCGATGCCCGGAGACTGCCACCAAGGGAATTTGTGCTGCTCCCGTAATTGCCGTGTCCACCGCAATTAGCCCTTCTACTGCCCGCTGCTGTAGGAGCAGCGGATACTCCTCGATCAGTTCATCGCGGTGGCGGTGGCTCACCACAAAATAAAAGTAGCCTTCCTGCAGCAAATGATCTTCAATCCCGGACATCACCAGCGCGGCATACCCTTCGCTGATCTCCGGCACCACCACGCCGATCGTGTAGCTCCTCTGTTGCCGGAGAGATCGCGCCAAATGATTAGGTCGGTAGTTCAGCTCGCGGGCCGCTTGCCGGATCAGTTCTTGCGTACGAAGCGGAATCGATTTTGCGCCGGGAGAGCGGTTGATGACCAGCGACACGGCCGCTTGGGAGAGTCCCAAGTGCTCTGCGAGAGACTTGAGACTTACACGTTGACCGGATGCTTTTCGACTGCGCAAAGCTGTGCCTGATTTGGGGCGGGGCATAAATACCGTGCGGTGTAGTTTCGCACATTTTTAAATCTACCTACAAGCGCTATCGCGAAGGGCCTGAGACCTCATGTGCATCTCTGGTGCATTGCTTGTCACAGCCAATAAATCGGTTTAGTATGCTTTTGCCTTGCTGGGGACAAGGGCTTTCGTGCATGGCTCTTAAACCTTCCCAGCTTGTCGGCCGGGTGTGCGATTCTTCCACTTTTGCAGAACACAAGATAGGAACTTCTTGACCGGCCTTGCTTTCGGCGCGTGTCACAAGGCTCGCAGGCAAAGTTTCCGGAACCGTTCTTAACAAGGAGTGTCTGAACGTGACATCTCTGCTGCATCGCTCGGCAGTAGCCGCCTTTGTTCTCTTGCTCCGGCCCCTTGAACCACTGTCGACTCCATCAGCGGAAGAGGTTTCTCCGCCCGCCTCCGCGCGCGCGAGTTTCTCGGAGTCCGACACCGAGAAGAAAATTGAAGAACTTCTCCGGAAAATGACCCTCGAGGAAAAGGTGGGCCAATTGGTCCAATACTCCGCGGGTCAGCCGACTGGACCCGGCACCGGCCGCACCGACTATGACGACATGATTCGCAAGGGCGAGGTCGGGGCGCTCTTCAATATCACCACCGCCCACCAGGTCAATGCCTTTCAGCATATTGCGGTGGAACAGTCTCGCTTGCACATCCCTCTCATCTTTGGTCTGGATGTAATTCATGGTTTTAGAACCGAATTTCCCATTCCGTTGGGTCTGGCTTCGACGTGGGATCCTGACCTGGTGCAGCAAACTGCCCGCGTCGCCGCGCGCGAAGCCTCCGCCAGCGGCATCCGCTGGACTTTTTCTCCGATGGTAGATATTGCCAGAGACGCGCGTTGGGGCAGAATGGCTGAAGGCGCCGGGGAAGATCCGTTTCTGGGCTCCGCGATGGCCCGCGCGTACGTGCGCGGTTATCAGGGAGCGCGGCTCGACGCGCCCGACAGCATCGCTGCCTGCGCAAAGCATTTCGTCGGCTACGGCGCAGCGGAAGGTGGCCGCGACTACAACTCAACGGAGATTTCCGAACACACTTTGCGCCAGTACTATCTGCCTCCTTTTTACGCTGCTATCGAGGAGGGGGCAGCCACGATCATGAGCGCGTTCAATTCTCTGAACGCGGTGCCCGCTTCCGCCAATCCTTTCACACTGACGCAAATCCTCAGAAAAGAGTGGGGATTTCAGGGGATCGCGGACAGCGACTACACCGCCATTGCGGAACTCATTCCTCACGGCATCGCCAACGACGGAGCGATGGCGGCTCGCAAAGCCTTTCTTGCCGGCGTCGATATGGATATGGTCAGCAGCCTCTACCATGATCACTTAGCCGAGTTGGTGCACTCCGGCGAGGTTCCTGAAACTGCCGTGGACGAAGCCGTTCGCCGCGTCCTGCGCGTGAAGTTCGCGCTCGGGCTGTTTGAGCATGCCTACACGGACGAATCGAAAGAAGCAGGGGCCATGCTTCTGCCCGACAGCGTCGCGCTGGCGCGAACCGCCGCAGAACAATCCTTCGTGCTGTTAAAGAACGCGACCGTTGGCGCTGGCCCGCTTCTGCCCCTATCTGGCACGGTAAAAACGCTCGCTCTGATTGGCCCGCTGGCTGACGATCGCGCAAACATGCTTGGTTCTTGGGCGGCGCAGGGACGCCCCGCCAATGTAATCACGCTGCGCAGAGCAATCACAGAAAAGCTCGGAGCACAAAACGTTCATTACGCCAAAGGATCGGAATTCCTCGCTGCTGGCTCCGACGCTCAATTGGAGGAAGCCGTCAAAGCGGCTCAGGAATCCGACGTTGCCATCCTGGCGCTCGGCGAAAATGCGCCGGAGATGACCGGTGAAGCAGCCTCGCGCGCATTTTTGGGCCTCCCGGGCCGCCAAGAAGAGCTCCTCGAGAAAGTCGTCGCCACCGGAAAGCCCGTCGTCCTGCTTCTCTTCAGCGGTCGCCCGCTCACGCTTCCTTGGGCCTTTGAGCATGTGCCTGCCGTCATGGCCGTCTGGTCTCCCGGCATTCAAGCGGGGCCGGCGCTCGTGCGGTCGCTATTCGGCGATGCCAATCCAGCCGGAAGACTTGTGGTGAGCTGGCCTCGCAGCGTCGGCCAGGAGCCCCTCTATTACAATGCATTGAATACCGGCCGGCCTCCGGGAGCAGGCGTCGTTCCGGCCGAGAAGAAATATGTTTCGCGCTACATTGACGAACAAAACGGCCCGCAATTTCCTTTTGGCTTCGGATTGTCTTACACGACGTTCCGCTATGCCAATCTCCACATCGACAAAACTCAGATTAGCGCCAAGAGCTTGAATGACGACCTGCAAGCGCGCCAGCCTAAACAAAGCGCCGTTCTGACCGCGAGTGCAGATATCACCAACACCGGAACCCGCGCGGGTGTGGAAACGGTGCAATGCTACATCCGCCTCCAGGGAACCAGTGTTGCCGAACCGGTCCGGGCCCTCACGAAGTTTCAACGCATGACCATCGCTCCTGGCGAAACAAGAAAGGTAAGCTTTCTCCTGGGCCCGAATGCTTTTGCCATCTGGAATGACCAGCAGAAATTCACCGTCGAGCCGGCAAGAGTCACCTTGTGGATTGCTCCGGACTCGACGCAAGGCGTACATGCCGCGCTGGAAATCACGAAGTAAACCGGATGCCGGATGACGAGCAACAATTTTCTAGGCCAATGGGCTTTTCTGACCAGAAGGGAACTGATGCGCATCTGCGGGATGGGCCTGTTGGCCTCTCCACTGATGGCCCTCGCGAGTTGCCAAAAGAGCGCTTCTCCGTCTTTCGTGGAGCCCAACGGCGCGCCGTTCGAGGGCACCGACGAGCAGCTGCTCGATGAAATCCAGCGCGTCAGCTTTAATTTCTTCTGGAATGAGGCCAGCCCGAAGACTGGACAAGTGAAGGATCGCGCCCTCGCGAACGGCAACGATTCGCAAACGATGTCGAGCATCGCGGCCACGGGATTTGGCTTGACCAGTCTCTGCATTGGCGATCATCGCGGCTACCGCAAGTCCGCGGAAATTCGCGAGCGCGTTCGCAACACGCTGCGCTTCCTCGCCAACGTCTTGCACAACGAGCACGGATTTTTCTTCCACTTCATCCACCTGGAGACTGGCGCCCGCTGGGAGAAATGCGAGCTTTCCTCTATTGATTCGTCGATTCTCCTGTGCGGCGTTCTCACGACGCGGCAATATTTTGCTGACCAGGAAATTCAGGATCTCGCCACGAAGATCTATCAGCGCGTCGATTGGCCCTGGATGCTCAATGGCGGCAAGACTTTTTCCATGGGCTGGCATCCCGAATCAGGATTCCTGAATGCGCGGTGGGAGCACTTCTGCGAATTGATG
>QHYJ01000420.1 GCA_003223255.1 Acidobacteriota bacterium | reverse complement strand
AACAGCCTTTAGCGGCTAGGAGTGTTTCTGCAAAACCCGACTACTTCGCTTTGTGCTGGTCGAACCAGCCGGCGACATACAGCATCTTGGCGATGTGATGGCTTGGCCGCCGGCCAATGCCGTGCGGCTCTTCCGGAACGCGCACGAGCACCGTATCGACATTCAGCAGCTTCAGGGCTTCATAGAACTGCTCCGCTTCCGAAATCGGCGTGCGATAGTCGGCTTCGCCGGTCATGACCAGCGTCGGCGTCTTGACCTTCGTCACCAGATTCGTCAGCGAGCGCTGCATGTACTGCTCGATGTTGTCCCAGGGATTGCCGGGGAACCAATATTGCGTGACAAACGGAATGTCCGACGTCAGCACGAAGCTGTACCAGTTGATGACCGGATAGAGCGAAGCCGCGGCGCGAAAACGATCGGTGTGCTCGATGGTCCAGCAGGTGAGCACGCCGCCGCCGCTGCCGCCGGTAACGAAAAGATTGTTCGTGTCAATGTAGCCTTTCGCCACAACGGCATCCACGCCGCTGTTCAAGTCATCGAAATCGTCGCCGGGATAGGCGTGGTGAATCAAGTTGGCGAATTCTTCCCCGTAGCCGGTGCTGCCGCGCGGATTGGTGTATAGCACGACGTAGCCCATGGACGCCCAGACCTGTTTCTCGAAATCGAAGCGGTCCCCGTAATCCGCGAAGGGCCCGCCGTGAATCTCCAGAATCAGCGGATATTTCTTCGAAGCGTCGAAGTCCGGCGGATGCACGATCCAGCCCTGAATCTTGCGCTTGTCCTTCGAGGACTCATACCAGAATTCCTCCACGTGGCCGGGCTTCTTCTGCGCCAGCAACTCCGCATTCAGTGAAGTGAGGACTTTCAGGGCGCCGTTGTTGACGATAGCGATGTTGCCGGGATCATCCGTGCGGCCGTAGGTCATGGCGATAATGCCGGTGCGGGAGATGGAGAACGAGCCGCCGCCATAAGCGCTCGTCGTCGAAGCAACGTGGTCTGTGATTTTCTTGCAGTTCCCGTCGGTAGAGCAAAAGCCAATCTTCGTGTCGCCTTGATCGGCATACTGGAAATACACGCCGCTATTGTCAGCGGCCCATTGCGGGCTCTGGATGTCGCGGTCGAGCTTGTCGGAAAGCGAATGCGAGCCGGTGCCGTCGCGGTTCATCAGATAAAGTTTCGTCGTTTGATGGCCCTGCAGCCGGTCATCAAACCCGGTGTAGGCAATCCATTTTCCATTGGGAGAAACTTCCGGCGAATTGTCGGGGCCTTTGCGGTTGGTAAGCGCAAGCAGCGCGCCATCGGCCACGCTGAACTCATACACTTCCGTATCAAAGTAGGCGTGGTCCGATTCCGGATGCCGGTTCGCCGAAATGATCAGATACTTGTCGTCGGGAGTCCAATCCGCGCGCGTCGGTCCCCATTCATTTCCACCATTCGGAAAATTGCCATTGCTGACTTGCCGGGGCGCGCCGCCATCCGTGCTGACAACGAACACTTGCATGAATCCGGGTTTGAGATAGCCCGCGCCGTTGAAGCGATACACCAGTCGGTCGTAGGCTTTGGGGGGATCCGCCCACTTCGCGCCCGCAGGCGGACTCGGCAAATCGGCGAAGTGCGGGCCTTTGCCGGGAACCAGTGCCGAGAACGAAAGCATTTTCCCATCGGGCGACCAGGCAATGGCATCGGGTGAATCTTCGAGATTGGTGATGCGCGCGGTTTGGCCAGTGTCCGTCCACCGAATGTAAATCTGCTGCTTGCCGTCGGCATCGGAGAGATACGCGATGCGCGTCCCGTCCGGCGACCAGCGCGGCGAGGAATCGTTGCGATCGCCCGTGGTCAGCGGGCGGTGATCCGTGCCGTCGCTGTTAATGATCCAAAGATTGGAGTAACGTTTGTCGGTCGCGGCGTCCGCAAAGCGCCGGACGTACACAATTTTCTTTCCGTCAGGAGAAATTTCGGGGTCCGTGGCCGTTTGGATTTGAAACTCATCCATGGCCGTGAGCTTGTGTGAAGTATCTTGAGCCCGCAGCGACGGGGCAAAGCCAAGAATCAAAGCTGCGGTCAAAGGGCACATCGCGGTCAGAGCAGCTATCCAGCGCGCTTTCAGTATCATCATTGTCATCAGAGGGGACCTCCTCGCGGGGGCTGAGTTAACAACGCGAATCCCCTCCTGTCAAGGCGCGGCCGGGTAGCGGGCGGGGGCGGGCTTCGCGAGAGATGGTCTTAGCTTCTTCATTTTTGGCGCTTCCGCTTTGCCGTCAAATAACCGATTGCACCGCACAGGCATCGATGAATATGCTGTTCTTGAGACAGAGTCTCTCGTATGAAGCAAACGGCTTACTGCCTCTTCGAAACCGCACTCGGCACGTGCGGCATAGCCTGGCGCGAATCTGCAGAGTCCGGTTCCGGGCCCGTTGTGATCGGGGTTCAGCTTCCGGAAGCTACTTCGCAGGCGACCGAATCCGGCATCGCGCGGAAATCCGGTTCCAACCGGCCCAGCGCGCCCCCTCCGCGTGTCGCTGAAATCATCGAAAAGATTCGTCGCCATCTTGGAGGAGAAACTCAGGACTTTCGTACCGTCGCAGTTGACTTGGACAACGTAGATTCGTTTGCTCGTGAAGCCTATAAAGTTGCTCGCCAAATCCCTCCAGGACAAACTCGAACTTACGGCGAAATTGCAAAAGCCGTGGGCCAACCCGCCGCCGCTCAAAAAGTCGGCCAGGCCATGGCAAAGAATCCCGTCCCAATCATCGTCCCTTGCCATCGCGTCTCTGGCGCAAACGGCAAACTCGGCGGTTTCTCCGCTCCCGGCGGCCGCGCGACCAAGGCCAAGCTCCTGGCCCTCGAAGGCGCCCACGTCAACCTTCCCCTCTTTTCTTGACTTTTTTCTTTAGAACCGCGTTTGCCGTTTTTGGAATATCCTAGCGACGCGGCGCTGTTGAGGAATCCCCTGACTTATCCCACGTTGCTTCCCGTTCGCGCGAGTAGCGATACTGAAAGGAAAGGAAGGCCACTACATCATGAAGTTCGCCGCATATTTTCTACTTTTCGAAATGCTTGGGGCTACAAGTTTGCTTGCACAGATGAAGAGCATGGAAGAGCGCAACGCCAGTTCACTCCTGAAGCTCGAACGCATGCCGGAGTCATTGGAGATCCGATTTGCGCTGAGCGCTGCCCCTCCCCATCTGCGCGACAAAGCAACGACGTACGTCCTGGATCCTGCCAAAGGATACGTGCTGCACCATCAAGGAACAAACGGTGTTAGCTGTATCGTTGTCCGAAGCGATTGGCAATTTACCGAGGAGTGGTTCCGCGACGATATTTTTTGGGCCGTTTGCTACGACGCCGAAGGTTCGAGGACTCTTCTGCAAGATTATCTTCTTACCGCCGAACTGCGGGCTCAAGGCATGGATGCAAAGCAGGTTCACGAGCAGATTACCAAGCGCTTTGGGACCGCCGCATACTCAAATCCTGCTCGAACCGGAGTTTCTTACATGCTCGCGCCCCTGATGCGCGGTTTTACCAAAGCGGCGCAGCCGATGACCATGAACATGCCCCACTACATGTTCTATGCGCCCAACCTCAAGGACGCGGACATTGGCGGCAACGGCTTTAGCAGGCAATATCCCTTCATGCTCAGCATGAGTCCAGGCCGCGATGACTACATCATCCTGCTCGTGGGCGAAACGGAAAAAGAGAAAATACTCTCCGATTCAAAGGATCTGCTCGACGACCTGTGTTCCTATCGCAATTATTTGTGTACGACCGCGGCGACGCGCGCTCGTACTCCGGTCGACGATTAGCCTGCAAGGCAAATCCCAATCCTACAACCATCGTCGAGCCTTTAGTGTTCCCACGGTGGCTTCGGAGGCGGGCCCGGCGACTTGTTCGAGTCGCGGAAGGAGTCTTGCATCCATTGCAGGGTTCGCGGGATGTCCTCCGGATGCCGGTCCAAGTGCAGGAACAGGCTCTGGATATCGAACGGTGCCCCGCCTATCTGGCGAAACGCCGACGGCAGCGGCGGCCCGCCCGGGCTGCCTGCCGCGGGAATGTGCGCGTGCAAGTGCACCGCGTACATGCTCCCGCCGGCCAACTCTTCGTGCGGGTATTGGATGAGCCAAGCACAGTTATGTCCATCTAGAAGCAGGTTCGCGGAGAGCGCAACCCACTGTCCAGCATCCTCTGGCGAAGGCGACTGGCAATTCCAGGGTTGCGCCTGCGGCACAAACGCGGTGGGATCCGAGAAGCCGTATTCATCCAGGCGAATTCTCTGCAGTCTATGTTGTTCTGCGAAGCGTTTCACTTCCGGGAGCGATTGGTTCCAATCCACATTCGAATCATTGACCAGCGTGTAGGCAGGGCGTCCCAGGCTTAGCGAGTTGATAAAAGGAAAATAGTAAGGATACGCGCGCACCGCCGTGAATGCGCAGCTGGCTGCCAGCGCCGCGGCCACCACTCCTCCCAGCGACAAGCCGCCCCGCTCAGCGAGCATCCGCGGCACCGGCGCAAGCAGCATGATCAGCAGCACCAGCGGCACACTGAAATGGCGGATGCTGAAATCGAGCGGGCTGAGCATGCAGAAGCCTGTAAACACGAGCAAACTCACCCATAGAACCCGCCAGTGCGTTGCCACCTGGACAGGGATCACCGGATCAGCGGTTCCGCGTCCCCACTTGCGTCTTATTGCAATCAGCGGAGACCAGAACAATAAAATTAAGAGTGCCAGAGGCGATTTCAGAGCAAAGACCACAGGAAAATAGAACCACACCCCATGCGGATAGGCTTGCCCCAGAATAAATGTTGGCCGTTTGCTGGTGAGCAGCACCCAAAACACTCCGCGAAAATACTGCAGAGGAGGCAGAAGCGCGCGGCGAAAAAAAAGCGCCAGCGGGCCAGTTCCTAGCCGGTAGAGCGCGTTCGTTGGCTGATGCCAGGAAAAGATCAGGTAGAAAATGTAAACAATCAGGGCCGCGCCCAGGATGCCCAGGAGCGTCGCCCGCCGGCGCGGTCGCCGCCAATCGCGCGCCTCGCTTTTGTCCGCGGGCTGGCCGGGAACCCCGCGCCATCGCAGGCTCAGCACAAATGCCACGAACGCAATGAATAGAATCCCTGCCGTAAACTTCGATAGCAACGCCCCTGCAAGATTTAGCGCAAAGACCAGAACATTCTTCCAGCTCGGCTCGGCCCACACCCCAGCAAATGTCCACAGCGCCAGCAGCGAAAACAACGCAATGGCGATGTCCGTGTGCACAACCGGCCCAAAAGCGAGAAACGCTGGCATGCTCACAAACAAACTAAGGCAAAGCAGCCCGCCCCACGGCCCTCCCAGCCGCCTCGCCAAAATGTAGAGTGTGCATCCCAGCAAAAGCGTCACGATCAGCATGGGCAACCGAGCCCACTTGAGCATGGCCTTGGGATCATTCCACCTCTCGAGCACCCATTCCCCGAACACCCACTGCCCATGTATGCCGGAAAAAACCTTTCGCTGATCGTCCAGGAGACGTGGCTATAGTCCGCGCGCACTCCCCGTAGGACCAATGGAATCGCCGCCAGCACCTTGGGCAGCGGCGGGTGCTCCGGATTCATCCGCAGGTCAAGCCTCTGCAGGTAACTGACCCCGGCACCGATGTGCGACACTTCATCCACAGTGACGGACTCGCGCCGAGCCGCGCCGCCCGCCAGCACCGCCAGCAGCGCCAAAAGCATTACCGCCAGCAGCGCGCTGAAGATGCCTCGTGATTTATCTTCTGCACCCATTTCCACTTCTTCCCAAGACCTAACCCCCCCCGTCCAGTTCGACAATCATAAACCCGTTTCGGACGCGTTCTTGAGACCTGTTCACGCCCGTTCTCGGAGCGGCCAGAGAGTTCGTTTCGACATTTCGAGTCGCAGTCGCCGCCTTCTGGCTCGATTAAAGGCTTGACAAGCGCGCAATACACGCGATAGAGGTGCTGCCCACGGGGGCGTGTTGCGCGTTTTCTTCTCATCATGAATGTAATGTGGGAAGTCCTTTGCGGGAGGTGAGTCATGAGACAACGTCCGGGACTTTTGGCCTTCCTCGGGGTGTTCGTTCTTGGCCTTTGTGTTAAGCCGTCCTTCCCCCAGGCCACTGCGACACAAGCACAACTGAACGGTGCTGTCCGCGATCAGAGCGGCGGCGCGGTAGCCAATTCTTCCATCACGCTGCGGGAGGTGGACACCAACAGCATCTATACGGCTACATCCAACGCAGATGGGCTCTACACCTTTGCGATCGTGCCGCCGGGAAAATACGAACTGACGGCGGAGGCCAGAGGCTTTGGGAAGTACACACAAACGGGGATTGTGCTAAGCCGAAGTTCCAGCCCACAGTAGAAGCTCGATTCGAGGTTAAGATCTTGAAGATGT
>QHYJ01000006.1 GCA_003223255.1 Acidobacteriota bacterium | reverse complement strand
CTTAAGCTGCTCGTCGCTCATCGGGCCATCCGAAGCTCCGAAATCGACGGTGCCCTCGGTGACCTGCCTGATGCCACCGCCAGAGCCGATGGATTGATAGTTGATTTCCAGGCTGGGATTTTTCTTGTGATACTCATCGAACCATTTCGAATACATCGGGTAGGGGAAAGTGGCCCCTGCACCAGTTATGGATAGAGTAGCCTCAGCCAGGAAGAAGCTGGCTAAGCCGAGTCCTATCAGAAGGATTCCTGCGATGCGCTTCATGCGTATCTCCACACGTGAATTTGGTCATTGATAACGAGAGTGGGGTTCTTCTGTTACGGAATTGTTACAATTCCGAGAGAGTTGCTTGAATCGGCGCAAGAAAGAGTCGAAGCGATACTGAACTGGATGCGCGCGGAGCCCTCACGAGCTATCGCGGAAAATCCGGAAGCCCTTCCAGAGCGAGACAACTCTTAATTACGTGCAACTATTAAGAATTTGTGCTAAAGCGACGAACGCGTTTCTGAATCTGGCACGGGCTTCGGATCTGCAGGTACGCCGCCTGCTTTTGCTGTCGCCGGATGGCAAAACGAAGCCCGTGGTTGCCGAGGTGATGATCGACCGACGCTGGGGGATCGTGGATCCCTCGTACCGAACGATCATGAAGGATGCCGCTTCCGCATCCGTTGAACTGGCACTCGCGACTGCCGCGAGGTGGTTTGCTACTATCGCCGCGATGAACTTCCTGGGAATAAGGCAGCGTCGTTTAGTGTCTTACGGATATGGCCAAACCTTATTCCCAGCCGACGGTCCGGAGGCGATCATGAGCTGGAAACGTTTCACAGCTTTCTTCTGTCTCTTTCTTTCAATGGCCGGTGTTCCCGCCTGGGGCAGGCAGTCCCATGCCACTATCATCTACGACGACCGAGCAAGCGAGGTCCGTTCTGTCAACGAAGAAGCAGGACGGCTTTGCATCACCACGGACGACCTCAAGCGTGCTACCGGCTTTGAGTTGAAGCCGCAAGGCATCTGCCGGGATGAGCTCTGCTTTCCCGTGTCCAAATCCCGACTACAGGAGTGCGTGCACGAGAGCGCTGGGAAGATCTGGTTTAACCTCGTCGCCTTCGCCAACCTGGTGCAGCAGCCAATCGCTCGCGACGAATCTCTCTCCATCTGGTACTTCGGGCTGCGTGCTGACCAGAGACAGGTTTTGTCTTCTCTAAAGGCCCCGGATTTCACCCTTCCGGACATGAGCGGCAAGATCCACTCTCTCTCGGATTTTCGAGGCAAGAAGGTCTTGCTCGTCACTTGGGCTTCGTGGTGAGGGTGCCGGCTGGACTTGCCAGGTTGGCAAGCAATTTATGAGCGGCTCAAGGATAAGAATTTCGAGATCGTTTCTGTGGCGCAGGATACTAATGGGGTAAAAGATGCAGGGCCGTGGATTACCGCGGCCCATCCTACGTATACCGCTCTGATTGACGAGAAGCATCTCGTCTCCAAGCTCTACAACATGGTCAACGTTCCTACCGGAGCGTGGATTGACGAGCACGGGAAAATAGTTCGGCCGAATGAGGTCGCCTTCGTCGACGACCGCTTCAAGAATTTTAGCGGCCTCGATTCTGCCCCTTACCTCGACGCCCTGGCAGACTGGGTGGAAAAAGGCGATAAGAGCATCTACGTAATGAGCGAAGAGCGGCTCCGCGAAAGACTGACCGTGAATAATTCCGACATTGCTTTGGCGGCAGCTGAGTTTGGGCTTGGCGAGCATCTTTACAAATCTGGACATTTGACCGAGGCGATCCCTCATTTCAAAGAAGCCCAGCGCCTGAATCCGAAGAGCTGGAATTACAAGCGTCAAGCCTACGCGCTCTCCGATGCCAAGCGCGACTATGGAACAACCTTCATGGACGAAGTCGAGAAGGCGGGCGGAAGCAAAGTGTATTACTCACCTCCCGATCTGAGGCCCGAGGTCACGCAAAAAGACAAAAAGCCATGAGAAGAAGTGAAGTCGGGACTGCGAAAGAGCTGCAACGATAAGCAACAGCTCTTGAGGTGAAGGCGGCTATGCCCGAGAATTGTAACGCAAGTAAGGTTGCAGATGAGCGGTGTGCCTAGGCTTGGAAATTTGTGGCTGTTGTTGGTAGCAATTTGCCGAAGGAACTCGATTGAGCCAGATTTGGCTGGATTCCGTCCAGAAAACTATGATGACGCGAATTCCAAAGTGTTTCCCCGTTCTGCGTGGGAAAGGATTCAAACGCCCAAGGTGAAATCTGGAGAGCAACGGGAGCACGATGAAGTCAAAGGCCAAACGGGACGCCCAGAAGAAATAAGAGGCCGGTAAAATCGCTGATCAAGGCACTTCGTATCCTCGATGCGCTCGGTGACGGCGTGGGTGGGCTGGGAATCACGGAATTGAGCAGTGCGCTCAAGCTTCCCAAAAGCACAATGCATCGGTTGATTGTCACTCTGGAAGCAGCGGGATATGTGGCTTTCGATCCCGCGACTGCAACTTACAGCCTGGGTGGTCGTGCGGCCCGACTGGCCGAACAGTTGAATCACCAATCTCCTCTTCTCGCTTTTGCGGGCCCGATGCTCGAGTTGCTTACGCGAGAATGTGACAACGAGGAATACACGAGGGGGCTGCGTTGCATTGCTGCTCCCATCAAGGATGTTTCCTCCAACGTGATCGCGGCCATGAGTGTGTCTATGTTTAAGCACAAGATGACTGCGGCGCGTAGGGCCTTTTTCAAGGCCGCTTTACTCCGGGCGACCTCCGAAGTCTCGGAAAAATTAGGATATCTGCCAGCTGCGGGAAATGGAGAATAAACTACAAAGCCCGTGAGGGGTTCCCCATCGCGGAACACTGTCCCACAAAATTGACTGTTCCACAAAATTGACTTGACAGCTCGAAAGTGGCGGTGTTACCAGTCACACCCTGTTCCACTTCGGAGCTTGGGGTTCCCGCGAGTGGCCTACTTTTGGAGGTGTGTGGTGAATTCTCTGAGCAAGCTCGTAGTGTCCTTGGCGCTGTTTATGGCGCTCGTCCAAGTTGTCGGCGTTTCTCCAGCAGCAGGGCAAACCGCCGCAACCGGTCAGATCGTTGGGACCATTACCGATCCATCGAAGGCTGCCGTAGCATCCGCAACCGTCACGGTCACGAATGAAGCCACCGGCGTGGCAAGAACCGTGAAGACTACCGCCGAAGGCGACTATGTGGTTCCTTTGCTCCCTCCCGGAACTTACTCTGTCACTGTCGAAGCTCCAGGGTTCAAGACACAAACAAGTCCCGGCATTTTGGTGCAAGTGGCGAGCACAGCTACGGTAAACATCCGGTTGCAACTCGGCGGATCCACCGAGAAGGTGATTGTGGAAGCCTCCGCGGAAATCTTGCAGACCGAAAGCGCCGCGAATGGCGGCGTCGTAAATGACAGAACGGTCCCTGCCCTTCCGCTCAGTAGCCGCAATTACACGCAGATTCTCGATTTGTCGCCGGGAGTCTCAGGCTCGGTGCCGAATGCTGCAAGCCTGGGAAAAAATTCCGTCGATGTGTTTGTGAATGGCGGCCGAATCATGGACAACAGTTACCAGATGGACGGGCAAGACGCCGGAAATATGGAGACCCAGGGCACCGGAAGCATCTTGTCGATTGGCGGAATTTCGATTCCCAACCCCGATGCCATTCAAGAATTCAAGGTGCAAACGAGTTTGTACGATGCATCGTATGGCCGGGGCGCGGGCGGAAATGTGAATGTCGTCACCAAATCAGGGAGCGATCAACTTCACGGAGCGCTATTTGAATTCCTTCGCAACGACGTCTTCAACGCGAACGACTTTTTCCTCAATCGAAACCACGTTCCCCGCCCTCCCCTGAAGCAGAGCCAGTTCGGCGGAACGATTGGCGGGCACATCATCAAAAGCAAGCTGTTTTATTTTGGCTCCTATCAGGGAACGCGACAGATCAATGGCGTGAGCTCAAACTCTGTGGCTACCGCGATCTTGCCAGGCTTGACCAATGATCGTTCGGCTACGGGAATCGCCAGCTTATTTGGCGGTCTCCAGGGTGCCGATGGCGGAACAATCGCTGCCGACGGCTCCAACATTAATCCTGTCGCCCTTAAGTTGCTTAACCTGAAGGTAACCAGTGGCGGCTTCCTCGTCCCCACGCCGCAAGCGCCCACAACCAAGGATGCGCAAAACGGACCTCAAGGAACTTCTTCGTTCAGTTCCCCCTCCAAATTTAACGAAAACCAGTACATCGTGAACGTGGACTATTCCCCCAATAGCAAGCACACGATTTCTGAGAAATTTTTCTACGCGAAATCCCCGGAATTCTTGGCATTCACTTCTTCCAATGTGCCTGGATCAGGCACCAACGACCTTTTTAGAAATTGGAACGGCATTGTCAAAGAGACGTACCTGATTACGCCCACGCTGATCAACGAGGCCAGCGCCGGCTATCACCGTTACTACGGCCGTGTCGCCAGCCAGAATCAGGTAACGAATCAATCCATTGGGCTAACTCCGGGATGCACCAGCCCGTTTATGCCCATCATGGTCATAGGTTCGATGGAATTGAGCGGCAACTTCAACGACGGCCAATTCACGGCCCCCACGAGTTGGGTTGGCCAGGATCAAATCTCCTGGACCCACGGAAAGCACGATTTTCGCGCCGGCTTTGGATGGGAGAAAGACATTGCCGACTCGGCGGACCAGGAAGTCACGCGCGGGGACTTGGTATTTCCTAGCTTTGAGGATTTTCTGCTGGGAATGAGCGCTGCGCAGCTCGGAAACACCGGGCCTGGCGGGTCAAACCTGAGCAGTCTTCTTGTGTCCGACGACTTGTGCGGCGACACAACCAGGGCTTTCCACGTAAGTAACCTGTACAGCTTTGCCCAAGACGACATCAAACTCAACCCGCACCTCACCGTGAACTTGGGCCTGCGCTGGGAGGGCGTTGGGCAGACTTCTGACGGCGCTGGGAAGTTGGTCGATTTCTGGCCCACCCTGGCTTCCAATGACCTGGCCAATCAGCCGTTCTCTGGATTCATCGCCGCCTCGAACTTCCAAGGCGCGTTGCCAAGTGGCATCGCACGCAATGGAAATCCCACCTTTGCAAAAAATGCCTGGGCAGTAAAGAATTTTGGCCCACGCTTAGGATTTGCTTGGACCCCTTCCCGGTTTACCGAAAAGATTGTCGTGCGCGGCGGTTACGGAATCTACTTCACGCACCCGCCCGTGAATGACGCGTTTCAATTGATCGTCAATCCGCCGTTCTTCTCCAGGCAAACCAACATTGGGGCTCTGAATGCCTTGGCCACGCTGCAAGTGCCATTTAACCCGCCTTCCAATGAGGTTTTCCCCAATTTCGTTCCGCGCACTGCAACTTCAGCCCTGACGATCAATTCCATCAACCCGAATTGGCAGACGCCGAGGACGCAGCAATGGAGCCTGGGGATTCAATATGCAATCGACACGGCGACGACTTTCCAGATCGGCTACGTTGGGACGCATTCGGACCGCATTGAAACAACCAATTCGATTAACCAAGCCCTTCTAGCAAGCCCCGGCAATCCAGTAAATGGCGTAACCGCGAATACCGTCGCGAATGCCGTGAACCGCGTGCCTGTGCTCGGAATCGCGCCGAGCGGTCTAAATCAAGCCGAATGGATCGGAATATCGAACTACAACGGCCTTCAGGTAAACGTTCAAAGGCGACTCAGTCGCGGGCTCCAATTCGGAGTGGCCTACACCTACAGCAAGACGCTAACCGATGTGACTGGCGTGGGCACATTTCCTCTAGGCGGGGGTGCTTACAACGACCAGTTGAATCCGATGGACGGCTACGGTCCGGCCGACTTTGATACCCGGCACCGTTTCGTTGCCAACTATCTATGGAACTTGCCAAACTTTCGGGATAATCAAGGCTTCGCCGGCAAAGCCTTGAGTGGATGGGGTGTCTCTGGCGTTGTCGTCGTGCAATCAGGACCGGCGCTGACATTCACCGATCCCGGCGCAGGCACCATTTTTGGATTTGGAGGCCCCTTTAGTCCAGTCGGAGCAAGCCTGTGTCCCGGCAAGACCGCCGCCGACATCAAAAAAGGAGGATCGGTCGAGTCAACGATCGGCGCTCCCTTTGGCATGTTCAACAATGTTTTCTGCCCTGCGCCGGCCATCGGCAATGGCACAGGATTTGGCACTCTCGGTCGAGGAATTATCTACGGTCCTGGGCAACACAATATGGACATGTCCATTTTCAAGGACTTCAAAGTCGGCGGTTTAAGCGAGGCCGGCATGATCCAGTTCCGCACCGAGTTCTTCAACACCTTCAACACGCCGCAGTTTGCGAGTCAGACGACCACGCAGTTCTCAACAACCATAACCCAGATTGGCGCGCCGACTTTCGGCCAGGTCACCGCCACAACGGTCTCGCCACGCATCATCCAGTTCGGGCTCAAGTACACGTTCTGAAGCGTCGGGGCATACAAGGAATAAACGTGCGGAAGGGAGCGAGAGAAAATCGCTCTTTCTTGATCACAAAGGAAGAAAAATGCGCAGGATTCTTTGGGGACTCACTTTGACCGGTTTCTTGACGGCTATACTCCTGGCACAGGAAAAGCCGGTTCTCTCGCCTCTAACCAGGAATTTCGTCACCGTGGACTCACGCGTAGTGGCCCTGGCACACGTAATGGTCATCGATGGGACTGGCGCAACGCCTTCAACGGATCAAACGATCACCATTGAGAATGGAGTGATTCGAGAGATTGGACCGAGTGCTTCGCTGAACGTTCCCGCGGGCGCACACATTTTGGATATGACGGGGCGCTCCGCAATTCCTGGTCTCGTGGGGATGCATGATCATATGTTTTATCCAACCGCCTCGGGGCAGGGGCCGGTCCAGGGCGCGCCTGCGCTCTATGGCGAAATGGGATTCAGCTTTCCTCGCCTCTACCTGGCGGGCGGCGTGACCACCATTCGAACTGCCGGTAGCATCGAACCCTACACCGACCTGGCCTTAAAGAAAATGATCGACAACGGCAAGATGCCCGGGCCAAAGATGCACATCACCGGACCGTATCTTGAAGGAGTTGGTTCCTTCACGCCTCAGTTGCACGAACTTGCCGGGCCCGAGGATGCCGCGCGGCTAGTGAATTACTGGATTGACGAGGGAGCAACCTCCTTTAAGGCCTACATGCACATCACGCGAGCGGAGCTGGGCGCGGCGATCAAGGCCGCCCATGCACGAGGGATCAAGGTCACAGGTCATCTCTGCTCTGTGGGCTTCAGCGAGGCAGCAGAATTGGGAATTGACGACCTGGAACACGGCTTGGTAGTGGATCAGGAGTTTAACCCCAAGAAAGAACCGGACGTGTGTCCTCCGGATCCCGACGAACACCCCATCCTCGAAAAACTGGATGTGGAAAGTAAGCCGGTGCAAGAGGTGATTCGCAAGCTGGTGCAGCAGCACGTCGCAGTGACTTCGACGCTCGTCATCTTCGAAACCTTTGTCGCCAACCGCCCGCCTTTGCAGGATCGCGTGATGCAGGCGTTGTCTCTTCCATCGCGTGCGGATTATCTTGCCGTGCGCACAAAGATCGCCGAAGGCAATGGTAGCGGCGCGATGCTCTTGAAGAAGGAGATGCAGTTTGAGCACGACTTTGTGCACGCGGGAGGCTTGCTAATCTCAGGCGAAGATCCCACGGGATACGGCGGCGTGCTGGCGGGATTCGGCGATCAGAGGCAAACGGAACTGCTGGTGGAAGCAGGGTTTACGCCTCTCGAAGCGATTCACATTGCGACTCAGAACGGCGCTGAATTCCTCGGAGAATCAGATCGAATCGGCACACTAAAACCCGGCAAGCAGGCGGACATTGTGGTGGTAAAAGGAGACCCCAGCCAGAGGATCGCCGACCTCGAGAACGTAGAACTGGTTTTCAAGGACGGGATCGGATATGACCCGCAGAAACTCATCCGCTCGGTCCAGGCTGCTGTGGGACTGCACTAGCAACTAGCCAGGCGCTACGTTTTCCCTAGGTTTCCCCAAAGCGGCGGACTCGATATGAAGTACGGCATTAGCTCAAATCTCGTCATAGACCTGACTGGGAACACCGATTTTGTTGATCCCAAAATCGACCTTGAGCCGTTCAATCTGACGCCGCTAGGCGACCTCAACCCTTTCGACAGCGTCTTCTTGATCCTCCGGCGGGTTGTGTCGGCACCAGGGTTGTTCCCACCCCGCTTCCCGAGTTCCCCCTCGTTGGATTCAGGGGATGGCGGAGCCGCTTCCGCATCCGTTGAACTACCAGAGTCTTCCCGAGCTTTCCGTGCGGCCTGCAGTCGCTCGAGCTCTTCGATCGATCTTAATTGAGACTTTCAACGAGGAGGCGTCCAGGTGTCCTGGGCATCGCGCTTCGTTCTCAGCTCAGCGCACCTGCGGACGCTTTACGCGAGAGAGTGTCCTTATCGGTTTCCTCCGTCGCACTCTTGTCGATTTCGATAGAACCTCTGAAGTCCGCGCCGTCATCGATCATGACCTGCGCCGTCCTCAAATTCCCGATCACCGAACCGCCCTTCTTGATCTCAATCCTTCCCGTCGCGTACACGTTGCCTTGCACACAGCCGTACACCACGACCTCGCGGGCGTTGATGTCGGCATTTAGCTTCGCCGCCATCCCCACCGTTAACTTGTGGTCATTGAGCTGGATCATTCCTTTAATCGAGCCGTCAATCAGCAGATCTTCCGCGCCAGCGAGGTCGCCCTTTACATGCAAGCTCGGCCCCAACCACGCCGTAGATCGGTCCGTTGACAAAGCTACCGGACGCATCGAATCCGGGCTCTTCTTATCAATCTGGCGATTTTTCCGTTCCGGGGCCACGGCTTGCGACTCATTCGGTTTCTTCTCATTCCACGTAAACAATGATGTCATGGCTTTTACCTCTGCTTTTTCTTGAGACGCGCGAACTACATAAAGGCTTACGCGCACGCCGACGCCAAATGCTTTGCCAACTCCCGATAGCCCGGCGCACTCCTCGTAGTACGTGACTTCGGCGATTATCCCGCTACCGGATGCAGCGGGCCATTCTAAATTTTTTTGGGTTTTCGTCGTAGTACACCCGCAAATCCGTGCTCGCGGCTTCTGCCCTGAGCTGGTGCGGCAGGGCGGTGATCCGGCCTCGATGGTAACTGCAATCGTTGACAACGTAGACCATGTGTTGCCAAAGCGGAGACGAGTAGCGCTGACCTCCCTGGTTGAGATACGGCAGCTCTTCAACTAACCGCTGTGGCGTTATAGAAAGAGGCGTCTTCGCCACTGGTCCGCTAACGAAAACCTGGTCTTCGGCAAGGGTTGTGTTCTGAGAACGGCGTCGAGCGCCTTCCGGATCCGCTCCTTGTCGCGCCTGTTGCAACGCAAAATGTAGTACTTAACTCTTCCGTTCTCGTTGAGAATTTATCCCGCCCGTTCTGCCGCTTCGCCGGCGTCGTTAAAGACCTCTTCCCGAATAATCTGTTCTGTGGCTTCGTCGAGATAGGAGTGCAGGGCCTTCTGTAAGGCGAGGTATTCAGGCCAAAGCGTCCCCTCTACAAAGGCCCGCGGCGCACGCACCACGACGGTGGTGTAACGCTGGCCCTTATAGCGATACGGTTCGAGCCCGTGTCTCCGGCAAATCGCTAGAAAGAGGCGTCTCTGCCATTGGTCCCCTAGGGAGAACCTGGTCTCCGGCAAGCGTTGTGTGTTGAGAGCGGCGTCGAGCCCCCTCCGGACCCGCTCCATTGCGGCCGCCGCCGCCTGGCGCTCGCCCGCGGTCGCGGCAGTCTCGAACAGCGCGGTGATCTTGCGCAGCTTTTCGCGAAGCTGGCTTTCAGTCGTCACGGGTTTACCGGGACAGGATGGCCAGCGCTGCAAAGAGCCCAGTTGGTTTGTTTTGGGTGAATCAGCCGGCCCCTCCGCCTCTACCTCACGGGAGTCTCAACCACTCCCGGAGGACTGTCATGCAGATTCTACATCCGTTTTGCGGCTCCCTCTTACACCGAAAAAACGGCTGCAAATTGCAGTGATGACGGAGCGCGCCTGCATCCGTTGAACGCCTCGGTCGCTCTATATAGGGCGCGACTCGTTGCGGGCGATGAGATAGTGCTGACGAACAATCGGAATATTCTGAGACCGAGCGACGCGAAATCATCATTGGCCACTCAAATAAGCAAAATCTGATCTTGGTGGGCTTGTGGAAGACGACAGAGTTCGATTAATCAGTGCTCGCAAAGCGACCGGCACGGAGCGTAAGGACTTGAAGAAAACGTTGGCCCGTAAAAAGGGGCCACCTAAACAGGAAGAGTTGCGTTCTGAATATCGGTTCGACTACGGTAAGTCGAAGCCGAATCGGTTCGCGTCCAAAATGCCTGAAGACGCGATTGCCGTCGTGCTTGAGCCCGACATCGCGGCCATCTTCAAGTCATCGAAGACCGTGAATGCGTTGTTACGTTCGATTGCCTCGGCAATGCGACAATCTAGCCGTAAAAAGCGCAATCAGCGGCGTGCATGATGATCTTAAGGAGCCGGCTCAGATTGAATCCGTTTGGCTGCCTCCATGACCTGACACCTACCCTTCTTGTAGCGCCAGACGCAAGAATCGGCGAAAGTCTTCAGAGTCTTCAACGATCAGTGCGCTGAATACTTGCAATCTAGTACCGACTATCGGTCGAACCTTTCATTGACGATAGGCCTTTCCCTCCGTCCTGGCTTAAGACTAAAAACTCAATCGCAGAGCCAACTGCCCGACTCGTGGATTCACTGACGTGCAGGTGATGACGCCGAATGTAGGCGATGAGAAGCTGGTGTCTGGATTCGCAAACTGCGGATGGTTAAAGACATTGAAAAACTCGGCGCGAAGCTGAATCGTGCTCTTTTCGCTTGGCCACGCGAGGGCTATTGCCTTCGAAATGGAAAGGTCGAGGTTTGCCTGTCCAGGACCATCTACGATCCCCGTTCCGCTGTTTCCAAACGCTGTCCCAATGCCATCCGCGCCGATTACGGGAGGCGTCGCGACGCATTGAAGTAGCCATTCAGCTTTGATTCGATCGAACCTCCCGTGACCAACCGGCCCTTCGTGCACTCACCGCTCAGCTGCGCTCTGTCCTCGCTGATACCGAAGACGTTCATTGGATTGGTATCCGCAATCGTTAGAGCAGTGCCGGATTGAATCGTCGCTACTCCTGCCACGGCCCACCCTCCGACAATTCTTCGTTGCATCGCGTTGGATGGCGAGGGAAGTGTCCACGTCGTGCTGAAGACGAAACGATGAGTGCGATCAAAACTAGCCCGCCCCAACGTTGCCTGGAAGAGTTTTGGTCTCCCAGGGTCAGGCCATTGCGGATGATACCGCGTCAACGTCTGCCCCGTCCGTGTCCAGCGCCTTGGAGAAGGTGTAGGAAACCAGGAACTGGAGCCCATGACTCAACCGTTTTGCGAGGCTTACTTCAAGCCTACAACTTCTCAGGGGCTCTTCCTGCTGGCGTAGCCCGTGTGAACAATACATTTGGAAATTATGGACAAGGGCAAAACACGGTATTCTTCCTGAGCGTTTAGCCAAAATTGTTGAACCATTGCCGGGCGAAAGTTAGGGGTTAGCATGGACGTTTCATTCTGCGGCGCGCCGCCCCTGTCTTGGTTCACGGTCACCGCCGGAGCGAGTACGCTGGTGCCATCCAAAGGACTCGACAGCAGAATCCCAGGCGTGGCTAGAGTCGACGGACTCGGATTGGCGCCTTCCTGGAACGTGGTGTCAGCTTCGGATTCGATGAGAGCGGAAAAACGAATCTGCAATCCTGGGGTTCCGTTCACGGACGCAACTTTGCCCGCGAGCGTCGTGATGTCATAGGTTGCGTTGCTACTGGGAGGGAAACTTCCCCTCACCGCAAGGACAGCCAGGGACGCCAGAGGTACAGCCGCCAAGGTACGATCCAAGTTCTCCTCATGTATCCTCCACGCGAAGTTGTCGGGAGTTTTGTCTGGTTTTCCGGTCGTCAGGACAAAGGAAAACCCGAAGGGCCATCGCCTGCCGTGGCGGGGATTACAGAATGGCATGGATGTAAAGCCCCAACAAGCTTTATCTAAGCTAAGTTTAGGGGGGTCAAGTACCAAAGGATCGCGTTCAAGACACCGAATCGTGCACTTCGCGTTTGGGCAAGACCCGGTTGACCGAGCCGCGTCCGCTGGACACGCAGGAGCATTGCCGTTCCAAGGGGCAAGGGCCCCTATTCACAAAATTTTCTTATCAAGGGCTTCAGCCGATGCCGTACGATTTAAACTAAATACGTTGTGACGCCAACGGCCACGTATTGGTTTGGCAGTTGGCGAACGTGCTCCGGGGGTTGTTTTGTGATCGTCGATCCGCAGGATACGCGAAAGATCTCCCGGAACTGGCGGCAATACCTTCATGAGATGAAGGAAAGCTGGAGTATTGCTCGCTGGGTATACCGAGAATTCATCACTGCCGAGAGCCGCCATTGGACTGGGCGCATGCTTGTGTCTCTTGCCATTTCCGTCACGGCACTGAACGGCATTGCTTGGCTCGCGAAATATTTGGTCGACGGCCTCATTCGTCACGACGCACACGCCGTCAAGATGAGCTTCATCGGTATGGCCGTATTTGTCGTTATCTACGGCTATTTCGACCGCTTGCAGATGATTGCGCGGGAGTACGCGCAGGGCGCGAACCTAGCGCAGCTCAAGCGCCGGATGAATGAGTTGTTCTTTGAAAAGAGCATGGGCCAGCACCTGCAGGAAAGCTCCTATCTGAACACCGCAAACATCGAGCGCGGCAAGGGACGCATCGAGCAACTGGAAAACATGCTCATGTTCGAGGGCTCCTCGGCGCTCATCTCCCTTATTGTCGCGCTGACGCTCCTGTGGCTCCGCGTACCATCCGCTGGCTTCTTTATGACCCTGCTACTGGCCAGCTATCTGGTGTGGTTGGTGTATCTGAACCGCAATATTTCCGAGAAATGCGTACCGTTCGACAAAGAATTCCGCCGCATCAACCGCTGGGAGCATGAACGCTGGGAGAAAATCGAGCGCGTAAAGACATGCGCGAAAGAAGGTGCGGAGATCGCCTACCAAAATCGCTCGTTCCTAAAGGTTCTCGGGGAGGAGCGCAAATTCTGGCTTTGGTTCATCGGCAAGGTCACCTGGCGTGGATATTCCAACCGCTTCGTCCTTTTGGGGGCGCTAGGATATGGCGCGTGGCTCATTTGGCGGGGCGACTGGTCCAACGGTGTGTTCGTGCCTCTCCTCATGTACGCCACCAAAGTCAGCGAGAGCATCTGGCATATCGGTCACATCGAACATCAGATCAACTGGAATATGCCGGCGATTCGTACGGCCATGCTCACGCTGGCCGTTCCGCCGGACATCACCGACAAGCACAATGCCATCGAGCTAAGGCGAAAGAACGGTGTGCGCGTGGAGATGCGCAATGTCTCCTACGCCTACGCTGCGGAGAAGAGCGATCTCCCTGGCATGCCTGTTGCTCAATTGGCAGGGTTCAAGCCGGCGACGCCAATTCTCCGCACCGTCAGCTTCACCATCGAGCCGGGCGAGAAGGCTGCTCTGATCGGTCCATCCGGTGCCGGCAAGACCACGATTATGCGCCTGCTCATGCGCTACATGGATCCGACCTCAGGCGTAATTCTGATCGATGGTCACGACCTGCGTGACATACGGCTGTCCTCCTGGCTCAGTCTCATTGCCTACGTGCCGCAACAAGCGCAGGTGTTTGATGGGACCATCCGCGACAACCTGCTTTACCGTTTCACCGACGAGCCGATCAACGTGCCAGACGAAGAACTCTGGGCCGTCATGCGCAAGCTCAAGATCGATTTTGGCGACCGCCTCACCGACGGCCTCGACACGCGAGTCGGCCGCCACGGCATCGAACTATCCGGCGGCGAGCAACAGCGGCTAATGATCGGCGCGGCGGCCATGCGTAAGCCGATATTCATGGTCGTCGACGAAGCCACCGCCTCGCTCGATGCCACGACGGAAAAAGCCGTGCAGAAGGGCCTAGAAGAAGTGCTGGGCGAGCATATGGGCGCCCTCATCATCACCCATCGCCTCTCCACCGTGCGCAGGCTATGCAGCAGATTCTTCGTCTTGCGTGACTCGGAAGGACTTGCCCCGGGAGAATCGCAACTGGAAGCTTCGGCAGGCTCGTTCGAGGAACTCTACGAAACATCCCCAACATTCCGCAGGCTCGCCGACGATCAAGGAGTCGTGATTCTCGATAGTCCTCGGCCACGCGTGGAGACATCCACCGAGCCGGTCGTCGACCCGGGGGAAAGCATTCACTATGCGGAACCAGAGTCGATCGCATAATCTAAGACACGCCCAAGCGGGCTTCGAACTTTACCTGGTCAAGGCGCCCGAGACATCTGCCACGACGGAGATCGAGGCCAGCGCGAACTCGCTCCGAGATCCGGATACGTTCCGGCTTCCGCGATGCTGGCGAGGGATGGAGATCCCTGCGTCTTTGAAAATCCCGCACGAGTCGGGCAAACCCAGCGGCTTTCCCCAGAATCATCGCGGTTACCGTGGAATTGGGTTAGGCCCCTGCCACACCTTAATCAGGGGAGGAGGTGGCATCTACTGTAACTTCACGGCGAAGATGTCAGGATCACCTAAATTGGTGATGATCTGAAAGGCACCGACGAAGCCGCTGTTGGCGCCCGTGAAATCGCTGGCCATGCCATCATAGTCTCCCATATAAAATGGATTGATGAGCGTGTCCATTGCGTGGAAAGGTGGCGAACTCGATCCCGTCTGCCTTGAATCTGTCCAAGTCTGTCCACCGTCAGTGGAGACCGCGCAGAAGCGGTCAAACAAGAAATTATTGGGGTCCAGACGCCGGTCGTAGAAGCAAGACGCCACCCTACCTGTCTTGTCCACGGCAATGCCTGGCATGTACTGGTCTGTACCTCTGCCGTCCGGCAAAGGCTCGACGTTCTGATTGATTCGCACTGGCTGGGACCAAGTTGTGCCTCCGTTGCTGGATACGCTGACCAGCGCGTCTGCATAACCATAGAAACCTGTGGGGGAAGCCAGGTCCGGGAACTGCACAAACCTGCCGTCATGCCAAGCGATGTAGACCTTGCCCCTGTTCGGATTCGCCGAGCGATCAACAGCCAAGCCCTGGAAGTCGATAGCCGTGCGGAACCCACCCTGTAACACGGAACAGTCCGCGGGGCACGCTACGTCGCTGACCTTCACTTTGGCCCCAAAAGTCTCGTTCTCCTCACCGGACTTGCGGAAACGGATCTCGCGGGTGACAAAATCGGCATCATAAAACTCCCAAGCCACGTAGGCCCTACCACGGGCGTTGACGACCACCTCCGAACCTTGCACAAACAATCCGGGTACAGAGGAGGGGCTACAAACCTGATCGATCACAAAAGGAGTACTCCAGGTTTCGCCACCGTCTACGGACCGCACTAATTCGATGGCGATCCTGGCAGCTTGACTAGGGGGGCCGCAAACACCCGACAGGTCAAAATCGGTGTATGTGACATAGATCTTACGCGGGTTGGTCGGGTCAATCGCCATCCAATCCTTGTCCAGAAAATGAGTGAGGCCATCTTTGGCCACCGCCTGCACCGGATCAGCAAAACTTAGACCTCCGTCCGTCGATTTCGAGACCGAGACAGCGGTAATTGGCGCGGAGGGAGGTCCGGTCTCGAAAAGGGAAGAATAATAGAAAGTGTTCGCGTCGGCACATCCGAGGACGGGATCTCCGCCAAGAAAGTTGTTAGTGTTGGAACCGGGGTTCAGGAACATCAGGTCGCTGTAGGATGCGCCCTGGTCGTTGGAAAGAGCAATTCCGTTCAAGCTCACTCCGCCCGCATTAGCGAGCAAGCTTTCGAAGAAGCTCCCTGTGTCGTTGAAACCAACTACGATATTGTCTCCGCACCAGGCAGTATGGGTCTCACTCTGCGTGAACCCGGAGAGCACGGAAAACACATCCTGGGAAGGATCAGACACATTGGAGAGGCCTTGCGTTTCCGCGAGGGCCGCTGCCGCTCTGGACTGCTGTGACATCGGAGTTGACCGTGCCGGCTGAGGGCGGCTCAACCCGCGCTGGAGATCGTCGAATTTATCTGACGCTTCCAGCAAACCAAGGGCCCCACTGGACAGGATCTTTCTCTGCTTGGCAGGTATTCTCTCTGAGAAGGCTTTTATTTGTGCCAAGCGCGCACGAATAGCCTCTCGGCGTCCCGGCGTGGCCTGCCCAAATGCCTGCGGGTAACTGAGTAGGCTCAAAAAGCATAAACAAAATAAATTGGTTGCTTTGCCCTTCATGCGGGCTTCTCCTTCTGTGTAAGACATCGATAAGTTGTGTGGTTGCAAGGTCCGGTCCTCGGGTGAGTCGGTGACCGAGCCCGCAGAAAAGCCAAAGTAAATACAAAAAAGGAGTGGCTGCAGGACACGAGCAACCTCCAGATGGGCGGCACAGGGATTTTAGGTATAGTGAATTCCTAAAACGGCGTCTATAGAGGGCAAAACCTGAATTGAGGCACCGAAACGACAGAAAGCGGTATTCGACAATGGGAAGTTCGCAGGCAGGATGGGAACGAACCAGGGCCCAATCGCGTCGAGAAAACATGACCAGGGTGCGAGGCACAGGCAATGCGAGCTTGGCGAATTCCGACAGCGGGATCCGGATCGCGAACGAGCTGCTGCGGAGCGTAGAATGCCAGTGCCAATGCCAGAGGGGGAAAGTGAATGCGCAGTACGAACCGTTGCACTTTACTGGCAGGGTGCGCAGCCGCACTGCATCAATCAACTGGAAAATCGCGGCGTTGGCGCCAATGCCGAGGGCTGAGGATCGCGACCAGCGCGAATGGCGGCGATTTCGCCAGCATCCGCAGCCCGTAACCAGCGAGTTCATCGCGCGCCCTTTTGACCACGGTTGTTGCAAACTTTGGCCACTCGTCCGTCTCACCATCAGTCTCGGCATACCGGCACCATGCAAAACCGCTTAGGCTCGCTCCTCCTCTGCGCCACTGAGGTCAGGGGAGTGCTTGCTTCTTCAACGCTTCTGCAATTCCTGCCTCCGCCAGCGGCGCCATGATTTCGTATCCGGCGCGGTTCGGATGCACGCCATCCGGGCTCAGCTCCGCCTTCAGACCACGCTCGCTGTTGACCATTCGCGAGTAGTAGTCCACGTAAACGAGGCCGCTCTTCGCCGCGTATTCCTTGATCCAGGCGTTCAGTGCCTTGACCTTCGGCGCCGGCTCGAGACCCGGATGCCAGGGAAAGTCGCTCGCCGGCAAAACCGAACACAAAACCACCGCAATGCCGTTCGCGCGCGCTAGTTCGCTCATGGACGCGATATTGTCGCCGATTTCCTTCAACGTGGTTTTTCCCGTGTTCTCGGCGATATCGTTCGTGCCGGCCAGCACGACGACGACTCTCGGCTTTAGATCAATGACGTCCTGACGGAAGCGCACCAGCATTTGCGGCGTCGTCTGCCCCGAAATGCCGCGGTTCACATACGGCTTGCCGGGAAAAAATTCGCCGCGATCCGGAGTTGTCGCCGTTGCCTTCATGCTCCAGCCTTCCGTGATCGAATCGCCCATGAATACGACGCGCGTTTCACCCGGCGCGGCAGGCGGCAACGCCGCATCGGCGTCCCGGTATTTCGCCAGGTACGCCCAATCGTTGTACGTCCTCTCCAGCAGCGACTTCTGATTGGGCGTCAACTTTTCCCACGCCGCCGGCATCGGTTCACAGGCCTTCTGACTCTCGGCGGAAGATGCGGGCGCGGTTTGCGAGAACGCCAACGGACAAGCCGCAAAGGCGGCGACTGCCGCGCAGCAACACGCCACCACGTGGCCAAGCTTCGTTTTTCCGTTCACCTGTTTCCTCCTGTCATTGTCTGGCTATTGAAGATGAAAAGGCGTGCTTTAGGTTCTTGAGCTTATAATTTGAGGATTTTTCTTTCACAATTCAAGTTGCAAGCAGTTGTAGAACTGTTCGATAGACTGGTCCGCTTCGCGATAGGCCGCCTCAAGCCCGGTGGCGGGTTTGAATTCGGTGCCCGGACACGAAGCTGGAAACGGCGGAAACAGACCAGGAACACCTACCGCCCGTCGGGCTTTCCTCTACTCGGAGACAGCTACCCAGTCAAGGCGTCTGAGAAATAGAAGTCTTCTAGACGTCGGTTTTGTGGAAGCGATCGATCAGGTGGTCGCAGGCACGAACAGTGATGGCCATCATCGATAGCGTCGGATTCTGGCAGGCCGAGGACACAAAGCTGGCTCCATCCATCACAAAAAGATTCTTCACGTCGTGCGCCTGATTGTAGGGATTCAGCACCGACTTTTTCGGGTCGGTTCCCATGCGCGCAGTGCCTAGTTCATGGATGGCCATGCCGGGCATTTCGACGTTGGCCTGCACTTTAATGTCTTTGGCGCCGGCGGCCTCGAGCATTTCCGCCGCCGTAGCCGAAGCATCTTCCATGAGCGCGTGTTCGTTGTCGCCGTGGGTCATCGAAATACGCAAAGCCGGAATACCCCAAGCGTCTTTCAGGCCGCGGTCGATCTCGCAATAGTTGTCCCAACGCGCCAGCGATTCGCCGAACGCTCCCATGGAAATCGAGTAGACGCCTTCCTTCACGGCTTTCTTGAACGAAGCTCCGTAACCCTCAGCGTCGAAGTTAAAATCCGCCCCGGCGCCGCCCTGAAAGCCATAACCACGAATGAACCGGGGATGCTTGCCGCTCGTCGGAGTGTTGCGGAAACGCGGAATGTAAATCCCGTTGGGCCGCGCCGGCTCGTTGGCGTCGGGGAGAACCTTGAAGTCGGCCAAGCGGCCGGAGGCTCCCCCGCCGACAACGTGGTCCATCAAATAATGGCCGAGCGCTCCGCTCGAGTTTGCCAGCCCGCTGGGATATTCCCGCGTGGACGAATTCAGCAAGATGCGCGTGGATTCCAGTGCCTGCGCGCAAAGAATCACGGTTTTCCCGCGAACCTCCTTCACCTGACGCGTCAAACGGTCGACGTAGGTCACACCGCTGGCTTTGTTCTGCGCGTTGTCCATGTTCACCTGGCTCACCACGGCGTTGGTGATGAGGGTGCAATTGCCCGAAGCCAGCGCATCCTTGACCGTCGTGAACGGGCTGCTGAAATAAGAAAACGTCGAGCAGCCGCGCTCGCACGGTCCGCAATAGTGGCATTGCAGGCGGCCCTTGTGATTTTGCGTGAGGATCGCCGTGCGTCCGATCGTCACCGTGTAGCCAAACTTAGCCTTGACCCGCTCCCGCAACCGAATCTCCCCGCAGCTCATTTTCATCGGCGGGAGAAACTTTCCATCGGGCAGCATTTCATTGCCTTCCGCCGCGCCGCTAATGCCCACGTAGTTCTCCACGATGTCGTAGTACGGGGCCAAGTCGGCGTACGAGAGCGGCCAGTCATCTCCATAACCGTCGCGGCTCGCCGCTTTCAAATCGTTGTCGCTCATGCGGTAGCTCTGGCGGCCCCAGACCATCGAGCGCCCTCCCAGGATGCGCAGCCGTTGCCAGGTGAACGGCTTGCCCGCAGGCGTGCTATAGGGATTCTCGAGGTCATTCACGAACCACTCGTAGTTGTATTCCATGCAGGCATAACATTGCTTTTGGATCGGGCGAGTGCGCACGATTTCGGGCGAGTGGTCGCGATACTTGAGCTTGTACGCGGGCATGTGCTCGGTGAACTCTTTTGGAGTGACCGCGCGCCCGGCTTCGAGCAAGGCGACTTTCAAACCTGCCTCGGCAAGTTGCTTGGCGGCCCAGCCGCCCGTAGCTCCCGAGCCCACGACGATGGCGTCATAGGTTTGCTGGAGAGGGTCTTCCACCAGGAAAAGGTAGTTGCTCACTTGTGATTCCCCTCAGGATGAGTACAGCCTTCGTAGGGGCCGTGCGCAAAAGCGCCGTCCCACCCAAGCTCCTTCGTGCCGATTTGCGAATTGTAGTAGGCCGTCGCGATTCGCTGCTTAAGCGCTTCAAAATGAGCGTGGCCCAGGTCGGGCGTCGCGTCGGCTTCCCCGCTCCATCCGCTGGCAGTGCGCGGATACGCGAGCGCGTGCAACAAATCGTCTTGTTCTTCTCGCTTTAAGTAACGGAACGCCGCCCTGTAGCGCCTGATGCTCTCTCCATCCAAATATCCAAGGCTGTTCAAAAAAGAGCGCTGCGCCTCGCTGGATTCGGCTGCCAGTACGAGATCGATGTAACGATTCACCAGCGCTTCCTTGGCGCCGGGCGTGTCCGTCGCGGGAATGATGAGGTCGCTGAGGATGATGAGCGTTTCATTCTGGTGCTCATCCAGAAAGAGCGGCTTCCATCCAGGGGCCGAGAGGTCTTTTGAGGCGTCCACGCCGCTTTGCGCGGGCGTCAACTCGGAGGGCATTGCCGTACTCTGTGCCGCCGAGAGCGGCGGGCGGACGGCCGCGGCGGCGCCGGCAAAAAGACTGGCACGGATCATCTCGCGTCGTTTCATGGAAACTCCTGGTGGATGACTAGGACATCCCGACGTTATCCCGACGTATTTTAACCCCGGTAAAGAACCGGCGTTACACGACCTTTGCGGAAAGCCTATTCGCGCTCCGTTAAAGTGCCACAGCGTTGGCAGAGGAACGAGCGTTCCCACTGAGAATACCGACGCTTGTAGGCGGACTGATTGTGCCTCCAGAAGAGAACCAGCAACAATAGGAACGTTATGGCAGATAACCCCGAGAAAAGAATCAACGAAAACGACAAAACAGCCGCAGAATTTTTGGTAATGGTGTTTACGTAGAAGACGATCCAGCCGATCGAGAGAAACACCCGCGCCCACCAGAGAATCAGCTTTCGGTACGACCACTTCACTGGAGGGCTTAGCTGCTTGGACAGAGCGGACTGATGAAAACCACGAGTGGTTGCCTTTCCGAT
>QHYJ01000419.1 GCA_003223255.1 Acidobacteriota bacterium | reverse complement strand
AGTACTCCATTCAGGTCTATATGTAAACTATAGAATACTGTTAGACCTCTAAACATATCTATGATACTGTTTGGCATGGATTTGCCAACGGTGGCCAGACACCAGGGGAAAGGGGGATATAATGGGTTCCATGGCAAAGGACGTGATTCACGTTTCGGACAAAGAAGCCGCCAGTGACTTCGCTTCCCTGCTGGCTCGTGTCCGCGAGGGCGCCGAGGTTGTCATTGAACACGACGCACGACCTGTGGCTGTGGTGCGCCCGGCGGAGGCCTTTCGTGGACGCCTTCTCTCAGAGTCCATTGCCTTGGCGAAGGCACACGCGAAGGAATTGGGTTATGAGCCCACCTTGGACGCTGACTTCGCCGCTGACCTCGAAGAAATTATTAACAGCCATCGTAAACCGCTCAACCCGCCCACATGGGATTGATTCTCGATTCCAGCCTGCTCATCGCAGGTGAGCGTCGGGGGCAGCGTGTTTGGGACATTCTTGAACGTGCAAAGGCTTCCCAAGGCGAGACTGAAAACGCCCTCTCCGCAATCACTGTCGTCGAATTGACCCACGGGATATATCGCGCGAAATCAGAGGCAGATCGCCAGCGGCGGCGTGTGTTCGTCGACGAACTGAGTCAAGCAATCCCTGTCCACCCTGTGACACTCGAAATCGCACAACTTGCCGGAAGAATCGAAGGCGAGCAAGCCGCTAAGGGCGTTGTTATCGCGTTGCCAGACCTCTTAATCGGCGTCACTGCTCTACATTTAGGCTATTCAGTGGCAACTCTCAACGCTCGTCACTTCCGATTGGTTCCAGGTCTTTCCGTGGTTCAACTCTGAAGTGCTCCGCTGAGAAGTGAAGCGATCTTCTGATTATTGGGCGACCCCACTCCTTCCCTCGGAAACTCTAGCGGCCGCGGTGGCTGCGGCAAAACAAGGTCAGCAACAGCAATGTCGCGAAGCGTGGATGGCCTCCCATGCTTCCCTCGCGATGAGTGGCACGAGAGCCAAGGCCGCGATCGGATCTGCCCACGGCGCGTGAAAGATCAGGTTTGCCAACAGTCCTGCCAAAGCGATCAGTGACAAGTAGCCACAGAGAGCGGATTCGGTTGCATCTGCTCTCAATGACGCGCTCGTAACCTGAGTTGCCAGCTTCCGTTTCTGACTTGCCAGCCACGGCATACCGATGGCTGCCACAATCAACAGGATAATCCCGGCGAAGCTGGGTTGGGGTTCGCGATAACCGAGGAGAGACAATCCAGAACTAACGATGACGAAGGCGGCGACAACAAAGAGCAAACCTCCGGCCACCCGAGCAGCCAACTTTTGGGCGTCCGCAGAATCGGATTTGGAACGAAATCGCCAAAGAACAATGATCGCCGAAAATAGTTCAATCGCGCTGTCGCCGCCGAATCCCAGGAGAGCGGGGCTTCGCGCCGCCCAAGCTGCACCAAGCGCTACGACGGCTTCAACGGTCATCCAAGCAATCGTTAACGCCTGGAGACGAACAATACGACGCAGTAAATCTGAAGCCAGCGGTGCTGCTGCGATAGACATTTGATCTCGTATTTTACTTCTCAGGATGGCGCCCAAGGGCCTTTTATCATCGCCGACCTCAGACGAGATGCGACCGCTGAGGCAAGCGCTTCAATGGGCGCCACTCCCGTTCGGGGGGAAGCCATGCCGGCTCCAAAGGCGGTGAGGAAGTAGATAGGTGAATCCGACGAAGACTTCCCGCTGCGTCGAGGTGCCGGTGAGTCCGTGATTAAAGCCGAGGTCGAAGACTAGAGTCTTCCGCGCCGTGTAACTGACGGCCCAAAGATTGCCGACCGCATTGCTTCGAAGAAACGGCTGCGTGAAGTGCCAGATTTCACCGGAAAGAATGAAGTTCTTGAGGAACGGATGCGAGATGCTCAGCGATTGCCCAAATTGAGCACGTCGCACCGGCTCCTCCACCAACTCTGTGAAGAAGGCGTTCGCGTCATAGTGAAAGCCTTTCATGTCCGCGCTTGCCAGAACCAGAAACGAGTTGGTCGGGCTTCCGAAATCGAATTCCGAAGCACCGCCATTGTAGACGCGATGAAAGTAGCTGACCGCAAACGTCGGCTTGGCACCTTCGCCCTGATACAGAACGCCCTGCGCGCCGAGGAAAACATCAGCCAGGCGATTGGTTGTAGTGCCTACCGCCGTAAAGTGCGCGGCAGGCTCCGCCGAAGCCAAGAGCTCGACTCGCCGCGTCACGGAGAGCTTCATCACTTCATTGAAGCCGTAGCGGGATGAGAACTCGGGCGAATCGCCAGCGCCCGTGAAACCGGACTCGAATTGAAGATAGCCGACCTGCGTCAGCGTTGCCGGCGTTGAGACCGTAGGGCGCCCAGGATTCGCCTCCGGCTGTTCTTCGTTCTGCGATTGTGCGACGGCTGGTCGAGCAAGCAAAGCGCAAATCAGAAACAACAATGCCAAAGAGCGTTTCATTCCATAACTTTCCCAGGCGACGCGATGGCGCTGGTGGTCTCTCCCTGCGCGAATGCCCCAACTGGCAACAGAGATAGA
Source organism: Acidobacteriota bacterium (assembly GCA_003223255.1). GTDB lineage: Bacteria > Acidobacteriota > Terriglobia > Acidiferrales > UBA7541 > Acidiferrum. Next base: position 164 of record QHYJ01000419.1, on the reverse strand, counting down.
ACCAAACCTGCTAAGACTGATTTGGCAAAGATCATGAGCAAAATGTCTCGAATCTCGAGAACACCCATATTAACCATAGTTAATATAAGAAGTAAAGCTAAATAAACGATCTTACTACTAGGAATCACCGAGAGGACACGATATGGACTGAGAGACTCTGGACG
>QHYJ01000418.1 GCA_003223255.1 Acidobacteriota bacterium | reverse complement strand
GTTGCAATACTCCACGAGAGCCGCTGCCTCCTCGGGTGTTCCCGTTCCAAGATTGAGGCCCATCAGCGGCTCAGCATGCGCGGCCTTGCACCAAGCCATGAATTCATTCGTACCGAACTGATTTGTGTTGGTGGAGTTCCAAGCTTTATCCAGCACGCGCGGGCGGCTCTCCTTGGGGCCGACGCCGTCGAGCCAGTTGTAGCCGGAAACGAAATTGCCGCCCGGATAGCGAATGATGGGAACTCCCATCTGGCGCACTTCTTCCATAACGTCCTTGCGGAATCCGTTGGCATCCGAGAGTTTCGAGCCTGGATCAAATATGCCTTCGTAAATCGCACGTCCCAGGTGCTCCAGGAACGATCCAAAGAGATTGCGGTCGAGCGGCGCCGTGATGCGGCGTGAGTCAAGATAAACCCTGGCGGGGTCCCCGGAGCCTGGCGCGATTTGACCACGCAGGAAAGAACCGCCAAACAGAGAAGTCAGGCCGCAGGCCATTCCTGCGTTCGCAGCTTGGCGCAGAAAACGCCGCCTATCATCGGAAAACATTTGTATGCTCTCCTGGTGCTTAGTGACACGAAAATTCCGCCGGAAATAGGTTGGTTCCTTCCCCTGGAGGAACCAACCAAGCCAACGGTGTCCGAGCGGTCCAAACGCTGGCTCCTCAACTGTTTTTCACAGATTGCGAGCAAACGTTTACCATATATCGCGTGTCACCCGCAAGCTGATCCGGCGGCGAGGCGGCGAGCCATGTTTTGGGGTGCGTAATGTAGCTCGTTTGAGAAAACCATTACAGCTTATAGAAACGAGGCGAGGGATGTATGAATGTTAAAAATAAGGCGGAGGCCGAGAACTGGATGAAAGTCGCGCGAGGAACGTTCTTAATCGCAGCCATGATTTCGGCGCTCACGTCGGCAGGCTCAAACGTTGGCCGGGGGTTACGGCCTCCGGTAACCAAGGTGCGGCCTGCGGCAACAATCGAAGTGGACGCATCGAAACCTTCTGGGCCGTTGCCCCGGATTTGGAGTTATTTTGGTTACGACGAACCGAATTTCACGTATAGCGCGAATGGAAAAAAGCTGCTCAAGGAACTGGCTCAGTTGAGCCCTGTTCCCGTTTACCTTCGCACCCACAACCTTCTCACGAGTGGCGACGGCACGGGCTCATTGAAATGGGGGTCCACCAACGCGTATACGGAAGACCCACGAGGCCGGCCGATGTACGACTGGACGATTGTGGATCGCATCTTCGACGCGTATCAAGAAGTCGGGGCACGTCCATTGGTGGAGATTGGCTTTATGCCCGAGGCGCTGACGACCGGGCCTCCTCCTTATCGGCATAACTTTCCCATAGACTTCGCCACAGGATGGAGTTATCCGCCAAAAGATTACGCAAAGTGGGCCGAACTTGTCTTTCAATTTGCAAAACACCTGCGCGAAAGATACGGCGACGCCGCAGTGAAAACGTGGCTATGGGAGATCTGGAACGAGCCGGACATTTTCTATTGGCACGGGACTCCCGAAGACTACTTCAAGTTGCATGACGTTTCCGCCGACGCAATCCGTCGTGCGGTACCTGGAGCGAGCATTGGTGGTCCGGACAGCACCGGCCCGGGAAACAACCAGGCGGAAGATTTCCTGCGTCTTTTTCTTGAGCACTGTGCTCATGGAAAGAACTATGCCACGGGCACGACCGGCACGGCTCTCGACTTCATCACCTTTCATCCCAAGGGCTCTCCCGAGTGGGTGGATGAGCATGTAAGGATGGGGCCAGCACCGCAATTGAAGGCTATCGACACCGGTTTCAAAATTGTAGCGAACAGTCCGGAATGGCGGAACACCCCTATCATTTTAGGTGAGAACGACCCCGAGGGGTGCGCGGCCTGCTCCGCCAAAGAACGGCCTCAAAACGGATACCGGAACGAGTCACTCTACGGAGCTTATGCGGTTGTCATCTTAAAGAGCGCCATGGATTTGGCTAAAGAGGACGGTGTGAACCTCCAGGGCTCCGTTACTTGGGCATTTCAGTTCGATGGGCAGCCGTATTTTGAAGGTCTCCGAGAATTAACAACAAACGGAATCGATAAGCCTATACTGAACGCCTTTCGCATGCTCGGCTTTCTCGGAGAGATACGACTCACGGTCACCAGCAATGCCACGATTCCCGTGAGGGAGATCGAGCAAACGGGGGTAAGCGCACAGCCGGACCTGGATGTCATTGCGGCGAGGAAAGAAAGGGAAGTGGAAGTCCTCGTCGTGAACTATCACGATGATGACGTGCCATCGGACTCGACCGCGGTAGAATTGGTTGTAAAGGGGCTTCCCGCAGGGTTGGACCGCGCGCTTGTAGAGCAATATCGTTTAGACGCGACCGACGGCAACGCGTACACGGAGTGGAAGCAGCTGGGTCGGCCGCGGCACCCAACTTCGGAACAATACAAGAGGCTTGAGATTGCTGGACGCTTAAAGATGGAAGGACGGCCGGACTCGGTGAAGGTCGTCGACGGCACGGTTCGCCGCGGGTTCTCACAACCCAGGGAAGGATTGTCTCTATTGCTGTTCAAGTGGGATGCGAAATAGGGTCTTCCATCTGTCCCGTCTGTGCGCTGGCACTCTTTTGGGGGGTCGACACTTCCGCAGAGGTGAAAGCCGGTCATTCCTCGCGCCTCCCTGGCTCGCGCTTCGCAAGGCGCTCCGGCAGTGATAGCCGTCAGCTTCATGCAGATCAGTTTTCGTCATGCGCATCCGGAGGCCGGGGGCAGTGCCGCAGGAGGTTACGTGGTCACTTGTCACGCATTCACAACTGGCGTCCAAACCTGCATGGGTGTCGCCGCACGGTTGGCCCATGCATAGTAGGGGATGTAGGTAAGTGTGGCTGCCCGGTGCCTAGAAGGTTCTGAGCTGTAGCGAGAGTAAAGTCCCGTCCTCGAAGTGGGTTCGTCGTTGACAGCACCCATGCAGCTCAGCACCACAACGCCTCCCAAGAGATCGCTGCGGAATTCTTCGTGGAATTGCCATGCGGATTTTTTGCTTACCTCCATGCGGACGTCTGCGAGTACAACTCCTTCCGGTTGGTCAAGCTGTTCCAGGCAATACACGAGCGGCCCGCGCTGCACGGCCACGCGGCCGTAATCGTCCACAACGCGCGGGTCCGCCTCAATCAGATGCGTTGCCAGATCGAATTTCACGCGGACGACGTCGCCCGGCGCCCAGCGTCGCCGTAGCGCGAGATACTGGCCAGGCGTGACTCCAGAAACAGCCTTTTCATTGACCGTCACCTGCGTGTGGTCAGACCATCCGGGAGCCCGCAAGTAAAGCGTGAACTCCGCGGGTTTCTCCGGTGTGACGGTGATTTCGGCTGAAGCATTCCAAGGGTAATCCGTCTTCTGCTGCACCTTTAAGCCGGTTCCGTCCTCGAGGTGCCAATCGAGCAGCGAATTGTCATAAAGATGCAGATAGAGGCCGTCGGCGCTGGTGCTGTAAAAATAGCCTGGCAACGCTGCGAACGTGCGCTCAAGATTCGGCGGGCAGCAAGTAACATCGTACCAAGGGTTGCGGATTCGGTCGCCGCTCGAAGGATCGAAGCCCAACGGATTGCGATAGCAATAAAGCGTTCCATCCAGGGACATGCCTGAGTTGATCCCGTTGTACAGGGCACGCTCAATGACATCGGCATATTTTGCATCTCCGGTCGCGGCGAGCATGCGCCAATTCCACATCATGTTTCCAATGGCAGCGCAACTTTCGCCGTAGGCCGTGAAATTCGGTAGCTCAAACGAATCTCCAAAGGCTTCTCCGTCGCTGCGTGCTCCCACCCCGCCGGTTACGTACATTTGGTGAGTTATCAGGTCGTCCCAGAGGGTGTTGAGAGTTTTCCAATAGGTTTGATCCCCGGTTTCGAGGTAATAGTCCGCAGCTCCACAGCATGCGTACATGGCACGAACGGCGTGTCCCTCCAGGTGGGTGCGCGACGTGAACGGGATTCCGCAAAAATGGTACACATATCCGCGGTGGGGCACTTTGATCCGGTCATCGCCTTGAAGAATATAGCCGGCCAGTTCCAGGTGCCGTTTATCCCCGGTGGTTCGAAACAGTTCGATAAGGGCGAGCTCAATTTCCGGGTGGCCCGAGAAGATCGGTTTCTTGTCTGGACCGGGACCGAAGTTCGGAAGGAGGAACCCGTCGACAAAGCGAATTCCAGCGTCCAGCAGAGTGCGATCGCCCGTAGCGCGGTAGTAGGCAATGGCGCCCTGGATCATGTGGCCGATGTTGTACAACTCATGGCCCCACCGCTGCACTTCAGGCGTCATGCGGTCTTTGGCCCGGTCGCCAACATAGTACGTGTTCAGATAACCGCTTGGCTCCTGGACAGCGACAACCTCTCTAATGATTTTGTCCGCTAAGCTGTGTAGCCCAGGGCGGTCGCCCGACTGAAGCGCAAAACCTGCCGCTTCGTTCCACTTGTAAACATCCGAATCGGAAAATACCGGCCCACGCTGAGGAGCGTCGCTCTTGCCTGCCAAGCGCAGGAAATTGTCCATGCGTCCGTTGGCCTCGAGCAACTTTTCCATGGAGGGAATGCTTTTTTCGATGTTTACTTGCCGCCGCGCTCCCCAAAAGCCAGCGGTGATCGTGACCGCATGAACAGGCACATTTCGCAACTTAGCGTACGGAGACTTGACCAGGTTCAGTACGCCCTGATCCTTCCATTCGACGTTCATCGAAGAACTGGAAAGGGGAGAAGGGAGAGCGGGATTGGCTGGCGGCGACCAAGACAGTTTTTTCAGGGATAGCGCTGCCGCTGTGGCAGCGGAAACGGTCGTGCTCATAAATTGCCGCCGCGAGACTTCAGATCTATTTGTCACTTCAACCTCCTGACGGGGCCCTGGCTTTAAAAAGTGAGTTTACCTCCGATCTGCCACCAGCGTGGCAACGCCTGGCCGGTTACTTTGCCAAAGTTTCCCGCACTCAAATCGGCTTGAATATTCTGAAAGTTCGGATGGTTGAACAGATTGAAGAACTCGAACCGCATTTGGAAGTTAAGTCTCTCGGTGATGTGCGTGTTCTTGTAAACGGTCGTGTCGGTTTGAATAAAGGCTGGGTTGCGGAATTGACCCGTCTTCTCGTTCCCTTCCGTGCCGCCAGGGGGCGTAGTGAACTGCCCTGCGGGGAAGACCCCGGAGAGGTAAGCGGTGCGCGCGGTGGCCTGCTGATAGCTGGTCGCGTTTGGGAAATCGTAGTTATCTCCATCGGCGTTGTAATCACCGCCGGCTGAAAACGAAGCGCCGGAAAAGACCGTAAAAGGATATCCGGTCTGGTAAATGCTGGTTCCGCTGAGCCCCCAACCTCCAGTAGCGCGATCGAAGAATCCTTCGCCACGGTTCAGACCTGGGAGTTCATAGTTGAGGCTGAGTGAAAAGCGGTTAGGGACATCCCAAGGGGAAGGCCCGTAATACTGGTGAGGATTGAGGGCCGTAGGATACCTGCCGGCGTCATCTTTAGAAGAAGAGCGTGTGTACGAGGCGTTGAAGAAACCACGTCTCACGCGCGCCCGAAGATCAAAAGTGATCCCGTTATAATTGCTAACGCGATCGTTTTGCGTATAAGCGATTGGACCAAAACTGGGATTGAGCCGGGTGGGAGCCGAGTTGGGCGGCTTTCCAATCAGGTCGCCCGGCATGGCGTTGATGTCAACGCCATAGGAAACTACGCCTCCAAGATTGCCGTTGCCGACAAGGTTTGAGTCGTGGGACCGGCTGTAAAACGCGCTGGCAACTAGATGCCCGGTCAGCTTGTGCTCGAGCGTTGCTGCGAAAATGTACGCCGTGGGGGACACGATGTTCGGATCAATCCCTCCGATCGAAAGACCTGCCCCCACAATGCCTCCAGCGGAGTCCAGACAGGGAGCTGCAGGACACAAGGAGGTTCCCGCCAGCGCCGGGAAGGTAAATCCAAACGGCGGTTTGCTGCTAGTACCCTGAACAAAGACAGGGCGATTGCCCGGTGCATTTGCGGCGAAAAACGTGGGAAGAATCAAACCCGGGGGATTGCCGCGGAATTCTTCCTGGATGTTAGCGGGCGTGAGCCAATTCGAATACATTCCGAATCCGCCGCGTAAAACCCAGTCTCCTTTTCCATTGACGTCCCAGACGGCGGCCATGCGAGGAGTGTATGCCTTCGGAGAATGGTTGACGGCATTCTGCGTGGGTTTTGCAAAACCAGAGGCTACTCGCTGGTCGAACGTGGAACCAGTGCCCAGATAGAAATTGCCAAACACCGTCGATGCTGAGCGGGAATAGGGATTTCCTTGATCGTCGAAACGGAAACCTAGCGTCAAGGTCAGATTCCGTCGCGCTTTCCAGGTGTCCTCAGCAAAAAGGCCCCAAGTCTTAGAGGCAGCGTTCCAATCCCAAAGTTGCTGCTGGCCACTAATGGGGTTGTACATAACCCCCCCCTCGGTGGCGGGCGCATCTTGCGCCAGTGCCAACAGGTTGTTGAAGCTAAAAGCCGGGTGAGACCACGGACCTTGGAAGGGCTCCACGTCATCTCCAAACCATCCCTCGTAGCCAATTTTCAAAACGTGAGCGCCACGAATCTTGCTTAGAACATCGCGCCAATGGTAGTTATGCTGGATAAAATCCCCCTGGGAGAAACCAAGGCCGTATCCCAGGCTCTGTCCAGTAACGCCGATTCCTGGAATGGTAAAGTCGCCGGTCTCGTCCAGCTTCCCCTCGATGCGATTCTGCGCGAAGATGGCTTCATTCAGCAGAGTCGGGCTGAAGGTGTGCGTCCAATTGACCTGGAAGGCACGCTCCCAGGTGTGGTTTGTCGTTGAGAACTGCGGGATTGCCGCGGGGCCACCGAACCCAAGAAGCGTGCGAAAGAAGCTACCGTAGATGCGATCATTCTTTAGGTACTTGTCCACGCGGGCGAAATACTGCGTGCCATTGCGAAAATTGGTGGCATTAAACGTCCCTGAATCGATCATCGGAGTCGGGCAAGGCAAATTGTTCGTTGCGGCGGTTCCGCACGTGCCCGGGAAGATATCGCTGGCGGTCTTCAAGACGGTGGTCCCTGCGATGTGCGTAGGCACGTAAGTAGTTAGAATCTTGGTTCCAAAAGTATTTGGATAGTTCGTTTGCGCCCACGACGCAAACGCAGGATCCGCAAATGTTAGCGTTTGGTTTCCCGTCGAATTGGAAGAACGTAGCGGTTCCACGCCAAAAAAGAAGAAGAATTGACGGTGTGGAATGATTGGGCCACCGATGGTTGCGGAAATGTTGTTGCTATGAAATGGAGCCAAGGTTTGCGCTGAGTTGGGCAGCGAATACTTGGCAAACATCGGCTGGTAAAAGAAATAGTCGCTGGCCAGGCCGTGCAATGAATTTGTACCAGACTTAGTTGTAAGTGCGGTTTGCAGTCCGCTGCCACGGCCGTATTCGGAAGAAAACGTGTTGACCTGGATGTTCGTTTCCTGAATCACGTCGGGGTTGGGGACGAGATTCAAAACCCCCTGCCGAATGTTGCTGGTGACATCCAACGAGTCAATAGTCCACATGTTGGCGACAGTTCCTTGCCCGTTGGCGCTGACGTCCGCGGCCGTTTCTGTGGAGAAGACGTCCACCCCCGTCCCTGGTGTCCCCGACGCTACGCCCGGCCCCCCCGCGAGCCCCAGGCCGGATACTCCAGGAGCCACGCTTATCAGGGAGAGCATGTTTCTCCCCGCTAATGGCAATGTCGAGAGCTCCTGAGCCTCCAGTGTCTCCTGATTTCGGGTTTCGGCAGTGTTCAGAAGCGGCGGCTCCGTCGTCACTACAATGGATTCTGTTGCTGCGCCGACCTTAAGGGAAATGGGCAGGTTCAGATTCTCATTTGTTTCGAGCGTGAAAGTCGTTTCTGATTTCGAAAAGCCTTTAGCTTCCACGGTGATTTTGTACGACCCTGGGGCGAGGCTCAAGAACCGATAGCTCCCGGAGGCGTCGGTTGTGGTGGTGGCCGACACCTGGGTAACGGTATTTACGAGATCCACCTTTGCTTGCGCAATAGCAGCGCCGCTCGGATCCACCACCGTACCTTGGATGTTGGCCGTAAACTGCGCTTGCACGGAAGCCGCAAAAAACACGGTGATGACGGAGAGCCTAAAGACCCAACCGAGAAGCAATAACGGCTTTAAATGCTCATGCCCGCAGACACTTGAGCGTAGCATCCGCTTCATCTCTTACCTCCAGACGGTGATCATCCCAAAGAAGAGCCTGATACTCCCCGCAAACTTGATGCAATCGCTTGCACTCTTGAGTGACATCATGGCACGATATTCCGCACAGACTGCAGACTCGTTTACCCGTGAAAAATGCAAACGCTTGCATAAGCGCCGTCTTTATCATCGAAGTTTTTCTCCTGTCAAGTAAAAATTTGCACTGGCTTGAGTAAACGTTGCCGCAGTTCTTGGGCCTTGCTACCATACCGGAACATGAGCCGCCTTGGCGAACTCGAAAAACCTCCTCGGCTTCCTGCGTGGGGCCATGGGCGCTTCTACATGTGTTGTCTTGGACTTTTGGTTCTCGCAAACGTCAGCTTTGCCCAGCTTAAGCACATAGAAATGGCCGCTAACCTGTTGAACCAGGGACAAAGGGGACCGGCTGAGACAGAAGCGCGCAAGGCATTGGGCAATCCGTCCACGCGAGCTTTGGCTTTGGCGATGCTGGGAACAATTCGCCTGCAGGAGGGCAAATACAAGGAGAGCACACACTTCCTGACGCAAGCTCTAGCGCTCAATCCTCGACTGGTTGGCGCTCGAACAAGTTTGGGAAACGCCTACTTGCTCCAGGGAAAATCGCACCTGGCCCAAAAAAGTTTCCTGGAAGCCCTCAGACTTGATCCCGGCAACCTCAACGCCCGCTTTGACTTGGCCAAGGTGGAGGCATTCCTCCAGAATTATCAGAAGTCTCTGGACATAGCGGAACCCATCGTGCCTCAGCTAAGCGCGTCTGATGATGGCATCCTTCTGCTGGCGACAGACTATGGAGCCCTAGGAAAAACAGAAGAGCTGAGGGGTCTGGTTCGTAACTGGCAGAAGATCTCTGTTCCGTCTGACGAATCCTCAATGGAACTCTCTAGTGTTTTGGCCAAATACGGAATGACCCCGGAGGCGAAGGAAGTTCTGGAAGCCGCAGAGACAAGGACCGCTGCGCGCCCCTCTTCCCTTCTAGCCTTGAAACTCGGAGAGGCCTACTTTTCCCTGGGACTTCTCGAGCGCGCTGAGCAAAGCTTCCAAACCGCGCTCACCTTAGACGCCGCGTGCGTGGTCTGCAACCAAAAACTCGCCGAGATTGCAGTGCACCAGGGAGACACGGAGAAAGCCCTGGCCTACTTGATTGAGGCGAAAAAACAGGCTCCTGACGATCCCGAGGTCTTATTCCAGTTCGGAAAAGTGTGCTTGCAGCGAAATTTACTGGAAGACGCTTGGCCCGCCCTTTCCAGGGCTGTCTCGCTGAAGCCCGATCATGATCCCTATGTTTATGTTCTGGCCTCAGCCAATGTCGCTAAAGGCGACTTGGCCAAAGCGGCATCCCTTCTCGCGGGGCTTCTGCAAAAGCGTCCCCAGGATGCCATCCTGAACTACGCAATGGGCGCGGTCTACTACCTCCAGGGCCAATACTCCGAAGCCGAGTCCTCGCTCAAACAAAGCCTCCGGTTGCAGTCCGATCAGGTTGCTGCTTCGTATTATTTGGGTCTCACGTATGATGCCGTTGGACAGGCGGATCAGGCTGTCGCTGTGTTTCGCAACCTCCTCGAGGACCATCCTGACCATGCCCCTTCGTGCGCCAAGTTGGGCAGCATTCTCTTGAGACAACACCAGTATGACGAAGCCCGGCAAGATCTTGAGCGGGCGGTCGCGCTCGATCCAGGGTCTGTAGAGGCCCACTACCAGCTGGGCCTGTTATTCCGCCGCCTCGGCAAACTCAACGAATCTGAGGAACAGTTTGCCAAGTCGCGAAAATTGGAAGCCGAGCGCAGGGCGCAGAGCGACCTGCGTCTTCGGTTGCTGTTGCCAGAATAATCCAAACATGTCGAGTCATTTGGTTAACCGGGGGAGTTCGCTTAGCACCAGGAAGTTGGAACAGATTTCGCGTCGCGGTTTTCTCCGTCAACTCGGGAGATGTGGTTCTATAGTGCCCGCGTCCCTGCTTTTGCCGGCGCTCCGTGAAACACTGAGTCTCCAAAGGCCGCGGACAGCCACGGCAACAGGGAAAACCGGGGCCGCTTCCACATCCAGGGCGAGTTTTCATTTCACGGACGTAGCCGATCAGGCAGGCTTAGGCCACGCAACCAACGTTTTTGGTGGCGTTACACGCAAGCGGTACCTCCTGGAAGAACTTGGTTGCGGTCTAGCGTTTTTCGACTATGACAACGATGGTTGGTTGGACCTCTTCCTAGTTAATGGAACGAGATTCGAAGGCCTCTCGCCAGAACACCCGCCGACGAACTTCTTGTTTCGCAATAAACGCGATGGGTCGTTTACTAACGTAACTGAAAAAGCCGGACTGACGCGCTCAGGATGGGGACAGGGTTGCTGTGTCGGAGACTATGACAACGACGGCTTTGATGACCTGGTTGTGACCTACTGGGGCGGAATCGTCCTTTACCACAACAACGGGGATGGGACATTCACCGACGTTACAGAAAAGGCTGGCCTTCTGCAAAAAGAACCAATTCCGCGATGGAATACCGGCTGCTGCTTTGTGGATTACGACCGCGACGGCCTTCTCGACCTGTTTGTCGCAAACTACGTGAATTTTGATCCACCGTCCGCTCCTCAGCCCGGCGACAGCCAGTATTGCCGCTACTTTGGCCTCTCCATCGGATGCGGACCGCAAGGACTAAGCGGCGGCACCAATATCCTGTATCACAATCGCGGCGATGGAACGTTCGAGGACGTTTCTGAGCGATCCGGCGTCGTAGTTCCGCGGGGTCCGGCGGTTCCCACCTTCGTCAGCGACCAATGGATTCCCGCGGGCTCTTACGGTCTCGGAGTGTGCGCCGCGGATTTTGACAACGACGGCTGGCCGGACATTTATGTCGCGTGCGATTCCGTCGCAAGTCGTTTCTACCATAACAATCATGATGGAACCTTCGAAGAGGTCGGCTCGGAGATCGGCTGCGCGTTGGACGGGAACGGAAAAGCTCAGGGCGGTATGGGCGTAGGAGTCGGGGACTACGACTGCGACGGCTGGCTCGACATCGTTAAGACCAACTATTCCGACCAAACCGCGAATCTCTATCATAACAACGGCGATGGCACTTTCTACGACGCGGTCTTTCAGGCAGGATTGGGCGCGAACACCAAGTATCTGGGGTGGGGAGTCGGGCTCTTCGATTTCGACAACGACGGCTGGCCGGACATCTTCATGTCCAACGGCCATGTTTTCCCCGAAGTGGACACGCGGCAGCTTCACGTCACCTTCAAGCAAAGAAAGATCCTCTACAAGAACCTCGGCAACGGCCGCTTTGCGGATGTTACTTCGATCAGCGGGCCCGCACTGACGCAACCTCGCCCGAGCCGTGGGATGGCCTTCGGTGACTTCGACAATGATGGAGACGTCGACGTCGCCATCATCAACATGAACGAACCTCCTTCACTCCTCCGCAACGAATCGCCCGCGACAAACAACTGGCTCAAGATCAAATGCATCGGCGCGAAGTCGAATCGCAGCGCCATTGGCGCGCGCGTGCGGGTGGTCGCCGGCCGGCATTCGCAAATGAATGAGGTCTTGAGCGGATCCAGCTATCTTTCCCAAAATGATTTTCGTTTGCATTTTGGGCTGGCTCAGGCCAAGCAGGTGGATTTAGTCGAGGTTCGCTGGCCCCTGGGCCTCGTGGAGTCGTTCAAAAACATTGGCGCGAACCAGTTGCTGGTGCTGCAAGAAGGTCACGGCATTCTGCGGCGGGAAAGATTAGCTGAGCCTAGATAGAAAGAACCTTCCTAAATCACTGCCCGCCCCGAGTTAGCTGCGCCCTGCGTTTTTTTTTGAGCCAATAGCCAACCGTGAATGGTCCTCCAGGCGCGGACCATTCACAGAAAGCATCTTCCCGGGGTGAGCCTAGAAGAAGACTTGCAGGGCGAGCTGCCACCGCCTGGGGATATTACACTGGCTACTAGTCTTTCCGAAGTTGCCATTACCCAGGCGGGTGCCTGGGGGGCAGAAGAAAACCCGGTTAAGGACATTTCCAGCATCGCCTTGGAATCGAACATATCTGCCCTCACCGAAGTAAGTGTCCTTTTGAATTGAGAAGTCCTCGTTCCTGTACCCGAACCAGCGGACATTCTCGTCTTCTCGAGGTGCGTTGCCAAACCCAAACTGTCCTGGGTCGGCCCACGCCGCCGCGTTCAAATAAGTGTCCGTGTTGGGGTCGCGAAAGTTTCCCGTGAGGGCGTTCGTGCCGCTGACCTTGTTGGGATATTGGACGTAGTTGAAGAGATATCCCCCCAAGTTGTTGTTTGCCATCGTGATGGATAGTGGTCTGCCCGATTGGTATGTTTGTATGGCTGAAACTTCCCAATTGCCGATGACCTTGTCGACCGCCCCGTTCGCGTCCCTTCCCAGCCACTGGCCCTTG
>QHYJ01000417.1 GCA_003223255.1 Acidobacteriota bacterium | reverse complement strand
AACTCCGGAATCTCTTTCTGCTGCCCGAGCTTTCGTTGAGCCTGAATCAGCCGGTACAAAGCGGTCTGGTCCCTGGGATCGCTGGCCAGCGCCTTGCGGCACTGTTCGGCTGCTTCTACGTACTTCTCCATCTGCATATAGAACTTTGCCAGCGTCACGCGTGCGGAAGGAAAAGACGGGCGCAGCGCGACGGCCTTCTTTACGGATTTCAACGCCAGCTCGAACTCAGAGGTTCCCGGCTCCGCGCCTTTTTGCGAGAGCACGTCCGCTCGCAGATAGAGCAAAACTGGATCGTTGGGATTGGCAGAGAGCTTTTGATTTATCGTGGGCAGGGCGCGCTCGGGATCGTTCGCCTGGACCGCAGCTAAACCCTGCGCGGCAGCTCCAAGAGATTCCCCAGGGTCAAGCTCCTGAGCTTTCTCGAAGTCGCTTTCCGCTTCCTCATATTGAGCCAACTGCACATACAGCACGCCGCGCGCAATGTACAGTGGCGCGGCCTGCGGCTGCAGCTTCATCCCTTCGGTGATCACGTCAATGCCCACCTGGAAGGACTCATGGGAAAACGAGATATTCGCAAAGTCTAGATACAGACTCACGTTCCGGGGATCTCGAAGGATGGCCCGGCGCAAAGCCTCAACGGCTTTCGGAGTGTCTCCCGAATCCTCGTAAGCCGAAGAAGCTAGTTGCAGCGTGTCGGCCGAGGGATTACTAGTGTCGAGAAGAGGCGCCAGCGTTACGAGTGCATTTTTCGGCTTTCGGGTCATAATCTGTAGAGAAGCCAAGAGCAGACGCTGGCGCTGATTTTCGGGGTGCAGGTTGAGCGCTCGCGCGAATATCTCCTCTCCACGTTCAAACTGTTTTAATCGGACAAGGCATGCGCCATAGGCATTGAGCGCATCCAACTGTGAACCAATAAGTTCGTCGGCTTTCTCAAAATGCGTGGCAGCGCTTGAGCAGTTGCCCTCCCTGTATTGCAAAACGGCCAGCATCGCGTGGGCGGTAGGTTCGTCCGGGCGCAACCGCAGAAAACGGTTCAACAGCGGCACTGCCTCGGCACTGTTGTTTGTGGCATAAGCGCTTTGTGCTGCGCCGGCGAGCGCTCCTGGGTTGTTGGGATCAATCTTTAGCGCATGCTTGAAGGAAACAAATGCCCTTGGATTGTCGCCCTTCTCAGCAAGAGCGATCCCTTGAAAGGTCCAGAGCTGTGCGTTGTTGGGTGATTCCCGCAATGCAGTTCGAGTGAGCTCGACCACCTTATCAAAGTCTCGATTTCCGAGCGCGGTTCGAATGGCGTTGGTCGGATTCTCCCTTTGTGTCTGCCCCAATGAGCTGGAGACAAGAAAAAGGAACACGGCGATGAGTACCGTGACAATCCGCATAAGCCCTCCTCCGCAGAGCATAATGTATCCGGGAACACGATTGCCGCTTGTGTCCCATCTTTTTTCCGGGTATAGGTTATCATGCAAGCGCTTTCAAACGCTGGCAGGAACGGACCTATGAGGCCTACAAGCAGACGTGAGTTCGCAAAGAGGGCAATGGTTTCGGCGGTGGGTGCGTGGATGGCGCGCTCGGTACCTATTTGGGCCAAGAACCCCACCGCACCGATTTCGCCTCCGCTTTCCACTTTCCCTTATTCCCGCGTACGGCTTCTTGACAGTCGTTTCCGCACTCAATTTGAGCAAAATCATCAAGTGTTTCTCCATCTCGATGAGGATGGCCTCCTGAAGCCATTTCGTCAGCGTCAAGGAATGCCCGCCCCAGGGCCGGACCTTGGCGGCTGGTACGACAATGCGGACGATTTCAACCACGAAAACAATTTTCACGGATTCATTGCGGGGCACAGCTTTGGCCAATACTTGTCGGGATTGGCGCGCGCCTACGCGGTTACGGGTTCGAAGCCTACGCAGGCAAAAGTTCATCGGCTGGTGCGGGCCTTTGCCGAAACCGTCGAGCCAACTGGAAAGTTTTACGTTGATTATCGGTTGCCCGGCTATACCTTCGACAAAACCTGCTGTGGCTTGATCGATGCGCACAAATTGGCCGCCGATCCAATCGCTCTGCAAGTGCTCAAACGGGCGACAGGCGCAGTGCTTCCGCATCTTCCTGAAAAGGCTTTGAGCCGTGCCGAGCAGGAGGCGCGGTGGCCAAACAAGGATATTTCCTATACTTGGGACGAAACCTATACGCTTCCCGAGAACTTCTTTTTGGCCTATCAACGCAGCGGAGATAGGCGCTACTTCGATCTCGGAAAGCGCTTCATCTATCACGAGTATTACGACGCGCTCGCAGAAAACGAGAATGTTCTGCCGGGCAAGCATGCTTATAGCCACGTTAACACGCTCAGTTCGGCGATGCAGACCTACTTCATGCTTGGCGATGAAAAATATCTGCGAGCCGCGGCCAACGGCCTCCGCATGGTTCAGGAACAGAACTACGCCACGGGAGGATGGGGGCCAAACGAAGCGTTTGTGGAGCCGGGCAAGGGATTGCTGGGGGCCAGCCTAGGCACGACGCATGCGAGTTTTGAAACTCCTTGCGGAGCCTACGGACAGTTCAAGATCACACGCTACTTGTTGCGCGTAACGGAGGATTCTCGCTACGGCGACAGCATGGAACGCGTGCTCTACAATACTATCGCTGGTGCAAAGCCGATTCTTCCTGATGGCACAAGTTTCTACTACTCCGACTACAACCAAAGTGACGCCAAAAAGGTCTACTACAAGGACAAATGGCCCTGCTGCTCGGGCACGTTCCCTCAGCTGGCAGCGGACTACGGAATCAGCTCCTACTACCAAGGCAGGAATGCAATCTACGTTAACCTGTTTCTGCCTTCGAAACTAGCATGGACGCAAAACGGCAGCCGTTGCAGTCTGACGCAAGCCACTCAATATCCGAGGTTGACGACCACTGAGCTCCGCTTTCAGCTGGCTCATCCCGAAAGCTTCACGGTTCATCTCCGGGTGCCGAGTTGGGCCGATGCCCAAACGCGAGTCTCCGTCAATGGCAAGCGCGTGGAAGGTGAATTGACGCCCGGGAAATTCTTCTCCGTAACGCGAACCTGGAAGGACGGCGACCGCGTTGAATTCGAGATTGGAATGCCGCTGCGTTTGGAACCGGTCGATGCGCAGAACCCAGATCTCGTAGCCCTGATGCGCGGACCGCTCGCACTGTTTGCTACCGGTGACTTGCCGCCGCGTCTGACGCGGGCACAACTCCTTGCGGCCAGTCCATTGGCAGCCGGTTCTGATGACTCTGTCGTCTTAACCGAAGCAGGAAAAGCGAGTTTCCGTCCTTTCTCTGCTATCGCTGATGAACCCTACCGCCTATACCACAAAGTGAGTAGCTAAGATTCGGATAGAAGGTTGACTCTCTTCCACTTAAACTGTGCGCCTTTTAGGAAAAGACTGCGTCGGAACGCTGGTGCTAAAACGCTATTCCTTGGAGGCGATTTTCGTCCTGCCCCACTATCACCGCGTTGCCGCTAATTGAGGTACTCGCGAGAGTTTTTGATATTCTTCGTCGTTTAATTGTAACCTGGCCGCGGCAACGTTCTCCTCAAGATGCTTGACGGATGATGTTCCCGGAATGGGCAACATGATGGACGACCGTTTCAATAGCCAAGCAATCGCTGCTTGGTGCGGCGTGGCTTGATGTGCGCGCGCGATTTGATCGAGCGTCTGACCCGCCACTCGGCCTGCCCCTAGTGGAAACCAAGGGACAAAGGCAATTCCATTTCGCTCACAATAACCGACCACGTAATCCCATTCACGGTCAGCAAAGCTATAGCGGTTCTGCACCGAAACAATAGGAACGATCCGGCGCGCCCGCTCGATGTGCTCCTGCGTGACGTTCGACAACCCGATGAGCCGAATCTTTCCTTCGCTTCTGAGTTGCGCAAGCGTTCCTACCGAATCCTCTAGAGGCACAACTGGATCGGGATGGTGCAGTTGATAAAGATCAATACATTCTACTCGGAGTCTCTTGAGGCTGCCCTCAACAGCCTTGCGCAGATGCGCCGGAGTTGCATCGTGAGTCCACTGGTTTGGTCCCGGGCGATTCCAGCCTCCCTTAGTGGCGATCACCAGATTCTTTGGATAAGGAAATAGAGCCTCCGCAATCAACTCCTCATTCACGCCGGGGCCGTAGGAATCCGCAGTGTCCATGAAATTCACGTCGAGCTCTACCGCTCGGCGGAGTACGGCTATCGCTTCGCTTCGATTTCTTGGCGGACCCCAGATGCCTTCTCCGGTCAGACGCATCGCCCCGAACCCGAGGCGATGGACGGAAGCTTGTCCACCGAGCGAAAGGCTCCCCGCCAACCTCGCCGATATTTCTCCTGCCTCCATGTTCTCCTCCAAAAATCTCATTTTACTTCCAATGCGCCGGGGGGCGCATTCTAGATGCTCTCTATTCTCAGAGTGACGAGGTCCAATCCGGCGACGGCTACTTCCCCATCAACAGGTGTCAGCGCTTGCTCGCTCAAATCACTGAGACACATTCGCGGCGATGAGTTCCTCGCCAAGCTCTTTGCCCAGAACAGCCGCGCCTTCCTGTCCTCTCCGGAAGCGCCGAAGAGTCTCACGATCCATCCTTTGCCGTCTTGGGTTGGCTTGAGCGTCAGAGCCAATACGTCGTCCGGCTCAATGAGCAAGAGCGAATCGTTTGGCGAATCTGCAGCGGCAGCTGACGCCAACAGAGGCTGCGAGAGCCCAATTGCCAGGCGACTGGCAGCGACGGGGTCGTAACCCGCATGTGGTCGCAATGCATAGCGGAACTTCACCGCACCTTCCTGATAAGCGCAGTTGGTCCCCCAGTGGTTGTTCATCACCCACGAATAAAATCTCTGCGTGGGCCCAATGTGCCTGCGCCACACGTTGGGATTTTTCTGCGATCCCAGCAGTGTTGTGGTGATATCCCCGATCTCGACTAGCGGCGCATCGAGAGATACGCAGGGCACACTTTAATGCGTGTTCGCCACATCGATCCATAAATACGAGGTGTACGAGCGTCTCATTTCTTGGGCAGATTGCTGAAATCAAGAAAAGCGCACAGCAAGGCGATGATGATAATGACTTTGCGCGACAGGAACCCTGCTGCAATCATGATTGGAAACGGATATAGAAAGCCTAACGAGATATAGGAATTCGTCCACGAGTCGACCAGGGCAACCGCTGCCGAAAACTCCTGCCGTAACTAACAGTTTCTTGCGGTTAGCAGGAACGAAAATGGATAAAGGATCCTCCATGACCGAATAACTAATGATACCTCGCTATTTGGAGAGGGGGGATCACCTTCTAATGGACCAGCCAAAAGATAGCCAGGTTTAAGACAAAAAGATAGCTATTCGGCACCGAAGAGCACTTCCTTTTTCTTTGAAGAAGAGCCTCAAATATGAACACCGGCGACGT
>QHYJ01000121.1 GCA_003223255.1 Acidobacteriota bacterium | reverse complement strand
TCCGTTCCGCTAGCTCGACCTGAGCCCGAATGGCTGGCAGAAAGCCGGACGCGTCGACCTGGGGCAGCTCCGGCAGGCGTTGGCCTTGCGCGCGTATACACAGAGCGGCAAGTGCAAGGAGGAGTCCGCACGAACAGGCACAGGCACGCATAAGGCAATTGTATTGCCCAGTGGCGGCTGCTCGCTTACGGCTTACCACTGGAAGCGGAGGCCCAGGCGGAACTGGCGCTCGTCAATGCCCTCGCGTGCCAGGTCGCAATTTCCATTTATGCCGCCGTTTAGTTGCATAAAGGTACCTGGATCGGTCACTCGGCCGGTTATCGGATCGTAGGCGCCTGCGTCACCAAGGAGATTGTCGAGAGCGTTGGTACAGAAGTGAGGCGTGTTCGTGAAGTTGAACGCCTCGGCCCGGAACTGTATATGCAACTGCTCTTTCACCGCGAAATCGCGGAATAACCCGAGGTCCCAATTAAATATGCCTGGGCCGCGCAGATTATTAAAGCCGTTGTTACCGAGAGAGCCGGCAAGGCAAACCGGGTTGTTGGGATCCGTGTTGCTAGGGTTTCCCGAACGAATTGCTCATCGGCGGAGAATTGCCTGGCCAGGCGGCGCCACAATCGCCCCAAACGGTGAACGGCGTGCCGCCAAAGGCGCTGATCAAATTGTTAACTTGCCATCCGGACACCACAGGTGTGAGAGCGCCTTTGCTGCCCAGCCACTTCTGGCCTCGGCCAAACGGCAGGTCCCATACGCTCGTGATTGCGAGGTTGTGTGTGATGTCAAATCCGGTCGGCGCCCGATTCATCTTCATGTAGGATTGCGACTGGATATTCGGAGTGGAGGAGCTGGAGTCTGCAAAATTGATGCCTTTGCCCCACGTGTAGTTCACGTTGAGCATCAAGCCCTTGCTGAACCGGCGCTTTAAAGAGGCCTGAAGCGAATCGTAGTGGCCGGTGCCGAGGGGCTCGAGGAATGTGGTTGCCGCAGTTCGTCCCCATTGCTGCAGGAGCGGTTGAGTGGACCTGTTCGTAAAGGGGATCTGCCCGGCGTTGATGTCGATGAACCCGAGCTGGCGGATGGAGCGGGTTCCAACGTAGCCAGCCTCTCCCGTGAACCCGGTGCAGGTTCTTCGGTTGACCTTCAAAGCCGACATCCAGAGGTAAATCCAGAATCCCGTTGCTGGGTATGGTGACAGGGGGGATGGCGGGAAGCCCTTTTGCGAGCGTAGTTGCCGGGGTGAACGCGTTCGGGGTCTGGATACCGAATGGTTCCATAATCGGGTAGTTATTCCGCATCAACTCCAGGCCCTCGTAAGGGTCCCTGGTCAGGCCATAGCCAGCGCGAACGACGAACGTGTCGGTGGTCCGCCAGGCAATGCCGAGCCGTGGCGAGAAGAGCTTCTTGCTGATTTCGGTACCGCAGCCGGCCGGCACTTGCCCCATGCCGCAGATCAGAACTTTGTTGATGGTTGGGTCATAGCGCTCTAAACCGCGATCCGTGCGGGTTGGATAGGGGAAGTACTCCCAGCGGATGCCATAGTTAATGGTCAGGCGTGGCGTTACATTGTAGCGGTCACGGATGTAAGCGCTGTACAGCATCGCGCGGATGTGATACTCGTCGGGGAATTGCAGTGACTTGCTGGCCTGGTCCGGCAAGCCGAGCAAGAAGGCTGCATAGCTGTTCCCGCGATTGGTTTTGCTGCTCGTGGTGCAGTCCGGCGGATCCTGGCACAGCCCCGTGATCTGCTGCCCGAAATCAAATCCGCCTTGCGCCCCGAAAAATGAGCCGCCGCCGATCCATTCCGCCTGCGTTTGATTTAGGCCTTGGCGGTAAATGTCTGTCCCAAATCGGACGTTGTGCCTGCCATGGATCCAGTCCAAGTTCACAACGTATTGATACTGTGGGTCGTGCCGGTAATACGGCATGAAATTCGTGTTATTGCCAATGGTCGCAAAATCGCTGCCGCCGCTAGGGTCGGTAAGGTCAAATTCGGGCCAGCCGCTTTCGAACTTGCGAGTGCCATTCGTTCCAGGGATACCCAATACGTCGAGACCGATATTCGTGCCGAGCCCGGTTTGCTCAGAATTGGTCCCCTGCTTCGTGAAGCCGAAATAGGCATCCATAGTGAAGTTCGGCTTGAACGCGTAGGTCGCGCCGAAAGTCGTGCTGTAAGTTTCACCTTGCCCGTGGCCCGGGTTACTGCTGCCGCCAATCGGCCTTCCCTGAGCCCCTGTAGACTGGAAAACTGTCGGCGTGAAGTCTGAGTAATGGAGAAAGCTGAACCGCCCGAAAACATTGAATTTTTCGTTGATGTTCCAGTTCACTTTGCTGTCAATCGTATTGCGGTCAAACCCGAAACCGCCCGAGGCGAAATAGTTGTTTTTCAAACCGGGCAGATTCGGCTCCGGCCATAGGGCATTAATCTTTTGTGCAATCTGTGCTGACGGTGTATTTAGGAGGCTGGCCGGAATAATGTTCTCGCAGCTCGGATTGGTGGCCGTATTGCATCGTGGGTCGCCGGGCGCCATCATCGGCAGCCGTTGAGACGGGTCAGCGAGCGTAGTCCCCGACGCGTCAGTGTAGGGGTTATAAATAATGATCCCGTTCGCCAGAAATTGTGAGAAATCGCCTGCCTTCATGGCGTCCGTTGGCACCGTCACTTTTCGCTGCACGTTGCGGTGATCGTAACTGCCTTCATAGCTGACAAAATAGAAGAGCTTGTCCTTCTTGATCGGCCCGCCGATCGTGCCGCCAAACTGGTTGTATATGAGGTTCGGTTTTTGCGATTGACCCGGAGGAACGGATTCCGGCCACGCTTTCAGGTGCTGGTTGCTGTGGTATTCGAAGGCCGAACCGTGTATCGCATTCGTACCGCTCTTGATTTGTACGTTGATCGCTGCCCCTCCGGCAAAGCCTTGCTCTGCGTCGAAGCTGCTGGTGACTACGTTGACCTCCTGGATCGACTCGAGTGCCGGGACATAGGAAACGATGTGCGGCAACTGCACGGTAGTGGAGCTCACGCCGTCAATGCGTGTATTGTTCTGATCGTCGCTGGTGCCGTTCACGTGAAATTCTAGCGAACGGGACGGATTGGTCGGAATCGAATGCGAGTTGGAAGGTGGCGCGACCCCGGGCAATGTGCGGAAAAGCTGCTGGTAATTGCGCCCGAGCGGAACGGGGAGATTCTGCAACTCCAGGGAACTGACGTTGGCGCGCGTTTCGGCGCGATCGGTTTGGAACTCTGGTGCTTCGCCGGTGACAGTGACCGACTGCTCCGTGCTCCCGACCTCGAGTTTCACATCGGTGCGCGTGATATTGTTGGCCTCAACCCGAAGATCTCGCCGCTCGAAGGTCTTGAAG
>QHYJ01000124.1 GCA_003223255.1 Acidobacteriota bacterium | reverse complement strand
AAAAAACTCGAACGGCTTGAAATGGCGTGGCTTAGGATTTTGCACAGCCCCTTTTCGAATGGGCTTTTCCGACCCAGAAACATCACCTACAATCTCGTTTTCACGAAGCGATAGATCACAGGGGAATCCAAATTCCGTCGAAGTGTAGGGCGCCCAAGAGTAGATCAGGAAACAGAACTCCTGGCCTTGCAGATGGCGAGGGAAAATCCCAGCTGGGGCTACGATCGGATCGTAGGTGCCTTGGCAAATCTAGCCCGAGTTTACCGCGCTCGCCTGATTTGATGGAATTCCCGCAACAGGCCTAAGTGCTTCCGCGCCCCATTGGAGCGGTTCGCAGACCCAACTCGCTTCAGCTCACGTAACCGGTTTGTGTATGACCTAATCCCATTAAAAGTATCACTTCCGGCAAACTCCGGCGGTGGGGGCAGTATTTTTCCTTGACTTCCCCTTCTATAGAACAACTTACGCGCCGTCAATGCTGTTTTTAGTTCGATCCCCACCGCCCCTACCATCCATCTTCCTGATGAGTGGACACTTAACAGAAACACGCAGGGGCAAAAAGGGGCAGATTAGGCCAATGATCCGGCTTTGCGTTTCTTTCGAACGGCACGGGTGACAACCGGATTCGAGATATTTTTGGATTCTGAGACGCGATTTCGACCCGAGCGCGCTTTGGTGTCCCATGGCCACCACCGTGACTGCTTGTAGTTTTGGGGCGCGCCCCTCCTGTCAGGCTACGAAAACCTAGAAGACCCCCTCTGCGGCGCATGTGGGCGAGGACCCCTCCTTTGCCCGGCGCAATTACACAACTATTACAGAAGCTCGGACGCCCGGGTGCTACGTTGTGGGAATAGCCAGCAGGGGGCTACAGAGGACTACGGGACCATGAGCATCTTTGAACGCGACAGAACATTTGCACAACCCATCAATTGGGTGACCAGCTCCTTCATAGCAGCATTCCACGTCGGTGGGATCATAGCCTTGTTTTTCTTCACTTGGAAGGCGCTTGCGTTGGCGATATTGCTTTCGTGGGTTGTTGGGAGTCTTGGCATCGGCATGGGCTACCACCGGTTGCTCACGCATCGGGGCTACAAGACACCGAAATGGATGGAATACTTCCTCACCGTTTGCGGAACTCTGGCCCTCGAAGGCGGCCCTATCGCCTGGGTGGCGACGCATCGCGTGCACCATCAGAATACCGATAAGGAAGGTGATCCGCATTCTCCGCGCGATGGCGGGATCTGGGCGCACATGGGTTGGATTCTGACGGGCCGGGCGATGCACAACAACGCCAAAGAGCTCTTACCTTTCGTACCGGATCTTCGAAGAGACAAGTTTCATCTCTGGATCAGCAAGTGGCACTGGGTCCCAGTCGCATTGCTCGGTCTGCTTATCTTCGCAATCGGTGGCTGGTCGTGCCTGTTGTGGGGAGTCTTCCTGCGGACGACTGTCGGCCTCCACGCCACTTGGCTCGTTAATTCCGCGACACATATGTGGGGATCTCAGCGATTCCTCACAGGTGATACGTCGAAGAACAATTTTTGGGTGGCGTTGCTCACGTTCGGGGAAGGGTGGCACAATAATCACCATGCGTCGGCGCAAGCCGCGCGGCACGGCCTTGCCTGGTATGAGTTCGATATGAACTGGTATGGGATCTGCGCCCTGCGGACGCTCGGCCTCGCCTGGGACATCAAGCAGCAGAAGCTTGCGCCACGCGCAACACAGCCAGCTGAACTCCGGCGGGCGGCCAGGACACCCGAAGTCCCGCTGCCAACCATTGTGGCGGACTAGAGCGGACGCCAAGGCGCGAGGAGCGCCATTTCAATCTGACACGAGAAGCTTATCTCTGGCGTAAACTAAAGACATGCGTATTACGCGCCGCACGAAGGCTATCGCGTTCTTTATCTCATTAGGTACCTGCCTCGTCGCGCTGGCAACGGCTCTCAACGTCGGCTGGATGATCTTCCACTGGCGCCAAGTTGTTCCGCTGGTCCTCGGCATCGTTCTGTTTGGACTGTTGATCGCTGGCCTGGTCATGAATACGATTTTCCTTGTCCGCGAGATCCGCCGAAATGAACAGCAAGACAGCTTCCTGAATGCAATTACCCACGAACTGAAGACGCCGATCGCGTCGATTCGCTTGTACCTGGAAACGCTCGAAAGCCGTCGACTGGACGAGACCCAGAGGCGTGATTTCTACCGCATCATGCTCGAAGATACTGACCGACTGCTTGGCACGGTTGAGCAAGTGCTCAAGGCCAGCCACGTACGGCAAAGAAGTCTCCGGGAGAACTGGAAGGACGTGAATTTCACCGAAATTGTGAACGATGTGCTCGCACTTACGCGTTTGCGGCAGCACTTATCCGCCAGCTCACTTTATTTAAGCAGTGAGCGGACGGACGAAATCACCGTTATGGGGAGCGCCGAGGAGCTGCGTACTGCGGTCTTTAATCTCTTCGACAATGCCGTCAAGTATTCGGGGAAGGAAAAGAACATCGCTGTCGATATCTCGACGCCCAATCTCGATACGGTTTCCTTGCGCGTATGTGACAACGGCGTGGGAATACAGCCGAAAGAGCTGAAACGCATTTTCAAGCGCTTCTACCGCGCGCCGAATTCCATGGCCGGGCAAGTGAACGGAACCGGCCTGGGTCTATTCATTGTGCGTTCGATCGCCCTTCGCCACGGCGGCGATGCCTACGCCGAGAGTAAAGGCGAAGGCCTGGGCAGCACCTTCACCATGCGACTTCCCAGAATCTATCGCGTATGAGCCGCATACTCATCGTCGAAGACGAAGCGCACCTCGCGCAGGGCCTTCGCTTTAATTTTGAAGCCGAAGGGCACTCCGTTCAAACGACCGAACGCGGTGAAGACGCGCTGACCCGCCTGGTGAAGAATCGAGAGAACTTCGACGCTCTTGTGCTCGACGTGATGCTACCGGGCAAAGACGGATTCTCTGTTGCCCGGGAGTTAAGGGAAGCGAAGAATTACATTCCGCTCCTTATGTTGACGGCCCGCGGGCGTCCAGAGGATGTGCTCAAGGGGTTTGAGTCGGGTGCAGACGATTATTTGCCGAAGCCGTTCAATCTCTCGATCTTGATTGCGCGGATTGAAAGCCTGCTGCGCCGGAAGAACTGGTCGCGCACGGCGAAATCACACACGCCGGATCAGGAGCGGCCAAATACGGATTCACCGGACATCTTTCGCTTCGACGACAAAGTCGTGGACTTTCAGAATCTTCAATTGCGCGCCGGCAGCAGCATCGTTCAACTCACGGTGATGGAGTTGGACCTGCTCCGCTATTTGATCAGGAACGCAGGACGTCCCGTTTCCCGGAAAGCGATTCTTCAGGATGTCTGGAATTTGCACGAGGATACGGACACGCGGGCCATAGACAACTTCATTGTGCGCTTACGTCGTTATATTGAGCTCAAACCCTCGAAGCCCCGCTATTTGCTTACGATCCGCGGACTCGGATACCAGTTCGTTACAGACCCAAAACCTTAATTCACTGTGAGAGGACAGTTGTCGTTGTCCGATTTCAAGTTTTGCCGTTCTTGCGCGTCTAGCTCTTGTTTCATGAAACATTCCTTCGTTCCAGGAGTACACCAACGGTGTCTCGAAGTGTCATTTCTCTCGCAAAGGAGAAGCCATGTTAATGGTGCTATGGATTTTCGTTGGATGGGCCACTGGCTGGCTCACGGGCAATAGTCTAGAACGGATGTTCACCTCTGGTTTTTAGAGTAAACCCTGATGGTTCATACGATTAACGGTATTTTGGCTTTCCTTGTGTAGACATGCATATGTGAATTTATGTAGATGTTTTGCCCTGACTTGTCTAGTTTTGTCCTGTATTTAGTGGACATGTACATCTCGCGCGCCTCCTGGCCCTCCACCAACGGCAAATCCTATGCGTCCATCTACCTCCGCGAGTCCTATCGCGAGGGCACGCACGTCCGCAAACGCAACATCGCCAACCTCACCCATTGCGATCCCAAAGAGATTGCCGCCATCGAACTCGCTCTTCGTCACAAAAACAATCTCACCGCTCTGGCTTCTCTGGAACAGATCGAACTGCACCAAGGTCCTTCCGTCGGCGCCGTGTGGACCGTCTGTCAAGTGGCCGAACGATTGGGCCTGCGCAAAATACTGGGAGACGAGTTTTCAGGTCACTTGGCCTTGTGGCAAGTCTTGGCGCGCGTGTTGGAGCAAGGGTCCCGCTTATCGGCCGTACGCCTGGCGCAGGTCCATGCCGCCGGCGCCGTGCTGGGCTGGCAACGCGCCTTTGACGAAAACGATCTCTACGACAATCTCACCTGGTTGAGCGAGCAACAAAAGGACATCGAGAATCGTTTATTGGCTCGGCGAGGAAAGGAAAAACCGCAGCTCTTTCTCTACGACGTCACCAGTAGCTACCTCGAGGGGGAGCACAACGCCTGCGGTGCCTATGGCTACGGCCGGGATGGCAAGAAGAACAAAAAACAGATCGTCATCGGCTTATTGTGCGACCCGGGAGGAGAACCCGTTTCGGTCGAAGTCTTCCGCGGCAACACCCAAGATACCCAGACCTTTGCGGCGCAGGTCAACAAAGCCAGCGAACGCTTCGGT
>QHYJ01000123.1:4169-33066 GCA_003223255.1 Acidobacteriota bacterium | reverse complement strand
AATGCCTGCGTCCCTATTACCTGTGTGACCGCTGCCATCGCGGCCAGTTCCCCATCGATGTCGAACTGGATGTAGAGAACACGGAACTTTCGCCCGGGGTGCGGCGCATGCTGGCCACGGTCGGCCAGCAAGCGGCTTTTGACCAGGGGCGGCAGCAGATGGAGCTGCTGGCGGGTTTATCCGTCACCACGAAGGCCGTGGAGCGCACCGCGGAAGCCATCGGAGCCGATATTGAAAGGCGACAACAGCGTGAGCTCGCCCAAGCCCTGCAACTGAACTTACCGATTCCCCTGGGGCCACGAATTCCTATCATGTATGTGGAGATGGATGGCACGGGTGTCCCCGTCGTGCGTAAGGAAACCGAGGGACGTGCGGGGAAACAGGACGGCCAACCCGCGCACACCCGGGAAGTGAAGCTGGGCTGCGTGTTCACGCAGACCACGGTGAATGAGGAAGGGTATCCCGTACGAGACGAAGACTCGACCACCTATGTGGGCGCCATTGAGACGGCGGAGGAATTCGGCCGCCGGCTCTATGCGGAAGCTTGGCGGCGGGGATGGGGCCGGGCGGAGAAAAAGGTCGTTCTGGGAGACGCCGCGGAATGGGTGTGGAATCAGGCCGATCTGCATTTCCCGGAGGCCACGCAAATCGTCGATTTGTATCATGCCCGGGAACACCTGGGGGTGGTAGCCCGCCAACTGTATCCCGACGATGTACCGGCGCAGAGGCGTTGGAGGATGGTGGAGCAAAACAAACTCGATGAGGGGCAGATCGAAAATTTAGTCGCTTCCCTGCACGCGCTGGAGCGCTCCCATCCCGGTTTAGCAGAGATAGTGCAGAGGGAAGCGAATTATTTCGAACAGAACAAAGAACGGATGGCTTTTAAATGCGTAATGGATGTAAAACTGCTGTCGGCAGGCTCAAACAATCGGGGATGTTCTGGACCGTCCGCGGAGCTAACGCCATCATCGCCCTCCGTTGCTGTCACCTCAGCGCAAAATTCGAGGATTACTGGGACGCCAGACGGGAGCGGGCCTGACTTTAAAGTCGCGCACCCGCCTTCAACACCTGGATTGACACCCCCACGCGCTCAGCTTACACTGAATTTTCATTTGGCAGCCGGGGAAGCGGGGAAGGCCGTGCGAATCGGCCGCGGTCCCGCCACTGTGATCGGCTCAAGCAGCCGTAAGCCAGGCCACCCTCCCTTGGCGCAGAGGCCCCGCGCCCTTCGCGAGAAAGGGCGAGGCCGGAAGCCCCTCGGGCGCCTCGCGGGGCTTTTTTCTTTTGGGAGAATTTCTCGCCGGAATCGTAGGGAGCTTCTTGAAAACGTTGCTTGGGCCAGCGCTTCGTCCCGCTGCTTTTGCTGCCGCCGCCGCTTTTTTGTGCGCAGCCGCACTCTCTCGCGCGCAAAGCGCGACACACCCTCCAGAACCTCCTGCTTTCCGCGAAGTTGTCGATGAAACCGGCCGCACCGTTCGCATCGTTCAACCCGTTCGCCGCATCGTTTCCCTGGCGCCCAGTCTCACCGAAACCATCTACGCTCTGGGCCTTGAAGATCGATTGGTCGGCGACACCGACTATTGCGACTATCCTCCCGACGCAAAAAACAAGACCAAAGTCGGCGGGGGCATCAACCCCAGCTTGGAAGTAATTGGTTCGCTCCATCCGGATCTCGTTCTCGTCGCTAAATCCTTCAATCGCCTCGAAACGACGCAATCTCTCGACCAACTGGGGATTCCCTCCTACGCCACTGACCCTCACACCGTCGCGGACATCATCTCTTCCATAAAGACCTTGGCTGACGTGCTCGGCGTCCCCGAAGCCGGCGCCTTGGTTGCCGAGGAGATGCAGCATCGCCTCGCCGCTCTCCAGCAGCGCATTGGCGGCTTGCCTCCCAAGCGCACCCTCTTTGTCGTCTGGACGCAACCACTTATTTCCACCGGCCAACACACGTTCCTAGCCGATGCTCTCCGCCACGCCGGCGCTGTTTCCATTGTGGATTCCTCGCAAGACTGGCCGCAGGTGAATTTGGAAGAAGTCGCACGTTTGCAACCGGATTTCTTGGTATTTGCGGAGTCTCAGCCAGGTAGCCCGTCTCGCGAGGTCGAAAAGCTCGCTACTCTGCCCGGATGGAAAATTTTGCATGCCGTCCGCGACCGACGTTACGCAGTCATCAGCGACGCGGTGAACCGCCCCGCGCCGCGCATCATCTCCGCCATCGAAGACCTTGCTCGCCAACTACACCCGGAAGCCTTTGCAGAAAAACCCGGCAGCGCCAAGAAAACAATGGAAAAAGAGAATCCCCCGTTTCGTCCATCCGCGTGCGCTCCTTTTCCGAATGCCTCTCGTCCGCTTGAGGGCCAATTTACCTCCCCCGGAGGCTGCGCATGCGGCCGGTGACGTTTCGCAAACTCCTGTTTCAGTGCCTCTTTCTCGTGGTGATTTTGTTTCTGGTCGTTGTCATTGCCCTGAAGTTTGGCGCCGTCCCGGTTTCGCTATACGCTCTTGGCCGCGATTTGCTTCGCGTACTCCTAGGCCAGAGCAGCCAAATTTCCAGTGACTATGGCCTGATCATCCAAAACATTCGTTTGCCGCGCATCATACTCGGCATCATTGTTGGAGCGTCGCTCTCGGTCGCGGGCACCAGCTTCCAGGCCCTTCTGCGCAATCCTCTCGCGGATCCCTACGTCCTTGGCGTATCCAGCGGCGCGGCCCTCGGCGCCATCCTCGCGCTCATCGCCGAACCTCATCTGCCTCTTCCTCCTGCCTTCGAGGCTTTGCTCACTCCCCTGTGCGCATTCCTCGGCGCCGCTGCTACCATTACTGCCGTGTATTTTCTCGGCCGCCGCCAGGGCCAGATTGAGAGCAACACGCTGCTCCTCGGCGGCGTCATCACCGCTTCCTTTCTCTCCGCCATCATTGTGTTTTTGATGAGCACCGTGAACAGCAGCAATACCCGTGGCATGGTTTTCTGGCTGATGGGCAATCTTTCCACTTCTTTTCAGAAAAGTATCTATTGGCTTTTAGTCGCCGGATTTTTTATTGCTGCGGGAGTTATCTACGGGACTGCGAATGATTTGAATATCCTTCTCTCCGGCGAGAAGGAAGCCATGCATCTCGGCGTCGATGTTCGCCGCGTGCGCTTCGTGGTTTACATCGCCGCTTCCCTTCTCACCGGACTCGCCGTTTCCGTCAGCGGCGCCGTCGGCTACGTCGGCCTGATCGTGCCTCACCTGATGCGTCTCATTTTCGGCTCCGACCATCGCACGTTGCTTCCCACCTCCGCGCTCGGTGGGGCCATTGCCGTCGTGATTGCCGATACTCTCGCGCGCATCGTCGTTGCTCCCAACGAACTTCCCGTCGGCGCCGTCACCGCCGTTGTCGGTGCGCCGCTCTTCATCTACCTCCTGCGGCGGAGGCTCGCATGAGCCCCAACCGCAGCTCCGCCGCACCCCGCACTCCGCCGGAATCCCCCCGCTTCGGCACCGAAATTCGCCTGGCTGTCGAGCAAGTCAGCTACGCTTATTCGGCTAACCCCTCACAAGCTCCCCTGTTCACCCTCGAGGCCACCAGCTTTCAGGCGCGGCCGGGCGAAATCGTCACCATTCTCGGCCCCAACGCCAGCGGCAAGTCCACACTGCTTCAATTGATTGCTGGAGTTCTCAATCCCCTTTCCGGCCGCATTCTTCTCAACGGATTCGTCATCCATTCGCTTAGTCCGCGCGCTCGCGCGCAGCGCATCGCCATGGTTCAGCAGGAAAGCCGCTTGCTCTTTCCCGCCCGCGTCTGGGAATTCGTCCTTCAGGGGCGCCACGCCCATGGCCGCTCGCTCCGATTCGAATCCAAGGACGACATGCTCATCGCGCAAAACGCCCTTATGCAGGTCGGCGCTGCGGAGCTTAGCGACCGCTTGATGGATCAGATTTCCGGCGGTGAGAAACAGCGCGTGATTCTCGCCCGCGCTCTCGCGCAGCAGCCGCTACTCCTGTTACTTGATGAGCCCACGCTGCATCTCGACATCGCCGCGCAAGTTGGCCTTTTCGACGCTCTTCGCCGCCTCGCCGCCCGCAACCGCTACACGGTGATTGTTGTTACCCACGAATTGAATCTAGCCGCAGAATACGCCGACCAGATCCTCTTGATGCAAAGCGGCCGCTGCTTGCGTGTTGGCCCGCCGACGGCAATTTTTCAGCGTGAATTGCTCGAACAGGTTTTCCAGGTTCCGTTGAAAGTGGAGATGCGCGGCCACGGTCGGCCTCGCGTCACAATTTTGTCTAATTCTTAGTGGGGGGAGCGCTTTCGTTTACCTAAAGGAACGAAGGGCGCGCCCCTGCTGTTTGGCAACCATAATTGCTTGGCAATTTTCGCGTCCATCCCAACCCTGCGGCGCTGTTCCGCAGACCACATTCACCGCAGACTTCGTGCTCGGGAAGACGGTTCGTCGTGGCCTGCTTGACTCGGCCCACAATGAAGAATCCGTCGCCGCCGCGCGACTGTAAGGCGGAAGCCGCTCGCGTCCTCGCAACCGGGTAAGGGTTGCGCGTGAAGGCGACCCGATAGGGTCGCACCTGAAGATGTCGAGCGCGCTTGAAGTCAACCCGGCAATGGTTGCACTTCAAAAAGTTCGCAAGCCACTGCTCTCTTTGCGGGAAGGCTGCGAACCCGCAACACCGCCAAGCCAGGAGACCGGCGAAGTCTGCAGCCTGTGCGTTCTTCCTAAGTGCAGGACAACCTTCAAACTCCCGCGCGTGAGGGAGTGGAGGACAAAATGAACACTGCTCTTCTTCGTTCTGCTTTCCTTTTTCTCGCGGTGCAATTTTCCTTGCTGGCACAAAACAACTCGCAGTTGGCTCATCTTTCCGGCACGCTGTCCGATGCGAGCGGCAGCGGCATTGGCGACGTTCTGGTGCATGCGCGCGCGGAGGGCTCATCGAATTCTCTAACCTGGTCGGCCAAGTCCTCGCCGGGCGGCGAGTATTCCCTCGATCTCCCTGCAGGCCGCTACCGTATGCAATTTACGCGTCCCTCGTTCGCGTCGCGTGAGTTTGTCGTTGATCTTGCTCCCGGCGAATCTCACACCCTGAATCTCCGCCTCGACCTCGAACCTCTCTCTTCCAACGTTGTCGTCACGGCAAACACGCAGCCGACGGAGCTCGCCCATACCTCGGCCACTGTCGACATCGTCGGACCGCAGGAAATCGAGCAGCGCCAGGCCGTCTTGCTTCCGGACCTTCTGTCCACGCAAACCGGCATCAGCCTCGCGCGCACGGGAACGATCGCCGGTCTGACCACCATCTTTATTGACGGCGGCAGCTCCGCCTTTACCAAAGTGCTCATCGACGGTACTCCCGTCAATCTTCCCGGTGGCGACTTCGACTTCTCCAATCTCACTCTCGACAACGTCGACAAGGTCGAAATCGTCCACGGTGCGGAAAGCGCCCTCTACGGCACCGACGCCATGTCCGGTGTAGTTCAAATTGTCAGTCATCGCGGCACAACCCGTATTCCTCAAATCGATCTTTTCACCGAAGGTGGTAGCTTTTCCTCCGCCCGTGGCGGCACGCGAGTGAGCGGCCTGCTCGGCAAATTGGATTATTCCGCTGCCGGCTCTTAGTCTCACACTGACGGCCAGGGTGTGAACGATACTTTTCTCAACCGCGGCGTCGCGGGAAATCTCGGCTACAGCTTTTCCGAAAACCATGAACTGCGCGTGAGCGTTCGCAGCGATTCCAGTTTCGCTGGCGCTCCCGGGCAGACGCTCCTCTTTCCGTCCGATCCTTTGGCCTTTTACGATCTCCAGCAGCTTTCGGCGAACCTCACCTGGAACTTCCAGACGGGCAGCCATTGGAGCCATCATTTCTCCGGCATGGAGTCCCGCTATTACAGCATCAGCGGCTTCCCTCCATTCGGAAACTTTCCGAATCAAGCCAATCGTGCCGGCGGCCTCGCGCAGTCCACTTACTCTTTCCGGAGTGGCGCAGTCACGGCCGGCTATCAGGAGGAAGTGGAAAACGTCGCTAGCGCCCAGGCCCACCGTAATAACAAGGGAGGCTTTCTCGATGGCCGCTGGTCTCCCGTTTCGCGCCTCACTCTGAGCGCCGGAGGCCGCGCCGAGGCGAACACCAGTTTTGGCACGCGCGTGGTGCCTCGCGCTGGCGCCGTGCTCGTTCTGCGTCACGCCAAAGGTTTTTTGGGAGACACTCGGCTGCGTGCGGCCTACGGCCGGGGAATCGAAGAGCCTACGGCGCTCGAATCGTTCGACACCGATCCATGCAGTCCCGGAAATCCCAATCTGCGCCCGCAGCGCAGCCGTACTGTTCATGCTGGCGTCGACCAATACTTCGAGGCCGACCGCGTTCACGTTTCCGCCACTTATTTTGCCAACGAGTTCCGCGATCTGATCACTTCCGTGCCCGGCACACAGGCTGGGTGCCCCTTCGGCAGCGTCACCTTTCTCAACACCGACCGCGCCCGCGCGCGCGGCATCGACCTCAGTACCAATGCCCGCCTCACGCGCTGGCTTTCGCTCAACGGCAACTATTCCCGCGACGATACGCGCGTCTTGCAATCTTCTACTGCCGACACGGGCTTTCAGGAGCCCGGCGATCATCTTCTGCGCCGCCCCGTCAACTCCGGCAACCTCTGGCTCAACGCTAACTATCGACGCTTCAACTTCAACATGAATGCTTACATCACCGGTGCGCGCACAGATAGCGACTTTGATGGCTTGGGTCTTAAGCGAAATCCTGGTTACTCGCGCTTCGACCTCGCTACGTCCTGTCTCCTCGCGCGCGGCGTTTCCCTCTACGGCCGCGTCACCAACCTCCTTGACAAGCAATACCAGGAGACCATCGGTTTTCCCGCCCTGGGTCGCGATCTCCGCCTCGGCCTCAACTATCGCTTCTCCGGCAGGAACTAGCACCCGTGTACCTCTCCGAGCCCATCCTTATCTCTTGTAGGGGCGCAGCATGCTGCGCCCCATCTGGGCGCGCTGCAGCCTTTTTTAGGAAAAACTGACACCATGCCTGAACCCATTCTCTTCTGCTGGAGCGGCGGCAAAGACAGCGCCATGGCGCTATACGCGCTGCTCCAGCAACAACTCCGGGTTGCCGCTCTTCTGACCACCGTTACGCAAGGCTACGACCGCATCAGCATGCATGGCGTCCGCCGCGAACTTCTGGCCCGGCAGGCCGCATCCATCGGCTTGCCGCTCCACGAAGTGCTCATTCCTCCACAATGTGTGAACCCCATCTACGAAGCCCGCATGGAGCAAGCGTTGCGCTGCTTCTACGAACAGGGTGTTCGCAAGGTCGCTTTCGGCGACATCTTCCTCGAAGACCTCCGTGCCTACCGCGAAGAAAATCTCGCGCGCATGGGCATGACTGCTCTCTTCCCCATTTGGAAGCGCGATACTTATGAACTCATTCGCTCTTTCCACGCGCAGCGTTTCCGCGCCATCGCCGCCTGCATTGATCCCAAAGTCCTCGACGCCACGTTCGCCGGCCGCGAACTCGATGACTCTTTTTTCCGCGACCTGCCGCCCCGCGTCGACCCTTGCGGCGAAAACGGCGAGTTCCACACGTTTGTCTTTGACGGTCCCTTCTTCCGTTGGCCCATCCCCGTTCGCACCGGCGAGATCGTCCACCGCGAGGGTTTTGTCTTTTGCGATTTAATTCCCAAAATGCAAGGAACCTCAAAATGAATGCAGAAGCCTCTCAGAAAACAAAGTCTGCTTTATCGCCTAGCATGCTGTCCTACTTGTCCGCCGCTTGAGGCTTAGCAGCTGATGCTATAATGTTGGTTTCTTATGCTCAAATCCGCTCCAGAGACCATGTCCATCGCGCCCGAAATCCTCGCGAAATACGAGCCCGTCATCGGTCTCGAAGTCCACGTTCAGCTTCTCACCAAAACAAAAATCTTCTGCGGCTGCTCCACGCGTTTCGGCGATCCACCGAACACCAACGTTTGCCCCGTGTGCCTCGGTCTCCCCGGCACTCTTCCCGTTCTCAACAAGCGCGCCGTCGAAATGGCTATGCGCGCCTCGCTCGCCCTGAACTGCACCGTCCATGAGCGTTCGCGCTTTGCCCGCAAAAACTATTTCTACCCTGACCTGCCCAAGGGCTACCAAATCTCTCAATACGAACTGCCTCTTGCCACCGGCGGCTTTCTCGATATCGAAGTTGCGGGCGCGCGAAAACGCATCGGCATCACGCGTCTTCACCTCGAAGAGGACGCCGCGAAAAATCTTCACGAAGGTTTTTCGCAATCGGCCACCAAGGCTTACATCGATTACAATCGCTGCGGCACTCCTCTCGTCGAAATCGTCTCCGAGCCGGACATTCGCTCTTCCGAAGAGGCCTACGTCTACCTCACCGCGCTTCGCCAAATCATGCTTTACACCGGCGTCAGCGACGTCAACATGGAAGAAGGCTCGCTCCGCTGCGACGCCAACGTCAGCGTGCGCCCGCGCGGCGCCAAAGAATTCGGCACCAAAGTCGAAGTCAAAAATCTCAACTCCTTCCGCTTCCTGCAAAAGGCGCTCGAATACGAAATCGAGCGCCACATCGGCGCTCTCGAATCCGGCGGCCGCCTTACGCAGGAGACGCGCCTCTGGCATCAAGCAGAAGGCCGCACCGTTTCCATGCGCTCGAAGGAGCGCGCCCACGACTACCGCTATTTCCCCGAGCCCGACCTGCTGCCCGTCCACATCAGCTCTGCCTGGCGCGAAGAAGTTCTTCGTTCGCTCCCCGAACTTCCCGAAGCCAAGCGCGCCCGCTTCGTCAGCTCCTACGGCATCACTCCGTACGACGCCGAAGTCCTCACTGCCACCAAAGCGCTCGCCGATTATTTCGATTCCGTCGTGAAAGCCGGCGCTCCCGGCAAAGCCGCTGCCAACTGGATGCAAACCGAGCTTCTCCGGCGTCTCAACGATTCCGGCAAGGACATCGACGCCAGCCCGGTCACGGCAAAATCGCTCTCTGAACTCGTTTCGCTCGTGGAATCCGGAAAGATCACCGCTGCCGTCGGCAAAAAAGTGTTCACCACCATGTTCGAATCCGGCCGCACTGCCGTAGACATCGTCGCCGCCGAAGGCCTCGGCGCGCAAGTCAGCGACTCCGCCATCGAAGCCGCCGCGCGCGAAGTCATCGTCAAAAACCCCGACAATGTCGCCAAATACAAATCCGGCAACGAGGGCATCTTCAAATTCTTTGTTGGCCAGGTCATGCGCGCCACCCGCGGCCAAGCCAATCCTCAATCCGTCAACGACATTGTCCGCAAACTCCTCTCCTGATTTTGGAGTGCGGCGGCTCGCCGCCTTTTGTGTGCTGATTTATGCTCCTAACGACGTTACACGGGAGGCCGGCCGCTTTGTCCTTGTAGGGCGCAGCACCGCTGAGCCCTCCGCCTGCCATTTTTCTCGATCTTCTCAGTGTCCTCCGTGACCTCTGTGTTGAGAAAAACCGTGACCTTGCCTCCACCTGAACTATCCACCTCTACTCTCTCCTTGCCGCGTTTCGAATTTCGCGTTTCGATTTTCGTCTTTCGCGCGGTTCAAACAACCTGGTAAACTTTCTGAACTTGCTCCCATGCTCAAGCCCGGCGACAAAGCTCACGCGTTCCGCCTCCAATCCGACGAAGACAAAACCGTCGCGCTCAAAGATTACAAGGGCAAGCAGGTCCTGCTTTTCTTCTTCCCCAAGGCCAACACTTCCGGTTGAACCATCGAGGCGTCCGAGTTTCGCGACGCAAAAAAGCAGTTTGATCAGCTCAAAGTGGCCATCCTTGGCATGAGCGCTGATTCGGTCAAAGCCCAGGCCTTGTTCAAGGCCAAGTACAAATTCAATTTTCTTTTGCTGAGCGATCCCGACCACAAAACCATCGAAGCCTACGGTGCGTGGCAACAAAAGCAGTTCATGGGACGCAAATTCATGGGCATCGTCCGCAGCTCTTTCCTCATCGGCAAAACCGGCAAAATCGAAGCCGTCTGGCCCGCCGTCAAAGCCAAAGGCCACGCCGCCGAAGTCCTGAAACACCTCGCCAAAACTTAGCAAAGAGAGCTGACGCTCAAGCGTTTCGCTGCATCCAATCTCTCAAGTCGACGCCCTCGACGTCTTTCAACCAATGAATCCGGGGACGCGCTTACCGGCAAACCACCTCGGTGACTCACCCCCGTCTCTTCGGCCAGTATTCTTTTGGAATTTCTGTCCCTTCGGCCCGTTGGACGCCCCGGCTTTCCGCCTCAAAATGAATTCAAGGCTCGGCGTGTCCCCGGGCCGAGGAGGGGATAATGGCTCGCATACGGTTGTCTATTCTGCTGGCAGGCTGTTTTCTCCTGGCCTCCACCGCTTGGGCAGACGACTTGGGGTACGTCGACTGCGCGAGCCATCCGGAGAGCGCGCAAGTCTTCAGTAAGGCGCGGCAGACTCCAGACTCCCTCGGCACCGTAACGTGCGGAGAGCGCTTCACCATCTTGGTCTACGGCTTTGTCTTCTCCCGCGTCCAAACCAAGGACGGCCAGGTCGGCTATATTTACTCGAATCTGATTAGTGTGGATCATGGCGGAACCGCTGTTGCCAAGAGCGCTGCAGTTCCGGCGCCCGCGACTTCGCAGGCAACGCCAACAAACGCTTCCGCAGTTCCTGCCGCCATGCAACCCAGCGCGACGGCCAAGGTGGACTCCCCGCCGGTAACCACAACGCCCGCCCCAGACAAGCCTGCCCCGGCTCAAGCGGGAGCCTTGTTCCCAACGCCGCCCGGGCCCGCTGTGACCGCATCCGGCATGGCTTCTCCAAGTGCGCCGGCTCCCCCGGCATCTGCAAACGTCCAGGCAGCTCCAGCCGCTTCACAGCCCGCTCCCGCTGCTCCCTCTCCTGCGGCTTCGTCTGCAACGAACGCTCCGCCAGCAGCATCTGCGCCTTCGCAGCCAGCGCCGCCTTCGTCTGCCTCCGCTCCTGCGACTCCGGCTCCAGCGCCGATGCCAGCTCCCGCTCCCACACAGACTCAGCCTGCGGCAAGTTCATCCTCTGCACAGCCCCAGGCATCCGCCCCGGCGCAACCAGGTCCTTTGTTCCCGACGACACTGCCACAACCACCGCCCCCTCCGTCGGATACGACTTCTGCACCGGCAACTGCCGAGCCAGCGCCGCCTCCCGCTGCAGTTTCGCAGCCTCAAGCTGAAGCTGTTCAGCCCGAAGCGGCTCAACCTGCTCCCGAGCCCGTTCGCGACACCGGCGTGCGTTCGAGCTGGGAGCGGCCCCTTCCCGGCGTTTCCCAAAACTTCCTGGTCCAACTCTATTCCGGCTACGCGTTCGACCGCGTCGGCAGCGGCAGCTCCGCGACGAACCTCAGCGGCGCAATGGGCTCGTTTGGCTACAACCTGAAGCCCTGGCTCCAGATTGTCGGCGACACCAGCTACAACTACGTCACCGGCACCGGCGTTAAAAATGTTCTCTACGGCAATCACTTCGGCGGGCGCTTCTTCTACCGCCCTGGCCGCTGGCGGATGACCCCATTTGTGGAAGGCCTGGTAGGCGGATCTCGCTACGACATCACCATAAGTGGGCCTGGCGGAGGCGCGACATCGCAGAACTGCATTTCCTACAAAGCGGGCGGCGGAGTGGACTTCCACATCTCGCACCGCTGGGAAATCCGCGTCATCGACCTCGACTATTACCGCACCTCCTTTGGCACCAACATGACCCAGAACAATTACTGGGCTTCCGCCGGCGTGGTCTTGCGCCTCTTCGGCTCCCGCGCCTCTGAGTAGCCGCAACTCGCGCACGGACGGACCAATGTCGCTTCCTGATCGGTCTGGGAATTGCTCTGCTCGTGTCCGTTATCTATCTGTGGTTTTTCGGTTTCCAGACCCTCCTTGCTCTAGTGCCCTTTATCGAACCATCTTGGAGACGACACCCGACAAGATTACTCCCTTTATGTCAAGGCAAGACGCCGTCAGCCGCGCAATTCTCCTCATTGTGAAAGGAACAATCATGCCAAGGCGTACCGAGTCCGGCGTCTTTGCTGTTAGTTAGAGTAGGCGAATTCTCTGGATTTCAATTCGGGCGCCCGGCAAATCAATCCGGCGAGCTGAGCGTCAGGCTCTTTTCAGACAGCAGCTCTCTCAATTTCATTTTTAACCAGAAGGCGGCCGGCCCGGCCGTCATCTCGCAGTCGGACATCAACCGTATCCTGCGCACTCTGCAGAAGGCCACTTCTCAGACCGTCGCGAATGCGAACTCCTCAAAGTAGCGACAATACGCTCAGTCAGCCGCAGCTGGAGATTGTGCGACTCTTCTTCCCCGCAACATCGCTGCCCAGCTTCAACCGCGGGGAAGTCCGATGCGGCGGACCAGATCTTGAAACCGTGGATCGCTTCGCAACGGATTCAGTCGGGGATCCACCCCGATCCAGGGTATTCAAGTCGAGCGCTGACGGAATGCCTCCTCCATGGATTCGAGGGCCTTCTCGTTTTCACCGAGGTCCGCATAGGCGTCGGCCACGATGAACCTGCATACGTATGCTTTCTTGGCCTTCTCCAAGGCGTCGCTGAGAAGCTGTTTGGCCTTCCCGGTCTGGCCTGCTCGCGCGAGCGCCGATGCGGCCGTGGCGATTAAGCTGGGACTATTTGAGATGCGAATGGTGTCCTCGGCAGCACGGACGGTTTCGGCAGGCTGTTTCATCTGGGCGTAAGCCAACGCGAGGATGGCGTAAGCAGTACCTGCGGACGGTTCCATCTCGATGGTTTTCTGGGCTTGGGCAACGGTCTCCGGCATGCGGCCGGAGAAATAATAGATCCAAAGCGCTTCTTTCCGGCTTTCGATCGCGAGCGGATCGTAAAGGTAGGCTTGCTGAACGCGGGAGAGCGCTTCGTCAAAGCGTCCCACGGTGCCCAAGTAATTGGCATAACCCAACTGGGCTTCGGGCAAACTTGGATTGATTTCGAGCGCCCGGCGATATTCCCTTTCTGCCGCAGACCAATCCCAATCGAAAAACAAACGCACGTAGCCAAGTTTGACGTGGGCGCTCGCCAGATTAGCATCAAGCTCCACGGCACTCTGCGCCGCTTCTTTTGCTCGAGGCATCACCTCGGCTGGAGAACTGTAATACGTGGTCGACGCATTGTAGGCTTCGGCCAGAGCCACATAGAGACGAGCGTCCTTGGGATCCTTTGCGATACCTTCTTGAAAGTAATGAATCGCTTTGTTCACGCTTTCGCGCGTATCTTCGCCCAGCTCATGCAGGCCCAGGAGGTATTTGTCGTAACTCTCGAGATTGACCGGTGAGATTGCTGATGCGCTGGTCTGCGCCGGCAGAAGCTGGATAGAAAGCGAATGGGTAATCTTTTCGGCGATTTCCCGCTGAATGTTCAAGACGTCGGTAAGGGGGCGCTCATAGCTTTCGGCCCAAAGATGAGTTTGTTCGGTTGCCCGGATCAACTGTGCCGTGATGCGCACGCGGTCACCGCCACGACGCACGCTGCCCTCGAGCAAATAGCCAACGCCCAGCTCCCGACCAATTTGGGCGACGTTCTCCTTTGTGCCTTTGTACCGCACGATGGAGGTGCGCGCGATCACACCGAGCTTGCCAGGCTGTAGCTGGCCGAGCTGCGCAATCATCTCCTCGGTGAGACCGTCGGCAAAATAATCTTCGTGGGCGTCCCCGCTCAAATTCACAAAGGGGAGCACGGCCAGCATAACCCTTTCGGGGGAAGGGTTCGCCTTTGGCCGGAAACGTCGCGAAACTAGATACGCTGTCACGGCCAACACTACGAACAAAGCCAGCAGCCCCAACCAAAGAGTCCTCTTTTGAGAGGGGACCGCTATGGCTTCTGCCGGTTCATCACCGTCCTGTTGCACCGCGGCAACGAAGCGGTAGCCGCGCCGTGGGATGGTCTCGATGTATTCGCGTCGGTCGGGAGCGTCGCCCAACACTTGCCGCAGGTTGAAGATGCGGCGGGATAGATTGCCCTCTTCGACAAAAACACCGGGCCACACCTTTTGCAGCAGCTCTTCTTTTTCAACGATGTGCCCGGCCTTTTCGACCAAGACGAGGAGGGTCTCCAGGTCCTTGGGCGAGGCTGTAAGAGCCGAATTCGTATAAGCGCTTTGTTTTCAACAGCGCACCCAACTGAAGAACTTCGCAAGAAATCTTTCAGAACTCCTCAAAGACATTCCAAACCTCTGGGCCGCAAGATGCGCGCGCAACGCAGACGGTTTGCGTGCCGCATTTCAGTTCCTGGGGGGATGCCCGAAGATTCTAGCGCATCCGGGGCCGGATTAGGAATGAGGCGCCGTAGATCGGCTTGCCAAAAGTTCAGAAAGGGAGGATGCTAGTATGAGAATCGGAAGATTCACCAAGCTATTCCAGCACTCAATGATGGCTTTCGTTTTTGCGGGCGCATGTCCTGCAGGCGCTCTGGCACAAAACGGACACTCGCACGAAGCGACTGCCCAACCTCAGCAATTGACACCTGGGCAGAGCGCACTTTTGAAGGCTGTTCGGGAGTCCACAGAACGTTTCAAGGAAGTGGCGGTGGCAGAGAGGGAAGGGTACACGGTGCTGTTTGGTTGCGTCAGCGGACCCGACTCTGGAGCCATGGGCCTTCATTTTGTGAATCTGAACCTCGTGGGCTCCGGGGTCATTGACGTCACGCGCCCTCAGATCGTGATCTATGAGCCGATGCCGGACGGCCACCTGCAATTGATTGGCGCCGACTTTCTGGTGATTGCCAGCGACTGGGACAAGGCCCATCCGGGACAAGGCGCGCCGCAGCTCATGGGACAGCTCTTTCATTATTTCGAAAGCCCCAACCGTTTCGGCCTCCCCGCGTTCTACACACTTCATGTGTGGGCGTGGAAGGAGAATCCCAACGGGGCGTTCGTAAATTGGCATCCGAACGTTTCGTGCCAGGCGTTTGCCGGCCAATAGCCAGACGCTTACACCGTCGGCGATGTTGAGGTCTTACTTACTCGAATCTCGGGATCGAACGGTTCAGGGTCGGGTTTACATCTCATCTGGAAAAGGAGAAGACATGAAAGCATTACCGTTAGCTGGAACTGGGCTGGTCTTGGCGTTGGCAGTGTCGCTGGCGGCGGCGCCGGAGGCGTCTTCGTGGCGGATGAAGGCCGACTACGTGGAAGCCTGCAGCTGCCACTTATTTTGCCAATGCTATTTCAACAAGCATGCGGAACATCCCGTGTGTGAATTCAACATGGCGGTGACTGTGCGCGAAGGGCATTCGGGGAACGTGGATTTGGCGAATACCAAGTATTGGTTGACCGGCGACATCGGCGACCGGTGGGGGACGGAAAAGAAGGCGACTTGGGTGACCGTCTCTTTCGATCCAAAGACAACGCCAGCGCAGCGGGAAGCCTTGGCGCCCATTATTCTTAAGACTTATGGCTTGGAGTGGGGCGAACTCAAAGTGCAAGAGGCGCCCATCGAGATCCACCAATCCGGAGATATTGTTGAGGCCCAGCTAGCCGATGGAACTCAGGCCTACATGAAACTCAAGCGCGAGCCGGGGAAAGACGGGAAAGGCGTGCTGCTCAAGAACGTCAACTATTTTAACGCGGTGCAGAACGACGGCTTTCAACTATACAAGTCCCTCGAGCATCGCGCCGACCTGAACGGGCATCAGTTCTCCTACTCGGATCGCAACGCGTTCCTCATCACGATCGTGTCCCAAGACGGGCCTGCACGATAGGCAAGAGCCAACTCTTCTTGGGCTGCAGCGCTGTAAGGCTGAGCCCAAACAAGAGAGCGCAAGCAAAACAACGGTCTGTAAAAGAAAAGAGCCCGCCTCCGATTTGGTAGGCGGGCATTTTTTTACCTGGGCGTGCCTAAAGCCGCCTGCGTTTCGAGAATTTGCTGGGATATTGCGTCGCTTTGGGCGCTTTTTGACCCGCGGTCGAAAAAAGTGGGGTTGCTCCGAAATATTCGAGAATCTCGCTGCGTACGGTATGTGGGAGGCCTATATATGGGCGCAAAAGTCGAGGAGGAGTGGAAGAAAGGGAGCGCGGAACTGCTGATTCTGTCGCTGCTCGAGGATCAGCCGCGCCACGGCTACGAAATCGGCAAGCTCATTGAAGTGCGCTCCGGGGGCACGCTCCATTTTCATGTGGCCTCGCTCTACCCGCTGCTGTACCGGCTCGAAAAGCGGGGCTGGATCCAAGGGCGGTGGGTAGAGAAACCAAATAAGAAACGGAGGCGGTACTACCGGCTGACGGCGGAAGGCCAGCGCGTCCCGGCGCTGCAACGCAAGAAATGGCAAGAGTTTGCCGGAGCCGTGGGCCGAATCGCGGGAGTGCAACATGCCTGAATGGAATTCGGAGATTAGAAAACGTTTGGGGGGACTAAGTCTTCCCGCGGGACGGGAAATCGAAATTGTCGAAGAGCTTTCGGATGATCTTCAGCAGAGATACGAAGAGTTGCGAGCGCGCGGCGCGGGAGAAGATGAGGCTTTTCGCGAGGTGATGGCGGAAATCGACTGGGGGAGCTTTGTCCCCGAACTACAGGTTACGGAGAAAATGCCGCAGCCAGACACGGTGCCTGAGGGCGCGGCGGCCCACGTGATCCGTCCGCGGCTCTGGCGGCGGTCCAGGAAGAAATTCACAGCCTCGACCCCGGTCTGCCGGTGGAGGACATTCGCACGGGGACAAAGGTGATTGATTAGGCGCTTTGGTGGTCGAAGATTGGCGTGGGCCTGCTGGGCGCAACGACGGCGCGAGATTGGAGTGCGCATGGCTCTGGGGCCGAATCAGGGAAGCGTGTCGCTGCTGGTGCTTCGTCAAGGAATGATGGTGGTGGCGGTGGTGGCGAGCGGTGTTGTCGTGGGCATGGCGCTATCGTTGCTTCTGGGGCGAGCTCTTTCGCGATTCCTCTATGGCGTAAGCGGAAGCGATCCGCTCAGCCTGGTGGGAGCGTCGCTCGCGCTGGTGGGTGTGGCATTTGTTGCGTGCTACCTGCCGGCGCGGAGCGCAAGCCGCGTCGATCCCCTTGTAGTTTTGCGAGAAGGATGAAGGGCGTTGTCGCGCGGCGCCGCTCACGCGACACTAATGCGAACGGAGTCGAGCGGGAGCCAGCGATGACTGAGCCCGTGTGCGTCGTTACTTTTGAGGCGAGGATTCGGCGGCGAGGCGCTTGGCGGCTTCACGCACTTTGCGAA
This sequence comes from Acidobacteriota bacterium, assembly GCA_003223255.1. Lineage (GTDB taxonomy): Bacteria > Acidobacteriota > Terriglobia > Acidiferrales > UBA7541 > Acidiferrum. The sequence continues at coordinate 15,899 of QHYJ01000123.1, read as the reverse complement.
CGTAGTCGCTTCCGTCGCCCGAACCCACCAGCTTCAGGTAAATGTCCAGATCCTGAACCTGGGACTGATAGTCTCTTTCTTTTGCATGGAGGTCGGCACGCACCAGGTAGGCATCCGCGTACTGAGGTTTGCGGAGGAGAGCTTCGCGCAGGCTTTTCTCCGCCTCGTCGAAGTGGTTCTGGCCCAGCAACGCAATTCCCAGAAAGAGATGGCCCTCCGCCGAATCGGAGTCGGTTTCCAGGCCGCGACGGATCAGACGCTCGGCCTCTCCCGGCTTGCCCTGGTTGCACAGGAGCAGTCCGTAAGCAAATTGCGCGGGAGCATAGTGACCTCCGCTGAGATCGATCGCTTTTTGAAAAGCTTCCATCGCCTTGTCATTATGATTCAAGCGCCACTGCGCGACCCCGATGTTGTAGAACGCTTCGTAATAATCCGGGTAGGCCGCCGCGGCTTTGTTAAAGTGCGCGAGACTGCGGACGAAATCTTTTTTGGCCATGCCATTGAGCCCGCGATAATACTCGTCCTGCGCTTTCGATGGAATTTTTAGCTCGCGCACGGAAACTACGTATGGATTTGCGTCACGCGGAGGGGCGCTGGACGAGTTGAGGTAAAGAGTGACTTCCGCAGGAAAGAGACTGACTTGAGCGATGGTGCTGGCAAATCCGTAGCCGCTCTCTTCGGCGCTGACTTCGTACGCTCCCTGCGGAAGCTCGGGAAGCTCGAAGTGGCCGCTAAAGTCAGTCAGCACGGTCTGGATCATTCCTGACGATAACGAGCGAATATGGACGAAAACTTGAGAAGCCGGCTCGGAGCTTCGGTTCCGATATACCGTTCCCAGAATTTGTCCGGCGCGGCTTCCGAAAGGCAGATCCGAGGGAACGTCCAAAGAGGAGAACTGCGCGCGCGCGGCTGGAGCTTGCGTCAGCAACGTAAGCATCGCAAGAAGAAATGAACCAAGAGGGAGTTTCAACTTCCAGGCCTGCGAAATCATTACAGACACCTCGACGTGGTCTGAGCTGGCGAAACTTTTTTTTGACGGGTGCTGAAAAACGCGAGCGTTTTCGTGGTGGAACTTCAAAATACGGGGAGGAATCAGTGCCCGCCGATGCCGGAAAAGTAATTCGAGCGAGCAAACTCCGCAGTTCTACCAAATGGGGCCTAGGATCCGCTGTGCTCAGGGAAATTTATTCCTTGAGCAAAGTTCTTCAGCATCCTGCCGGGGACCAAGGGCGACTGGCGGGAGTAAATTCGCGGGGCGCTGCATGCCACTCTACGACGTTCGAAGTAGTGGTTTCACCTGCGCCGCCGTTGCACCGTTCTCTCCCGAGTGCCAGCCGTCGCGTGGGCGGACTAGCATTAAGAAAGGCAAGCTGTGTGCCAAACAAGAAGCCAATCGTTTTGACCTTTAAGTTCCTGCGAGGGAACTGGATGCAGAGGCCTGAACGAAATACGCGGTCTCCCGGCGCTGATCTACGAGGGAAAATTGCATGTAAATTTGTCCAAGAATGTTCCGATTCTTTTCTACGAAGATATTTTTGACGGGCAAATACCCGATGAGTTTTCTGGAGGATTTACCTGCTGAGAAAATCGTGAAATCCTCGAGGAACCGAAGGGTCATGAAATGTATTGGAGGGACCAATGGTCTGAAAGGACATACTGCTTTCCGTGTGCCTCTTTGCGATTCAGCCATTAAGCACCATTAAGCAGACCCGCTCAAGGTCTGCCACCACGGAACATTTCCGCACAGGAAGGCGTCTATTCTGCACAGAGTATTGACGGCGCGGGTCACCCGGGGGAGAATCGCGCAACTCGATGATTCAGCTTGAAAATGTGACAAAAGAATATGACCTGCCGACTGGGAAGGTTGGGCAGCTCGTGGCAGCGGACCACTTGACGCTGGATGTGCCGACGGGCGAAGTGTTTGGGCTGGTGGGGCCAAACGGTGCGGGAAAGACGACGACGCTGAAGATGGTTTGCGGGTTGATGCTGCCGACGGCGGGGCGGGTCACGGCGAACAACATTGACGTCGAACGCAACCCGGAAGCGGCCCAGCAGTATATCGCGTATTTGGCGGATTTCTTCTCGGTGTACGACGATCTCAAAGCCTGGGAGTACGTGGAACATTTCGCGCTGGCCTACAAGCTGGATCCGGGAAAGGTGCGCGAGCGCGTGAAAGAAGTAATTGCGCTCATGGGACTCGAATCGAAATATGACGCGATGGTTAGCGGGCTTTCGCGCGGGACGAAGCAGCGGCTGGGAATCGCGCGAGCCATCGTGCACGATCCCCCGCTGCTGGTGCTGAACGAGCCCGCGTCGGGGCTCGATCCCAAGGCGCGGCTGGAGCTGAAAGAACTAATCCGGCGGTTGAACCGCGGAGGGAAGACAGTCTTCATCACGTCGCACGTACTCCCCGAGCTGGAAGAAATCTGCACCTCACTGGCAATTATGGAAAAAAGGAAGTTGCTGCGCGTGGGAAAGATTGAAGACGTGATGAGCGGCGCGGGACGGACGAAGCGCGTGCGGATCAAATTGGCGGCTGCGGGATTTGCATTGGGAGCTTGGCTGGCGAGAAGGCCGGGCGTAAGTGAAGTGAAAGAAGAAGGTCTCAAAGTGGAAATGGTATTTCCGGGAAGGGACGCGGAGTTGGCGGCGCTGGTGCGCGATGCGGTCAACGCTGGAGCGCCAATCTGCGGCGTAGAGGAAAAAGTGGAGTCGCTCGAATCTCTGTTCTCGAGACTTTCGAGCGGAGAAGTGATGTGACGGCGCTGTGGTCCAATCCGGAATTCCTGCGCAACGCGCGGGCGCAACTGCGGCCGGGAAAACTAGCCGCCACGGCGTGCATCTGCGCCGCGCTTTCGATCGTGATTGGCTATGCCAGTTCGCACCAGAATTATCAGCAAGTGGCATACGGGCCCGGCGGGATGGGGCCTACAGGTCGTGGAAATCACCTTTTGGTTGCAGGCGCTGATGCTGGCGGCGGGCGGTGGAATCGCGTGCGTCAACAGCATCCATCGCGAAAAAGAGCAGAATACGTTTGATTACCAGCGCGTGACGCGGATGACACCGCTGGAGTTGACGCTCGGGAAATTGTTTGGCGCACCGGACTTCGCCTATTTCGTCTTCCTGTGTCTGATGCCGCTGGCGCTGTTTGGGGCGGTGATGGGGAAGCGGCCGGCCCTGACGGTACTCGCGGCGTACGCGGTGTTGTTGATCGCTTCGCTGGCGGTGCACACGCTGGCGCTGCTGATTTCGTTGTTGACCATTCGCGGATCGCATACCGCGGCGATTCTGGTGTTGCTGGCGATTTTAGGCAGCGGGGTTTCCAATACCACAGACTCTCTTTCCCACTTTCAGGTGCACGCGTTCGGCCCGTTCTATGCAGCCCAGGTGGTGCAAACGGAAGGCGGGGAGCTAGCCTCCTCGGATGTCGACACATTCTTCGGGAAGCAAGTTTCTCATGTCCCTTTGCTGCTGGTCATTGATCTGATGTTCGCGGGTTGGTTTCTCCTGGCGTTGGTTAGAAATATAAAAAAGGATCCACACTACTACGAGATTTATTCGCCTTTGCAGGCCTTGGGATTCGCCATGTTCCTCAACGTGCTGTTTGTGGCGTTTTATCAGTGGCAGCACACAACTCTCTTAAGTCCTCAGGGCTTTCGATTCCAGCGCGAGACTCCAATGCGGTCTCAGACATTCTTACTGTCGCTAAACATCGCGGTTTTCTTCGCTCTGGGCTTGGCAGCGATCCGCAACCGGGAGCGCGTGCGAAGAATTCTACGCACTCGAGAGGGAGGAGCGAGTTGGCTGGACCTGGCCTGGCCGGCGCCGCTGATGGTGGCCGGGACGGCGGCCGCAAGTTTGCTCATTGTTGCGGGAGTGGCCTTAGGACGCTCTCCCGAGGCGGAGTGGGACTTGAATTTTACGGTGTTTCGCGCGCTGTTCTTTGCGGCCTGGATTTCGCGCGACCTGCAGTTCCTGCAATGGATGAACCTGCGGCGCAGCCAGCATCCGCTGGTCGTGGGCGCGCTGTTCCTGATCATTTTTTACGTGTGCGTGATGATTCTGATGGCTCCGCTGGGAATTTTTTCCAGGGCTGAACGGACGGCGTTTTCTGCGTTTGCCGTTCCTTCGGCTGCGCTTATGCTGGACCACTCGAAATGGATTTTGCGGCCGGCGATTTGCGTCGCCGCGTTTGTCGCCCAGTGGTTGCTGGTTGCTCTGTTCGTTGGCCTGCAGAAGAAATCGATTGACGAATTGAATTCGCCTACAACCGCACCCGCTGTGGCCCCCGTCCCGGCGCAAACCTAAATTGATTTTCAAAACTTAGCTTTGCTCTATCGTTTGTTTATCGATCGGATTTTGAAACGAGTGTTGGTAACGTCAGTCCGAGTTTGTCGCAAACCGACTGCTCGCCTCCGTTGCTGACAGGTGGTAAGTGATCAAGTTCAAGCAAACAGCGTGGCCCACGTGTTTGACCGGACAGATTGAAGCCCGCAATACATTTAACCTGTTAAAACTAAAAGGGTTACGTTACGCCATGAAAGCGCTAGCAAAATTGATTTGCCAGAGGCCCCTCTTTTGACTTACGTTTGCCGAACTCCAGCGTCTGAGTGAGCTGCGGAGCACGTGGCGGAGCCTCGGGGGATCCCCATCTTGCGTATTCAATTTTTCCCGTTGACTTAGCACTCTTTTGTTGCAACATGCGTTGCTGCAGCATCCTGGGAGCCCGCTCCGCCCGAGGAGGCTTCCTGTTTGCCGTGGGGCCTTCGCCTCGCGTTGAAAATAGCTTGGGAGTTGCACTTCGGAAGCTGGTGGAGGAGGGGAAATGAGAAACCTGAGGCTATCTGTGTTCGTTCTCGTCGTTCTACTGCTGGGGCTCATGGCGGGATTCATGCCGGGGTTGACGATGGGGCAAGTGGCAACCACCGGGAAAATCGCGGGCGTGGTTACCGATGCTTCAGGAGCCGGGGTGCCGAATGCCACGGTGACGGTCAAGAGCACGGCGCTGATGGCGGAACGCACCACAACTACCGGCGCGGACGGCGCGTATCTGTTTGACCTCTTGCCGTTGGGCACCTATGAAGTCAGCGTCACTTCCAAAGGTTTCAAGGGATTTACGGAAACGGGCGTCGTCCTTACGGCCGGCTTCACGGCAACGGTCAATGCGAAACTGCAGGTCGGGGAGGTAACCGACGTTGTGAGGGTCGAGGGAGAGAATGTGGTAGACCTGCAGAGCGTTCAGACGGCAACAACGTTTGATCAGACGCTGCTGCAAGACATTCCCAGCGGCCGCGATCCCTGGTCCACCGTGGCGCAGATGCCGGGAGTCACCTCCAGCACCTTCGATGTGGCGGGCAACAACAGCTATCAGCAATCTGCCATGCAGGTGCACGGCAGCACGCAGGCCGAACAAATCTACAGCTTTAATGGGCTGGATTTGAACTGGCCGGGCGCCAGTGGCGGCTACACGCAGTTCTACACGAATCATGACTCGTTCGATGAGTTTCAAGTGGTGGCGGATAACGCGCCGGCCTCTGTGCCCATCGGCGGCATTTACATGAATATGGTGACGAAGTCGGGGTCGAATGAATTGCATGGCCAGGCGGCTGCCTACTATCTGACCGCTGCCTTCCAGGCTGGCGTAAAGCAGCCTTCGAACGCAGTCGTAAACACCGGTTCCCCTTTCGATATGACCCTGGATACATCGGCCAGCCTCGGCGGACCGGTCATTCGAGATAAGTGGTGGCTATTTGGCTCCTATCGTCGTTATGACCTCAGGCAGCGCATTCTCGCGGTAACTGATCAGGCGCACAACCCCGTCGTCGACGTGAATCACCAGACCAACACAGACCTCCGCAGCGATTGGCAGATCAACCCCAAGAACAAATTCAGCTTCATCTGGCTTTATAACGAACAGAACCGCTTCTTCCGGCGCGACACGACGTACCAGTTCGTCACGGAAGACGCGAGCTGGAAACAGATTGAGCCAGCTTACATTGTGCAGGGATTGTGGACCAGCCAAGTCACCAACAATTTCCTTCTCGATTTCCGCGTCGGCTGGAACAAGATCATCTTCCCTCTCAGCTACCAGGCCAACTCCACCGGCCTGAACCTGCAAGACATTGGATACTCACAAGAGAGTGGTGCGGCACCCTTTGAATTTCAAAACCCAGCTTGGGTTCTGAAATGGTCCGCCAGCGGTTCATGGTACAAGCCCAACTGGGCCGGAAACCACAATTTCCAGTTTGGGTTCGAGTGGGGGGATAACTACAACTCGTACATCTATAAGGTAAACGGCGGGATCAACGCCATCTTCAATAGCAACCCCACCGCGAACCCGCCGCAACCTGTCTTTTCCCAACCCTTCCAAGTGGTGGCCTACAATACGCCGACTACGCAGAAGAACTATTTCCGAGACACGAGTTTTTACCTGCAAGATACCTGGACTCCGAAGCCCCGCCTCACGCTGAACCTGGGGATGCGCTACGACCGCTTCACGACTTACTATCCCGGGCAAACAACGAACTCCAGCCTGACCTTCCCTCAGCTCTTCAAGGCAGGTTTTAGGTTCCCAGCGTCCGGAAACCTCGCGGACTGGAACACCGTTTCGCCGCGGATCGGCGTGGTATTCGACCCGACGGGGAAGGGTAACTCCGTCGTTCGCTTTGGCTATGGCATGTACTACATCATGCAAGGCACAGGGCTTGCCGAGACGGCGAACCCAAATGGCTTGATCACGCTGACTTTCCCATGGACCGACACAAACGGCGATAAAATCCCGCAACTCAGCGAATGGCTTCCGGCGAATGCCACACCGGTTGCCTCATCGGGCGGAGCGCAAATCAATTCCAGCATGAGCCGTCCCTATTCAGAAGAAATCAGTGCGGGGTACGAAAAACAATTGTGGCGCGACCTCCGCGTTGGAGCCACCTACTACTACCGGACAAAAAAGAATCTGTACGGAACCGAAAACGCAGCGGTTTCGAAATCGGATTACGTGCCTATCACCACGCTGAACGGCAGTCCGATCATCAATCCCCTAACGAACCAGCCAATGACGCTCTACAGTTTTCAGCCAGCGAATCCATCAAAATATGGGCTTTTCAACAACTTGGTGACGAACGTTCCCCAACTGGACAACAACTCGTACGGCGCGGCTGAGTTCACCGCCGTCAAGCGCCTGTCTCATAAGTGGCAGATTCTCGGAGGATTTACCATTCAGCGCCAAAAAGGCGTCTTTGGCCGGGGTTTCTCTGACGAGGCCACCGGGGACAATTTCACCGACCCCAACAATGACATCAACAGGAACAACAACTACCTCAATTTGGATTCCACCTACGTTTTCAAAGTGGACAGCACCTACGAGCTTCCCGGGAAATTCGGTACCAGTGTGAACTTCCAGCACTATACGGGTTTTCCCATTCAGCCAACGGAGACTTTCAGCATCCCGAACGGACAGGGCACTCCCGTTGGAGAGACCGTCATTCTTCAACCGGCGGGAATCCAGCGACTGCCCAGTGTGAACCAACTGAACCTGCGCCTCTCGCGGGAATTTATCTTCCGTGGGAAGTGACGCAGTACACCCCTCCGGGCGGCGGCTTCTACTTGAAGCCCGCACTGGCCATCAATCCGTTTGTGACGCGGTTTGGTCTGCGCTTTACCTTCTAGCGCGGACCTATAGCGGCATGGGCCTCAACTCGGTCCGTCTAAACGGCGGGTTGGGCGAAAGAACACGCTCACCTGCCGATTCCTTGCGTGACAGGCATTCGACTTTTCGCATAGACTCCGTTCCAAAGAACTCGTTACACGGAAACTTCGGTAGATTTGGAGGCGCTATGTGCCTTGGAAAGCGTGTGTTGGGGGCGACCATTGCCATCGCTGCGGCCTTGGGATGCGCCGGCTATGTGCTCGCGCAGACTGCGAGCCGGAAGTCTGCTCTTACGATTGAGCAACTGATCGAAATCAAGCATCCCTCGGATCCGGTGTGGTCGCCGGACAACAAGCATGTGCTGTTTACCTGGGACCGCGCGGACATCAAGAATTTATACGTGAGGAACGCGGACGGCAGCGGTGCGCCGATCGCGCTCACCTCGTTTCCTGAAGGCGGAGTGGCCGGCGCATTTTGGAGCGAAGACCGAGAAAGCGTTTACTTCGTGCACGAAGGAGATTTGTGGAAGGTTCCCGCGGCGGGGGGCGAGGCCAAGCCTGCGTGGAGCAAGCCGGATCGCGGCAGTGGATTCGTGCCGTCGCCCGACGCCAAGCGCGTCGCGTTCGTGCGCGAAAATCGCGGCGAAGAGCAAAGCGCGCGGAAAGGAAGCGATCTCATCGTCCGCTGGCTCTCCGATGGAACGGAATCGACCATCGCGCATGATGACCTGAGTATTCGCGGCATCGTGTGGTCGCCGGACGGAAAATCTGTCGCGTATACCGCTGGCTCAAAGATTATTCATCACGATGAATCCCCGGCGTACTCCGGCGCGAAGATTATTTATCGCGTCTCAGAGTACGTGCCTGGGCAAATGTATGCGCTGAAACTGAGCGGCGGAAAACCTGTGGCCATCAGCACGCCCGGCGAGTACGGGGGATTGGCCTGGATCGACGCCAATCGTCTTGTTTTTGACGGCCAGTCGAGGGACTTCAAAAAATATTTCATCTACGTTGCGGATGCGACCACCGGCTCCGTAAAAACCATGCATGAAGTGGATGAAGAAAAATTCTGGAGCATTCCCGACTGGGGCGAAGCGGGAGCGCAGCCCTGGCCTTCCCCTAACGGCAAGTGGATCGCGTTCCTCAGCGACCAGGACGGCTGGGATCATCTTTACGTAATTCCCTCTACCGGAGGCAATGCAGTGCAGATCACCAAGGGCCGCTTTGAAGCGTGGCGTCCGGCGTGGTCGCACGACAGCACGCGCATCGCGTTTGATGCCAACGTGGAAGATCACCCCGGCGACCGCCGGATTGGCATCGCCACCATCGGCGACGATCCCGCACAAGCGAGGATTGCCTACATCACGCCGGGAACGGGAACGAACATCGAGCCGCACTGGTCGGAAGGCGACGGCCGGCTGGTCTACCAGCACACCGACACGCACAACAGCGCCGATCTGTACAGCATCGCCACACGCGAGGCTGCACAGCCAGTCCGGCTGACGGACTCCATGCCGCTCGAAATGGATCGCACGCGATTTGTCGAACCGGAGTTCGTGCATTATCCAGGACCGGACGGGCAGCAGGTGCCGGCCTGGCTTTTTGTGCCCAAGAATCTCGATCGCACCAAAAAGCATCCGGCGATCTTGTGGATTCACGGCGATGGCGTGAACCAGAACTACGACGGCTGGCACGTGCAGCGAAACTATGCCGTCTACTACAGCATTCATCAGTATTTTCTGCAGAAGGGCTACGTGGTGCTTGCGCCTGATTATCGCGGAAGCATCGGCTATGGCCGCGATTGGCGCACCGGCGTGTACATGGACGTGGGCGGAAAAGACGCGAAGGACGCCTGGATGGGCGGAAATTATCTGAAGTCGCTGCCCTACGTCGACGCGAATCGCATCGGCGTCTGGGGCTTAAGCTATGGTGGCTTTTTCACGCTAATCGCGATGACGGACCAGCCGAAACTTTTCCGTGCCGGGGTGGATGTGGCTGGCGTGGTGGATTACTTCATGTATTACTCCGATCCGTACCACGGCGATTGGACCGCGAGCCGCATTGGAACGCCTGAAGAGCACCCGGACGTTTACAAGAATGCTTCGCCTATTTCGCGCATTGACCGGCTGGAGCGGCCGCTGCTGGTCTTACACGGCACTGCGGATGTGAACGTGCCGTTCCTCGAGTCCGTCTGGCTCATCGATGAGGCGCTGAAGAAACACAAGGGCGACTTGGTTTCGTTCATGATCTACCCTGGAGAATTTCATTACTTCAGCCGGGAGCATGTGCTGCGCGATGCGTGGCATCGCGTGGACCAGTTCTTTGACACTTACCTGCGAGCGCCCTCCACACCTGCAGGCGCTGCGAAAACGCGCTGAGAACAGAAGTCCGCACAGAGGGAAAAGAGGCCTGCCACCTTTACTTCTAGGAGCAGATTGCCGGGGGCCGCGAAAGAATCAACATCAGAACCAGGATGACCGACACGAGGAATTTCATCGAGGACACACTCCTTGCCGTCCGCGATCCGGTAGGCCAAGAAAAAGCCCGGGCGCGACACCGGCAATCCTTCGAGGATGACGGCAGTCTATGGCGGCGCGGTTTAGCCAGAAACTGGACAAAAGACGCAATTCCGGGGAGTTGGCACTGCGGGGGGTACGCCTGCCCCAATGCACTAGTGGCGATGCCGTGTATTGCGGGGGCGCAAGAGAAGCCCATCATCAAGAAAACCTTTATGAAACAGACTTCCTCGGTTTCCGGGAAAGAGACGTACACGGAGTATTGCGCTGCGTGCCATGGAGCGGACGCGAAAGGTACAGGCCCGGAGGCGGCCGCGCTGAAAACACCTCCGCCCGACCTAACCACATTGGCCAAGCGGAGCCAAGATGGAAAATTCCCAAGGGATCGCGTGGCCACGCTTCTGCGGAGCGGCACGGAAGTGGCGGCCTACGGCTCTTCGGACATGCCCATCTGGGGGCCGCTGTTCAAGTCGCTGGATCCCACTCATGACATCGCCGTGCCGCAGCGCATCCGGAATCTGAACGATTATCTCGTATCGCTGCAAGCCAAGTAGCAGGAACCTTCGAGTAGAGCCGTGGGGCTCGGACAGCAGCCCCACGACCGACTCATTCCGCGTTCGCATTCCTTTCCATCGAACTTAGCTCCCGACCTCCGTCGCAGCGTAACCGGGCGAAGGCAGCTCACGTTCCCAGCGCGCAATCACCACGCAGGCGACGCAATTTCCGAGCACCGTGACGGCGGTGCGGCCCATGTCCATGAGCTGATCGATCGCAAACAGTAAGAAAAGCGGCTCCATCGGCAGGTGGAAGGACGTGGCCGCGGCAAAGACGATGAGAAAGGAAGCGCGCGCCACGCCCGCCGTTCCTTTGCTGCTCAGCAGAAGCGTCAGAATCATCACCGCTTGCTGGCCGAAGGAAAGATGCATCCCTGCGGCCTGAGCGACGAAAATTAGGCCAAGGGATTGGTACAGGCTTGCGCCGACCATGTTGAAGCTGTAGCCGGTGGGCAGCACAAAGGCGACGATCTGCCGAGGGACGCCAAAGCCCTCCAGTTTCTCCATGGCGATGGGCAAAGTGGCTTCCGAACTGGCCGTCGCGAAGCCTAGCGTGACCGGCTCGAGCGCGACCTGAACGAAGGGCTTCAGAGGAATCCGCGCCAAAAGCAAAATCGGCACAAGAACAAAAAGAATAAAGAAGACCAGCGCGATATACATGGTGGCGAGCAGCTTTAAAAGAGGCAGAAGAACGGTCAGGCCCATATGCCCGACGGTATAGGCGACCGCGCCAAAGACGCCGAGCGGAGCTGCGTACATGACGATGTTGGTGAACTTGAACATGGTCTCCGAAAGGCTTTCGGCGAAGGCCAGCATGGGACGGCGCTTGGGCTCGGGAACCAGGCCGAGCGCAAAAGCAAAAAGGATGCTGAAGACCACGATTTGCAGCACCTGTCCTTCGGCGACGGACTTGGCAATGTTTTCCGGAAAAACGTCGGTGATGATCTGAGCGGCGGAATGTGGCGACATGTTGAGCGTTTCGCCGGTCGTGGAAGCCGGCAAGTGCACGCTTT
>QHYJ01000123.1:2225-4163 GCA_003223255.1 Acidobacteriota bacterium | reverse complement strand
AAAGTAGACCAGCGACTTGATACCGAGGCGGCCGACTTTCTTCAGGTCCGGATGACCGGCAATTCCCACCACCAGTACCGCGAAAAGCAGCGGGGCGATGATGACGCGAATTAGACGCAGGAAGATGGTGCCGAGAAGCTGGAGTTTTGCGGCTACGGCCGGGGCGTCGTGGCCGAATTCGGCACCGGCAAGGAGACCCGCCAAAATCCACGCGGTCAGCGAACGCCGGGAAGTTGCATAAGCCGCGATCAGTGCGATAGCGAGCCATCGCAGAACCGTGGCGGCAAGTGTAGGAACCGGCAGAATCTGCGTGCCCACGAAAAGGGAAACAAGAATCGCTATCGTTGCGGAAACGACTGCCACCAGCAGGAGTTTGCTTTTCATGAGAGCGGGGTTCCCCGTGCGGGGTTCTTAGCTGATACTGTCGACGGTGCGTTGTCGACTGCCTGCCCTGAGCATAGTCGAAAGGTTAATCTCCGCTTTGCCTTTGTTCGCGAACGCATGGCTGGGCAAGGTATTCGGGAAGGGGCCGGTTGTCAAATCCTTTAGGATGGCCGGTTAGGTTTTTATGTAGCGCCATCCCGTTAGGGCGGCATCCTGGTCTTAGGATTTTCGGACGGGCGGGTGGGGCATAGACCGGGCCCCGTCACGAGACACTTCTGCAATGCTCTGAAGCACCGCGTGAACGGTCAGAGTGGTGGAGGACCGAAGCTCTGAAACTCACGGTGAATCCGCTTTCGGCACACCGACTCGAACTGGAATCGTTCCGCCAACCATAAATACGACAAGACTTCTATCACACTGTCAAGGGATCTGTTGACCACGGTGGACCGGCTGGCGGGATCGAAGCAGTCGCGCTCTGCTTTCATCGAACGTGTGCTTCGCAGGTACCTCAAGGACCGACGGCGGGCCAGCATTCATGCGCGAGACCTGAAGCTGCTTAATCAAGCGCCCGCGCGGCTGAACGGGAAGCCGAAGAAGTGTTGGAATACCAGACGACGGGCGAGTGACAGCGCCTGCATTCCCGATTGCAGCAGAAAGCGAGGATGCTGGGCTGAAGCCCGGCGCTACACAAGAACCTCAGGAATTGAGGCATGCCTCCGGCGTTGAAGACGCGCGACGAGGAGGAGAAGGTGGCGAACCACAAAGACGCAGGAGAATATGTTCACTCCGAGGCGCCGAGAGGAAGGAAGTACTGCGTGCCTTTGACGGGATCCTGGAGGCGGCCCAGAAGCTGCTGCAAGTCGTCGCTGCGTTCCACGAAATCAATCTCCGAAGTGTTGATCACCAGGAGGTCCGAAGCGGAGTAGCGGAAAAAGAAATGTTCGTAGGCGCGCGCGACTTCCTCGATGTATTCGAGCGAGATTCGCGACTCTTCGCGCGAAGCTTTCTTGGCGATGCGCGCACGCAACACTTCCGGTTTGGCTTGCAGGTAAATCACGAGGTCCGGTGCAGGAAGATCGGCGGAAAGCAGTTCGTAGTAGCGCTCGTAGAGCTTGAGCTCCTGGTCGTCGAGATTGAGATTGGCGAAGATGCGGTCCTTTTCCAGGAGAAAGTCGGAGAGGAGGAGGCCGGGAGCTTCGACGGCCAAGCCTTCGCGAAGACGCTTTTGGCGCTCCATGAGGAAGTACATCTGCGTGCGGAAGGCGGCGCCGGGCTTGGCCTTGTAGAAATCGGGAAGGAAGGGATTGTCTTCGCAATCATAGATGCGGCGCGCGTGCAGACGTTCGGCGAGGATGCGGGCAAGCGTGCTTTTGCCGACGCGCAGCGGGCCTTCGATAGCGATGAAACGGGGAGGCTGAGGGCTGCGCTGGGGAACCAGCGCGCGCTTGGCGGCCGAGGAGTCGTTGCCAGGCATCGTTTGGGCGTGGCTCCGACGAGCGTCGGAGTCAACGCCGCGAATTATAGCAGAGTTGCGTTCGACGCGAATCGCGTGAG
>QHYJ01000123.1:0-2115 GCA_003223255.1 Acidobacteriota bacterium | reverse complement strand
CTTTCACAAAAACGGAATAGTACTGGCGGTTCATAAGTCGTAAACGAAGGTTCCAGGGGGTTGTACTAGGCAAAGTGTGACCAACGGACCAGTGTTCGCTGCGCTTTCGGCCGGTAGAGTGGGGCCATTGCGAGTGGGGATGGACTTGCAAGTCCCACTGGTAAGACTGAGGTGGCAATGGTCCTCGCAACACTGATTTTGGCCTGTGCTTTTCCGCAGGCCGCCGACGCGGCGAAGCTAGCCGGCGCGTCGAATGGAAATGTCGACCGGCAAATCCTCACCGCAACAGTGTTCGACAACGCTTTCAAAGATACCACGGCCGCAGCGGCCTTGCCTTCTACGCCCGAACCAAAAGCAAAACCGGAAGTCGCGTCGGCGGCGCTGCGCTCCGCGGCTCAGCCCTTTGAGCCGGTGAGACCGGTAGCGCGGCGGCCCGGCGAGACGCCCCGGCAAAGAAAGATGTGGTACGGGCTGATGGTCGTGGCACATGCCGGAGCTGGGTTCGACGCGTGGACCACGCGCCAGGCGGTATCCAGCGGATACGGACGGGAAGCCGATCCGTTTATGAAGCCGTTTGCCAATTCCAATGCGATTTATGTTGCCACGCAGGCGAGTCCGGCGTTCATGGATTACCTGGGCAAGCGCATGATGGTCAGCCAGAATCCGTGGGTCCGCAAGTTGTGGTGGGTTCCGCAGACGGCTGGAGCGAGCCTGTCGTTCGTCGCGGGCGCACACAACCTGAGCGTTGCGCATTATTAAGGACTCTCCCTAGCAGCTAGAGCCCTCAAATTCCTCAATCCCCCGATGAGCGTCCCGGCGAACCCTCCCGCCGGGGCGCTCTGTTTTTTGGATCGCATGCGCGCCCGCCTTCCCAGACCTACGTCCGCGACGCGAAAGGCCCTCGCGAAAGCGTAGGGCGGGCAACGGGCAAACCTTCGCTCCCAACACGCAGGTTGCCTGCCTCGGAAGAGTCTCGAGAACCATTCGAAAACCGGGGGTGAACTTCGAATGAAGCGTCTCTCGAGCAGCAAAGCAAAGTTCTCGCAAGCAGCAAAAAAGGGGAGAGCTTGCGCTCTCCCCTCGGCTTTTTCCTTTTGCAGATCTAAAAGCTAGAAATCAATGCGCAAGCCAAGCTGAATCCAGCGGCTGCTGGAGGTTCGGTTGGCTGGGATAAGCGTAGACGAAACGACTCCAAACGTCGGGAGATTTGTCAGGTCAAGATTCGGATTCAGGAAGATCGGATGGTTGAAGGCGTTGAACATATCGGCCGAGATTTCGAAGCCGTACTTCTCACGGAATTTCGTCTCTTTTCCGATGCGCATGTCGAAGCTTCGTATGCCGAAGCCGCGCATTGGCCGGCTCCTGCCCGTTCTGCCATCCGAGGCCAGGAGGATGGGACGAAAGTCCTTGATAGCCGCACCCGCGTCGGCAAAATAGTTGATCCCCGTGCCGATGTCGCCGGAGCCGCAATTTGGTCCGTCGCCGGTCGAGCCAACACCGCCAGAGCTGCAGACATTTTCATGCACGCCTCCGCCGAGGGAGCCGGGATTCACTGTTGGGATGGCTCCCTGGGCGACGCCGAAGATGAGTCCGCCGCCCAAAGAACTTCCCGATAGGCCTTCTATGACCGTGAGCGGTTGGCCGCTGGCAATACGAACCACTCCCGCCGTATACCAACCGCCGATGACCTTGTTGAACCATTCGTGGGAGGAACTCCCCAAAAGGTGCCCATGCCCGAAGGGCAGATCATAGTTATAGGTGCCGTTGAAGATGTGGGGGCGATCAAAGAACGACGGGCCGTACTCATAAGCGGGGTTAAAGCTCGACGCAAAGTAGCTCGCCGAGTTTTGCACCGTTCCAATCTGATCTAGGGATTTAGAATATGTATAGTTGAGGTCAAACTGCATACCGTGCCAGCCCCGGTTGTGCAACGCGAGAAAGGCGGCGTTATAGTTCGAGAAATCGCGATGCGTACGCATGAACATGTCGAGAATATTCAGGTTGTTGAATGTCGGCGCACCTAGAGCGAACAGGCGGAAAGCATCCATGTTCAAAAAGAGATCAGACACATTGAAGGACGTGAAATCTCCAGCAAGGCTCGTGGCGACGCACGCA
>QHYJ01000122.1 GCA_003223255.1 Acidobacteriota bacterium | reverse complement strand
AAATCCGGGAAGCAGGTTTTCAAACCACTGTTGGACCTGAAAAGCTGGATTCGGATTTCCCTTAATAAATGGCGTGATGCCTGCCCGAACTTGGGCGGACATCGCATCATAAGCTTGGGCGAAAGTCTGACCGGACACTTTGTCTTTGAACATGATCGGAGAGGAATTGAAGTTGACATTGTTGAGCAGGTCGCGCGCATAGCGCCCGATAAACCCTACTTCCAGTAACATGTTGCCGCGCATCTCACGCTGGATCGTAAAGTCCACCATCTGGTTACGGCCAACCTTGAAGTCGGGGTCATCCGCGAAGCTCAGAAATTCTGCCAGAAAGCCTTGCGGAACCACCGGTATCTGCTGCTTGCCAAGCGGAGCCGGAGTCGGAATCGAACCGTCGACGCCGACGCGAAAGACCGAAGCTCCCGCGTCGGATTTGATTGCCTGGGTGCAATTTGTCGGAGCGATGGACGGAATGCAGGGCGCTGAAATACTGAGGGTCTGAGCGAAGCCTACTCCGAGCATGGGA
>QHYJ01000416.1 GCA_003223255.1 Acidobacteriota bacterium | reverse complement strand
AGATCTTCACATCCACGTGCGGCTCTGTTTTGGGGTTTTCGAACTTGATCTTCGCGCCGGCGAATTGCGGAAGCACGGCCTGCGAGTCCGTTTGCAGGAGCAGCCCTTCCAACTCCTGGCGATGTTGGTCGAGCACCCCGGCGAGGTCGTAACCCGCGAGGAACTTCAGAAAAAACTCTGGCCGGCAGAGACTTTCGTGGATTTCGACCATGGACTCAACAAAGCGATCAGCAAAATTCGCGAGGCCCTCGGCGACTCCGCCGAAAGTCCCCGCTTTGTGGAAACCGTTGCTCGTCGCGGATACCGCTTCCTCGCGGAGGTCAAAGTTGCCGATTCAGCCCCTGTTCGCAGCCAGGACCTAGCAACTGAGCCTCATCCCGTGGCAGAAGCTCGTGATCGTCTGGACCTTGCTGGCAAACCCGCAATGCTCAAACATCTTTTTTCGTCGTTTGCGTGGAAGGCACCAGCCTTGGTGCTCCTTCTACTGGTGGCTTCTCTTGCCGGATGGAACCTTCATTCCTGGAAACGCCCGTCACTTGTCATTCGCTCCTTGGCCGTCCTCCCGCTCGAAAGCCTCTCGAGCGATGCGTCTCAGGATTACTTCGCTGATGGGATGACCGACGAGTTGATTTCGGATCTCGGACAGATCAGCGCGTTGCGCGTGATCTCGCGGACCTCAGTGATGGCCTACAAGCGTGCGCGCAAGCCTCTGCCGCAGATTGCTCGCGAACTAAATGTGGACGCGGTGGTCGAAGGCACCGTGCTCCGTTCCGGCGACCAGGTCCGCATCACGGCGCAGTTGATAGAAGCCTCCACGGACAAGCACTTATGGTCCCAGAGCTATCAGGGTGAATTGCGGGATACTCTTGCACTCCAGAACCAGGTGGCACGAGCCATCGCAGATCAGATTCGGATCAACCTGAATCCACAAGAACAAGCCGCCCTGAAAAACGTCAAGGTTGTTAATCCGCAAGCTTATGAGTCCTTTCTCAAAGGGCGCTACTTCTGGAACAAACGAACGGCAGATGGTTTGAAAGTCGCTCTGGCTTATTTTAATCAGGCTATCGACGAGGACCCGAAATATGCCCAAGCTTATTCTGGTTTAGCCGACACTTATTCTTTGTTGGGAGACTGGCAGTATGCGGTGATGACCCCCAAGGAGGCACTCCCAAAAGCCAAGGCCGCCGCCACCAAAGCTCTGGAATTGGATAGCGCGCTCGGCGAAGCCCACAACTCGCTTGCATTCTGCTTGGACGGTTTCGACTGGGATTTCGACTCTGCAGGAAAGGAATTCCGGCGTGCCATTGAACTGAATCCAAGCTACGCAACCGCGCATCACTGGTACGCTTGGCACTTGAGTCTTTTGGCCCAGTATGATGATGCGATCGCGGAAATGAGAAAAGCGGAAAGCCTGGATCCGCTATCTCTCATCATCAACGCCGATTTGGCGGAACTTCTTGTGCTTGCGCATTCTTACGAGGAATCGATACGACAGAGCCGCAAAACGATTGAAATGGATCCTAATTTTGCTCTCGCGCACAATCAACTCGCGCAGGCCTACCTCCAGAAACACATGAACGACGAAGCGCTCGCAGAACTACAAGAAGCGGCGCAGCTTTCCGGAGAAAGCCCGACGGTCATGGCTAATCTTGGTCGCGCTTACGCCGCATCCGGCAAGAGGAGCGAAGCAATAAAGCTATTGAGTGCTTTGAAGAAGCGATCAAACTCTATTTACTCACATGGTTCGGAGATTGCTGTGATCTATGCAGCTCTCGGTGATACGGACCAAGCCATGAATTGGCTCGAAAAAGGCTTTGAAGAACGATTTAATCCAGGTGTCCTCCTGCGTCCTGGCTTCGATCCCCTCCGCTCCGACCCGCGCTTTCAAGACCTTTTGCGCCGCATCGGCCTCCCGCGTTGAGCCAGGGAATTTGATGACGAGAACGAGGAAGCCTGCCGCTGGCAACGCTCAAGATTGTCTTGCGGTCTGCGTTAGTCCGCCGGAAATTAATAGTTCAGTTTAGGGATCTTGAGCTCGGAGACGCCCAGTCCAGATGCCGAAGCTGTCCCGCAAGTCCCGTAGTCCTTGATCAAGCTTTGTATTTGAAACTTTGGATTTCCAGGTCCGTCAGTCGCCACTACAACCCCCTTAAGGGTCATTCGCTCGCCTGCCTTAAGAGAGTTGCTACCGGACATCATCGAGTAGGTTTGGTTGTCCTTCTCGTTCGTTAGATTGATTCCGTCCTCAACGGACTGAGTGCAGCCGGTGACGTAGGTCTGCATTTTCTCTGCGGATTGATGATGGTGTCGGACAAGAAGGACAATGCCAACGGCAGCGCCAGCCGCGGCGGCAACCCCAATTCCAATTGCTTTGCCAGAACTATATCCCCCCGGAGGCGCTGTATATCCACCGGCACCGCCGGTCCCTCCGGATCCACCTGTTCCTCCGCCTCCACCATACTGAGCGGACGCAGTGGCGCACACGGCCAAGCAAAGTGTCGTAATTGCAGCGAACCGTAATATCCAACGTGAAAGCATAGTGTTCCCTTCTGTCTCTATTTGGTTAAACTCGAAATCATAACCAATGGCCTTGTTCCAATAGTGATGACTGAACTTTCTTTTGTTCTATTCCACGACTCACCCAGATGATTTCGGCGTACTCAAGCATTTGTTGCCATCCCGGAATGCACTGTTACCATCCGTTTAGAGACTGGGTGCGTAGTACGTCAGCGAAGGAGCGGTCGGCGAACCGCACTCGCTCTATGGCTCGACAATAATTTGACCCTTCATGCCTTTGTGTCCGAGACCGCAGGTATGGCAACACTTAAACGTATAAGTGCCTGGCGTTTGGGCCAAGAACTCAATCGTGGTCGTTTCTCCCTTCTTGAGCTGCCAACAATCATGTGCCGAAATGAAAATTAGCCCATTGGCGCCATTCGCTGGGGCGGCATCTGGAACAGCCGAAATCTTGAAACCATGATCGTGGTCGGTGGCTGTGACCTTGAGTTGAACTTTGGTCCCGATCTTCACGTGAACTGGTGAGTTCGAATACTCATACTTCTTTGCCGTGACTTCGATAACCTGCGCGGATTGGACTTGGGCGCGAACCGCCCCGGACAGCGAAAGAAATATTGCGAGGCCCAGCAGGGACTTGGGAACGATGGATAGCAGAAAACGCTTCGCAATCTTCTTCATTGATCCTCTCAGTCGTGCGGGTAATTAATTTCCGATATTAAAACCTGCGTCGTGCCTCGTCTGCTTCCTCTGCGAGACGCATGAGCACGTCCACGATCCCGGTGTTCTTGTTTGTAGCTGGGTCGAGGAATAGCCCATCATCAACGAAGCTGACGACGGAGGCCACTGCGCCACCCTGCGCCGTAGACGTCGGGCGAATTATGGAGACGGGGCCCAGCTTCGCATTCAGGAACAACGTTGGCTCCGGCATGATCAGGTTGGTTTGGAAGTCGTCAGCAGGGTTGACACTGGTGCCGCTTGGATTCGGGTCGACTCCGCTATTCAGGTTCGGAAACGAAAGATCACCGTCGGTGATATTCGTAGCATTGCCGGCCTTGTCGTGCCACGTTTGGAAGTGCATTATCTCGGATCCGCCGATACTCAACAGAACCCGCAAGACCTCTAAATTGGTCACTTTCTGAGCTAACGCTGGGTAGAGGCTACTGCCGCCTTGCTCGATGAATGCAAAGTGGAAGCCCGCAGTGTTGGCAATGGCCTGCAGGTGGTTGGGGATGCTGCCGTCGCTGTTCAGGATCAAGTCGCCATCGTCCACAGGGATAGCGGGATGCTGCCCCTTTGCGAGAGCCGGAACCGCGTTCTCGAACGTGCCTCCGAAATCAGGATTTGCTATCGTGCTGCGATAGCGCATCCACCACGTCGTGTCGACGGTGAGCTGCTTCAAGTTGGTCAGCCGCCCTGTCTGAGAGACTCCGCTGACTTTGCTAGGTGGCAGAGTGGCGAATTCGCTCAGGTCGATGGGCTTGGCGCCCTTCGACGCCAGGTAATTATTGAGAAACCGGTGGTGGCTAATTTCGTCGTCGGTGTTGTCCGCGATGTACTGCTGCATGTCGCCATCGAGGACCTCGAGAGCTGTAATGTAATTTGGAGCCAGACCGGTGGCGATTTTCTTGCCGTTGAGTTCCAGGTCGATCGTCGAGAGCCCTTGATTCGTGGCTCCGCCAAGTTCCGCATACTGGATCCACAGATCGGCCTCGACTTGCTCCAGAGCGCTCAGAAACGTCAGAATTGCGATGTCGCCCTTTGTGATTGGCGCATGGTCTTCCTCCTCTCTGCCGGAGGCCATCGACGTACCTGGCAAAAGCGTCGCGCCTATCGTTGCGGCCCCCGCTGCCACCATTCCGTTTGTCAAGAATGCACGCCGGTTTGTTCCGTTTGCATTACACGTTTCGCTGAACTGACTTGACCTTAATCCGCGTTTCAAGCTCCGTCTCTCAGGAAGGTTAAATCTCTGAAACAAGCGACAATCTTTGATGACTATGAACGCGGTCATCAGTAGCGCTTCGTCACCGCAGCCGATCATTTGTCGTCGGATTCATCTTTCCCGTGGGCGGGAGTCAAAAAGTTATCCAGGACAAAGTCTGCTACATCGCGACCCAGCCGTTGTCCGGTCGTCAGGTCAAACCGGAAATGCTGTCCCCCGAAGATCCGACTTAACGTTGCTTCTTCGGCGGCCGCGCTGATGCTTGTGAATGATCGTTCTACTCCAGGGAGAACCTCGGAAGTCACGCTGAACTCGGCATGGTCTCGCTCGAAAAAGGAAATCAGCACCTCTGCTCCGGAAGCGCTGATCACCGCGTGAGCGCCCGGATAGGATGAGTCGGGAGCAGTCTTGCAGACTTCCGGAAGCCAATGCGGATCCGCCACGGTTTCAGGGTTGATGCCGGGATCCGCTGCCCGAATCGCGGTCACTGGCCGCCAGAAATTGTAGGTGTATTTGGCATCGTAAAAAGCGATCACGTCATCGGCAAGGCTCAGATTGAGAAGCGCGAACAATCGGGCGCTTTGCGCCGTCGTCAAACCGTGCGCTTGCGAGAACGTCTGCGAAATCTCGTTCCAATAGTTTTGTATGGCCCCGTTCCAAAACCGCCCTGTCAATGCCTCATCGGCTGTGGCCGTTGTGCTATTCACGATCCCCAGGGATTTGATTTGGTTGAAAGCATCGCCGTACGAATCGCTGGCCAGCGCCGGGGGAGGGCCGGGGCGGAACTGGCTCGCGCGCTCCAGCGCGAAAGGGGTCACGTGAGACCAATTTGTGAACTGCGGCTGGGGCGGAAAATTCGGAGGCGTCGATTGGTAATCTCCCGGCGCCGTTCCGAAAACATACGGAATCGGCTTGGCATTCGAGCCGTCGTTGCTCCGCAGGGCCAGGATTCGATCTGCCACCGTCTGTCCTACGCGGATCCCTTCCACCTTGTCGTTGCCATCCGGAATTTGTGCCAGAGATTGTCGTAGTGCGGCATCGAGTGTGGCCTGAAACGCCGGATACAGCGCCACCAGAACTTGATGCGCCGCCGCGGCTGCTGCCGCTTCCTCCGAAGCATCTCGCGGCACGCCGGAAAGGCGGACCAGGTATGGCCGGTGTGTCCTGTCAATGGCATTCACCGCGTCATAGATCGCTGCATGCAGGATCGCAAAGCTCCGCGTCGGATGCACCGTGGCTGGCTGCGCTCCAGGCGTCCGGACGATCGCAAGGAGTGTTCTATTCCACTGAACAACGAGGTTCACCTGCTGAACAGAGGAGTCGTTTGCACCTTGATGCTCATCATTAGGCGAAGCATAAGAACCAAATGTCAAAATCGAAAGACCGGCACACAGCAGAGCGAACACAATCAAGATTCTTGACATCAGTGGTTTCCTTTCGTTTCTGAATACAACTGTGGCAGTGCACGTCGTAAGACAGGTAGATAGCGGGCCCCGATTCTAATTGGCGTGATTGGAATCGTCGTCCTTGACGAGTCCAGCGGCCGCGATCCATGGCCCTGGAGCCGGAAGCGGAGTGCCGTTGAAAGCTGCTGCACGAATCAGCACGATCGTACCAAGGCACGGAGACGGGAGCTGCAGTTTTGCATGGATCTCGGCGTTGCCATCCACACTGACTAGTACGGAATCAGTCGTCGCAGCCACTGCGTCTCCGCAAACAACGCTCGCGGCAATTGCTGTGACTGGCCCGGGTGTTCCCAAACTCGGCAAGATAAGGCCGCGTAAGTCCACGCGCAGATGCCCTTCGTCGTTCAAGACTGCGAACCCATGGCTGACCACCCATGGCGCGCCTCCGCTCTTCACGCCGGCGATGGTGACGCCAGGATTCGAGCCCACAATCGGAGACAAGAAGCCGATCTCATCCGCGACGGTGCCTACTGCAAATAGGCCAGATAGAAAGCACGACAGAATTATTGCCATTGCTGCCCTTATTTTCATTCTTTGAGATCCTCGCATTCATTCAAGATAGTTCGACGCTTTGCTTGACTCCCTGAGTTCCGGTCACCTCAGTTGGCGCAGCAACGAGGTTCCAGTGAATTGTGTCTTCTGCGCTTCGCAAACCACGAGCATCACAATCACGATGCTCTGTTCGCACTAACTGAACTTCCTCCTGCTTTATTCCTCTTTTGCGCAGAGAAAAACATATGGAATATTTTCGTTTCCGGAGAGTCTATCTATCGGTATGGAATTGGTCTCGGGACGAGAGGCTGCTGGACCAGCTTTGAAGATGCTTGATAAGAAGCTCTGAGGTCAGGTTGAATTTCTATGATTCTTCTTTGGAACCTGCACGTGCAAGAGCCCATCCACGTCATTCACACTAGTCTTACGTGTGTCAATTTCTTCTGGAAAGAGGTGGACAGATGCTACATCTGGCCCACCACTGACCTCTCCGGCGTGTCGAGCATGACTGCGAAAAACAATCATGTTATGACTTGTCATGCTAAGAATTGTGGTCACCTTCGGATCTCGCGGAGACTCGATGAACAAATCAAATTGGGAGGTATTCCCATTAAAATCGTTCTGTAGAGGTTCCTTTTCAGCAGTCATCCAGTCATCCAGTCATCCAAATCACAGCCATGCGCGTACCCACGCCGTTCGAAAAGCTGGTAGGCACGCTTGGCGATTGTTGCCAGAATGATTTCCTGGTGTTGCTCGTTTCTGCTTTCGACCGCAATCACCCAGTTGTTGCCACGCTTTCTGGCCTGCTTCTCCATTCTCGTACCTCCTTCTGCATTCATCTCTGACACCCTATTTCTCCGAACTTTCTGTTGTACAGTTCCCTGATCGTGGGTGCCCCAACATCGGCTCAGGTAAAAGCAGACAAACCCTACCGGTGTGTCGGCTGGCTCTGTTGATGCCTCGATACCGTCGGCTGACTGGTTCGCACGGCAGAGACGGTTCCTTCTAAGGGTTTTGATAAGCGATCGGCCAGTCTGTATTTTTCAATGATGCGAGTCACGAAGGCGGCTACATTTAGGGCCAGTAGGAGTAGCACAATCCATACTACAATTGATGTCCTCAACATTTTTGATCCCTTCCGCATGTCAATTGCCTTCATTTCCGAATACCCCTGTTACCAATGTTCTATTCCCACTGTGAGGAGGGCATCGCTTAAAGATGAAGGACAAACTGAATGCGTGACTTCTTGAATTTGTGTTTGCAGTTCGTACGATTGTGCTCGAATTCGATCTGGAAAAGGAGTTGCCCAGCAATATTGCTACGCGGACGAATTGATCAGCTGGTGGAGATGCTCAAGGTCCGCAGGGTCTACGTCAGAAACGGCGCAGAATTCCTTTTTGCCTTTTCGCCAATCCACCCATCGAAAGCTCTGCCAGGAACCTGTGCGCGGTGGACTGTCCCGTTCCCGTGTGGGCCAGATGAATACATTAATTGGACGTCCGTTACGCTCGTAGACGAGCACCGCGACGGCGTGGCCTTCAATAACATCTACGCGCCCACCTTTCAGCGCGAAACCGTCGTTTGTGAAATCACGCACAGGAACAGCAAACCTGGCTCTACCGTCGAGCCATCCCTCCACAACGCGCTCATTGTTGGAGGCGATAACGTTCATCTGGCCTGGCTGTTGCGAGCGTACGAGCGCATCGACAATTTCTCCGGCAAGTTCGGCTTGATAGTCGTCACCGCGAACGCCGTGACCGACTCTCCACAGTAAGGTCGCG
>QHYJ01000415.1 GCA_003223255.1 Acidobacteriota bacterium | reverse complement strand
AATTTTTTATCGCAAAAAAGTAGTGGACAGGCAAAAACGGTTTTGAGATGATATGGCGGGCGCTTGGGGGCTGCCGCATGCTGATCCGAAACCGACCGCCAAAGATTCTGTCCGGACGCGAGTTCACCGTGCAAGAAATCCAAGACATTCAGGAGACCGTCGACGCGTGCGGTTTGCCCTGGACCGAGCTGGTCTATACGATCTGCGAGCATCTTGATTGGGTGACGCCCACCGGTCGCTATAAGGAGAGATCCTGCGTCAGCGCTCTGCGGAGGTTAGAAGCTCTGGGATTGATCAAGCTGCCGGCGCGGCAACCGATCCGGCGGCCGGACGTGGAAGTTGTTCCCGGCCGCGCCACCGATCCCGAGGAAGAACTGACGGGCACGGTGCGCGATGTGGCCCCGCTGCAGTTGGAATTGGTTTTGGGGAAGTCCGACACCCGGCTGTGGAGTGAGTATGTGGCGCGCTATCACCCGCTGGGATATCGGCGGCCATTTGGGGCGCACCAGCGCTACTTCTTGGTGGGGAAAAGGGAGCGCCGTCTGGGGTGTTTGCTGTTTGCGGCGGCCGCTTGGGCCCTGGCGGAGCGGGACCGCTGGATTGGATGGAGCGCACAAGATCGGGCGCAACGGGTGAACTGGGTGGTAGCGAACACGCGCTTCCTTTTATTCCCTTGGGTGCGAATCAAAAATTTAGCCAGCAAAGCGTTGTCGTTGGCTGCCGAGCGAATTCGTGGCGACTGGCAGCAGCGCTACGGATATGCGCCGGTGTTGCTGGAGACTTTCGTGGAGGTGGGACGTTACCGGGGAACTTGCTACCAGGCCGCTAACTGGATTCGCCTGGGGGTGACGCGAGGCGAAGGACGGATGGGCCGTCACAGTCGCCATCCCTCCGTGCCGCGGGAGATCTACGTGTATCCGTTAGTGGCGGACTTTCGATCGTTTCTACAGGGGAGGAGCGATGGAGCAGCTCAACCGTCAGCAGCGACGGAGAGAAGAGCTGAAGCGTAACAAGCAGGCCCGCCGAGAAGCCCGGCGCAAGTTGCGCGAACGTCAGGCAGCCGAAGGTCTTGAGCCTCAGCCGAAGGCCACGATCGGGAATGGAAAAAGTGAATGGGAGACGGTCGAAGAAGAAAAGCGAGCGCGACAAGAAACGACGGAAGAACAGCTCCGCGTCTATCGCTGCGTGTTGCCCCGACTGTTGAAGCGACTGGCCAAGATTCCCGATCCGCGAAATCCAGTGTTAATTCGTCACAAGCTGACCTGTCTGTTGTTGTACGGGATTTTGATGTTCGTGTACCAAATGAGCTCGCGACGAGAAGCCAACCGGGAGATGAGCCTGCCGCAGTTCTGGGGGAACCTGCGACTGCTGTTCCCCGAGCTGGAGAGCTTGCCGCATCAGGATACGCTGGCCCGCCTGCTGGCCAGGATCGCAGTGAACCAGATCCAGGAGAGCCTGCTCGAGCTGATCGAACAACTCATCCGCAACAAGAAATTCTCTCGCTACCTGATTTCGCACTGTTATCCCATCGCTATCGATGGGACCGGGAAGCTGAAGCGGGACTGGCTGTGGACCGAGCAGTGTCTGGAGCGGCAGGTGCAAACCAAGCAGGAAGAGGAAGCGACGGGGACCCGGCTGCAATACCACGTGTATGTGCTGGAAGCGAAGCTGGCCTTTGCCAATGGCATGACCATCCCGCTGTTAAGCGAATTCCTAAACTATGAGAACGGCGATCAGGAGCGGAATAAACAGGACTACGAATTGAAGGCCTTCTACCGATTGGCCGCGCGTTTGAAAGGCCACTTTCCGCGGCTGCCCGTTTTGCTCTTGCTGGACGGGCTCTATGCCGAGGGTCCGGTGTTCGAGCTGTGCCGCCGCTACCACTGGCAGTTCATGATCGTTCTGCAGGACAAGGATCTCCCCTCGGTGTGGGAAGAGGTGAAGGGGTTAGGGAAATTACAGCTCCAGAATCATCGGGAGCAAAAGTGGGGGAACCGCAAACAGCGATTCTGCTGGGTGAACGAAATTGAGTATCGCTACGGCGAGCAGGGGCGCAAGAAACAGATCCTCCATGTGGTGGTCTGCGAAGAAATCTGGGAAGAGATCGCAGCGAATTCGCCCGCGGCGGTGTCGAAGAGGGCGCGCCATGCTTGGATTTCAAGCGTACCGCTGAACCGAGACAACGTGCATGAGCGTTGCAACTTAGGAGCCCGATATCGTTGGGGCATCGAGGAAGGTATTCTGGTGGAGAAGCGGCAGGGCTATCAGTATCAACACAGTTTTTCCTACAACTGGGAAGCCATGCGCGGCTTCCACTTTCTTATGCAGATTGCGCATCTGCTGAACATGCTGGTACAAAACAGTGCCCGCCTAGTCCGTCTGGTGCGGAGTCGAGGGCTACGCGGTCTGCTTCAGTTTCTGCGCACGACCTGTAGCGGACCCTGGTTGGACGCGGAGCGGATTCGCCAGCTTCTGGCTTCTCCCTGCCAGATTCGTTTGGAGTGAAGGAGTCCTCCGTCCCCTTTTGAGTCCGGTCCGCGCGCCTGATCCTCAGGGATAGATGTCGAACTTACGCGCGAGAGGACTCAGGAATCCCACAAGAGACAGCTCGAGAATCATCGCGGTGCACCTTGCGAGCTGAGTCGCCCCCTTGCCATGATCGCTCCGCCCTTCATGGATCGCCTTGAAGTGGGGGTATGCGTCATAGCTGCTGATCGGTGGCTAACCTTGCATACTTCGTCTTCAGGATAGCTCGAATTCACTGGTATTCGCTAGGGAATGCTTTGAACGTGGTTGTCCATAAGCACAGCCGAAAAAAACCAAAGAATTCTGCAGAACGTGAAACATTTTTCTTTGAAACATTTCCCTCGACCTCCTGGTCCCGAACCAGCCTGGACCAGACCAAATCCGTTGAATTGACGGCATTTGCCTGTGCATTCCCTGTGCATTCCCTCCGCTTATCTGGGCTACATGGGCTACAAAAATGCCTTCTGGTCTTCGCTCAACTAATTGACGAGAATGGCGCCCCGGGCTAGATTCGAACTAGCAACCCTTCGGTTAACAGCCGGGGGGTATAAAACTCTAAGTGCCGCGTTCGGTGTCGCTTACGAGCCTTATCGCTGTTTATCCTGCCCTTGAATTGGACGGAAGTTGGACGGAAATTGGGAATCTGTGAGAATGAATGTGTGTGTAACCGATACCGACTGACGCACTCGAAGCAGTATCTTGCTGATCGTTTTCAGGCGACGGCTGATGAAATTGAAGAGCGCCCGCGATACAACATTGCCCCAACGCAGCCCGTCCTAATCGTCCGCAAGGAACAAGGCAAAAAGATTCGCCACTTCACAACCATGCGTTGGGGATTGATTCCATCCTGGGCAAAGGACATGAGCATCGGAAATCGGACGCTCAACGCGCGGTCGGAGACCGTGACAACCACACCGGCATTTCGAGATTCGATCCTTACCAAACGTTGCCTCATTCCAGCGGATGGATTTTACGAGTGGCGAAAAATCGGATCTGTGAAGCAGCCTTACTGCTTCGAGGTTGGCGAGGGTGAAGTCTTTGCATTCGCTGGACTGTGGGATGAGTGGAGGAGCCCGGATGGAGAGATCATTGAAAGTTGCACGATCTTAACGACTGGCCCGAATGTCCTCGTAGCCGATCTGCACGAC
>QHYJ01000120.1:19852-24742 GCA_003223255.1 Acidobacteriota bacterium | reverse complement strand
AAAACAGGCCGATGAGAATGGGAACGGTAATCACTACGACGTGGGTCACAATAGAGACGGCAAGTTTCCACGCGCGCGAACCGGTCTTGGGTGTATCTGTAAGATGTTGACTCAACAGGGGTTATCGGGCCAACGCATTTGGCGCAGGAGCCGGCATGGGCCATGAGGCGCAAAGGAGTAACGGCGCTGCGTGACTTCGCGCACCAGGAAGTGGTCCGTACGGCACCAGCCTGAGCCCTGAAGGGCGCCTGTCAATGAAAATACCGTGTGAAGGAATAGAAGGCGAACAGGAAGATGGTAAACACGATCACCCAAGAATTCCGCCTGTTGCTTATCTTATTTTTCTTTTCGAGCAGGTCGGCAATTGCGGAACTGAGGAAGAATACCTGGAAGCCTGTCACGACACTGGCCGCAATTTCCACGAGCGCGTATTGATGAAAGAGAGAATCGAGGAAGATACCGCTGCTGGCCACTGCGGCAAACAAGCTCAATAGAATCGCAAAAAGGTGCCGGCTCATGGTGCCTTTCTCGGGCTGCAGCACGGGCGCGTTAAGTGGCATGGTGCCTCAGCTTGGGTGACGGCGCGGCATTGGGCGCGAGAACGAGTTCATTGTAGCGGTTCACGGTGGCGAAAGACGTGAACTTTCTCGGCGGCAAGGTATCCGAAGCCACGAAATGTTCATCCAACCAATATCTATACGTGAGGAGAAGGTGATGCCACTACGTCCACTGGGAAAAAATGGACCGCTCGTCTCTGCTTTGGGGCTGGGCTGCATGGGCATGTCTGAATTTTACGGACCGCGTCACGATGCGGAATCGATGGCGACGATTCATCGGTCCATTGAGCTGGACATCACGTTTTTGGATACCGCGGACATTTACGGCTATGGCGACAACGAAGTGCTCGTGGGGCAGGCCATTCGCGGCATGCGCGAAAAAGTTTTTCTGGCGACCAAGTTCGGAATTGTGCGGGACAAAGCGAATCCCGCCGTGCGCGGCGTCAACGGCCGGCCGGAATATGTCCGGGCGTGTTGCGAAGCGAGTTTGAAGCGCTTGGGTGTGGCCACGATCGACTTGTACTACCAGCATCGCGTCGATCCGAGTGTGCCGATTGAAGAAACCGTGGGAGCGATGGTGGAGCTGGTAAAAGCCGGCAAGGTGCGCTATCTGGGACTGTCCGAAGCTTCCGCTGCGACGATACGGCGCGCGCACAAAGTGCATCCCATCGCCGCGCTGCAGACGGAATACTCCTTGTGGACGCGCGATCCGGAAGACGAAATTCTCCCGACGACGCGCGAACTTGGGATTGCCTTTGTGGCCTATAGCCCACTGGGACGCGGATTCCTGACTGGGCAGGTCAAGCGCTTCGAGGATTTTGCTCCGGACGATTATCGGAGAAATTCGCCGCGCTTCCAGGGAGAGAATTTTCAGAAGAATCTGGACCTTGTGAAGCGCGTCGAGACGATTGCCAAGGAGAAAGGCTGCACGCCGGGCCAACTGGCGCTGGCCTGGCTGCTGGCGCAAGGGCCGGACATTATTCCGATTCCGGGCACGAAGCGGCGGAAGTATCTTGAGGAAAATGCCGGCGCGCTGAACGTAAAGCTGTCGCAGCGTGACCTCAAGCGAATTGACGAAGTGGCGCCGAACGGTGCGGCGGCGGGCCAGCGTTACCCGGAACACCTGATGGCGATGGTGGGGCGCTGATTCCCCGTGCGGAATCTGCTTTTTTTGCCAGGATTTGAGAAAAGCAGATCCCTCGCTTCGCTCGGGATGACACCAAAAGTGTTTTTTGAAGATAGACCATTAAGCTTCTCCGGCTAAAGACCCGTTAAAGGCGATTTTCACTGGCCGCCGGTACGCAGCGCGGGAAGCCTGAATTTCGGCGTGACCCGGTCCGGCCGCGTGGCAGGTTTTGCAGGTGGCAATCCCTGGCAGCAGGATGTCGCTTGCTTCCGTGCTCGTGAGCGCTTTGGCGTGGCAACTCACACAAGTGAAGCCGCGGTGCGCGTCGTGGTCGAACTTCGCGTGTGGCATCCACTGCGTGGTTTCTTTGGCCGCCGCCACTTGGGGCCGGGAACTGCTTGGTGAATTCGTTAGTTTGTGACATTGCTTGCAGGTCTTGCGCCAAAGCAGTTCCTCCGCTTCGGCAGTTCCTTCCGTAATCCATTGTCCCGGTGTGAGCACGCGAAACGATGGTGCCGGAGTTTTACCGGTCAAATCGCGATTGGGATCGCGCTGCACGCGAAGCTCGCCCGGATGAGCGGCAATGTATTGCTGGAATTTTCCTAGCAAAAATGCGTGCACGACTTCCGGTTGGTCGTGCGGAGCGCCTTCCTCGAAGCGCTTGTCGAACGTCAGCAGGTGACACGACGCGCAGGCATTGGCGAATTTTACGGAAGCCATTCGTTCGCGGCCGGTGACAGGCTTTGGCGCTTTGAGGCTATCGAGGCGGAGCGGAAGAAATTCACCGGTTTCGCTATAACTGACCGTTGCCGCGCGATATTTCGGATCCGAATAGGTCAGGTCCGCGTCGGCCGCAATGGGCCGGTGGCAATTGCCGCATTCGAGATTCACGAGAAGGCCGTTCGGTCCGCGCCGTTGAGATGGCAGCTCATGTCCGCGCACACGCGAATCTCCGCTTTGGCTGGCGGTGCTAGGTGAAAATGCGGATAGAAGCATCCGTTGACTTCTCCGCGCCGCAAACGATATAAGCGAACAGATTCTCCCGGCACAGCGAATGCGCAACGCGACAATTTTCTTTCTGCGGCGACTCTTCGTCTGCCTATCGGTCTTGGCGCCTTGCTTGCTGACCGCGCAAGTGAAAGAGCCCGTCAAATACATCGGCCCAGATTCGTGCGCCGCTACGAGTTGCCACGGAAACGTAAAGCCCATCGCGGACAGCCGTATCCTGCAGAACGAGTATTCAACGTGGATCCTTCAGGACAAGCACAGCCGCGCGTATCAGGCGCTGACGGGGGACGTCGGCGAACGCATGGCGCGCATCCTGAAATTGGGCGCAAACGCCGAGGAGGCTCCAAAATGCCTGGCGTGCCATGCGCTCTACGCTACGCCCGAACAGCGGGGGCGCGCGTTTGAAATTTCTGAAGGCGTATCCTGCGAAAACTGTCATGGGCCGGCCTCGGCTTGGCTCGGTCCCCACACCACGCGTTCGTGGCTGCATGAAAAGTCCGTGGCGCTGGGGATGACCGACACGCGCAGCGTGATTCATCGCACGGAAAAATGCCTGGAGTGCCACCTCGGGACAAAAAACAAATTTGTCGATCACGAAATGATCGCCGCCGGGCATCCGGATTTGTATTTCGAGCTGGATTCGTTTTCCGCGGTGATGCCGCGGCACTGGAAAGTTCCACGCGAATCGGAACCCGGAAAACCCGCCGAAGACCCAGCTTGGGTCGGCGTGCGGGAATGGAGCACCGGCCAGGCGGTGCAGTTGCGCGCGGCGATGGAGCGCCTGACTTGGCGCGCGAAGGGCGAGCGCATTGACAAAAAGGATGCATGGCCCGAATATTCGGAGCTTTCCTGCTTCGCGTGCCACCACGCGCTGGGACCCGCCAAAGACAGTTGGCGGCAGGAACATGGATATGTGGGGCGGCGTCCCGGCGATCCAGCGTGGAATGCTTCGAGTTATGCGGTATTTCGTTTACTGGCGAAACAGATTGATTCTGCCAACGGGCAGGAACTGGATCGGCAAGTTCTCCTGGTTTCCGACGAAATGAGCAAGCTCAATCCCGACCGCAATGTTGTGGCCGCCGCTGCCTGCGCAGCAGCACCCCTTGCGCAGCGCATCGCGGAACGGCTGGCGGTCATGCAATACGACCAAGCGGTCGTTCTGCGGATATTGCAGCGCATTCCCGACGACGCGGAGAACATCGCGCTGGCCGATGAGCGCGCCGCAGAGCAGGCCGCCATGGCCCTGGATTCGCTCTACATTGCTTACAGCCGTGCAACCAAGCACGCGAATGCCGCCGAGGTCCGCGCCGCCATCAACGGTCTCTTCCAGCAACTCGAAAATCCGTCGGCCTATAACGCCGATCAATTCGCCTCGGCCCTCCGCCGCATCCGCTCGTTGCTATAATCCTTGTCCGTATGGGTCTAGACGCCACGGTCTACCTAAACCTGAAGAATTTGCCAGCCCATTTGCGCGAGACAGTGACTGTCGACCCAGAATCCGGCGAGATGGACCTGCGTGATACTGCCGATTACAAGATCTTTCTCCCATCAAAGCTAAAAACGTGGCCTGAGCGCATCGCNNNCGTTCATCAGAGAGGAAATCTCAAGAGCGTTTGGCAACCGGGAAACGCTCCTGTCGAAGAAGGTCGTTTTGATTCCCAACAAATGGCGGGAATTCCATGCATTCGAGGCATCCGCGTTCCCCTCGCAAGGGTCGTGGAAATGGTAGCCCGGGGGATGACAGAGAAGGAAATCCTCCGACGACTACCCTTACCTCGAAGCTGAAGACCTCCTGTCGCCTCACCATGAATTCTTTTGAAAAATGGTATTGCGGGTCGGCGCTGTGGCGTTATCTGACGCGGCGGGAACTGCTCCCTTGGATGCTTCAGGGCACGGCCCTGGGTGACCACGTCTTGGAACTCGGCGCTGGACCCGGCGCAGCGACCATCGAGTTGGCCCGCCGCGCGCCTCGCGTTACCAGCCTCGAATACGACCACGCGCTCGCGTTAAAGCTCCGTGCAAGAGTCAATCGTTCCATGAATCATACGAACGTCAGTATCATTCAGGGCGATGCGGTTGCTTTGCCTTTTCCCGATGGCTCATTCTCATCCGCGATTGCCATCCTCATGCTGCATCATCTGAAGTCCAGGGAGCAGCAGGATCGCACTTTCTCCGAGGTGCGCCGAATGCTTCGGCCCG
>QHYJ01000120.1:0-19831 GCA_003223255.1 Acidobacteriota bacterium | reverse complement strand
TATTTCCGATCACTGGATTCATCGCCTCGGCCACATCAAAAGCACCTACGTGCCTCTGGACCCGGCAACCGCAAGTCAAAGGCTGATGGCCGCAGGACTCTGCAAGGTCACGCTGGACTCCCGAAGCGGCGGCTTCCATATCCGGGCGTTGCGCGCGGAGTAGGCCTTTACCCTGAAGCATTCGTTGCATTATTCACCCGCGTTGACCCTCGGAAAAGCACGGCCTAGGATGATGCTATGTGGCCGCGCCGCGACAAATTCCCTCCCGGCCCCTTCGAAGGGCTCAAAGGCTGGTCTTTCCAGGCGTTGAACGAAAGCCCGCTGGAAATGTTCAGCAAGCCGGCGCGCGACTACGGGGACATCGCGGGCGTCCGCGTGGTCAATTTTCGCAATATTTTTATCAATCATCCCGACCTCATCGAAGAAGTGCTTGTCGGACATCCGCGTCGTTACATCAAGGGGCGCGTGCTCCAGGCGAACCGGCATGTTTTTGGCGAGGGGCTGCTCACGAGCGAAGGCGACTTCTGGCTGCGGCAGCGGCGGCTCGTGCAGCCGGCGTTTCACCGCGCGCGCATCAACGCTTACGCCGAAACCATGGTGCAATATACGCAACGCATGCTGGAAAACTGGCGCGGCGGCGAAGAGCGCGACGTGCATCGGGAGATGATGCGCCTCACGCTGCAAATCGTGGCGAAAACGCTGTTTGATGCCGATGTGGCGCGGGACGCGCAAGACGTCGGCAAATCCCTTGAACTGCTTCTCGAACTCGGAGCCAATTTCCGGCGCACGCTCTTCGTTCCGCATTGGGTGCCCACGCCCACGAACCTGCGCATCAAGCGCGAAATTGCCTTCATCGAAAGCATCCTCTATCGCATCATCGCTGAGCGCCGAGCTTCCGGGCGCGATACCGGTGATCTTCTCTCCATGCTTCTCCGCGCGCAGGACGAAGATGGCTCGCGCATGACCGACAAACAGCTCCGCGATGAAACCATCACATTGTTCCTTGCCGGGCATGAAACCACCGCCAGTTCACTTTCCTGGACGTGGTGGCTCCTGGCGCAAAATCCTGTGGGGGAGGCCAGGCTGCACGCCGAACTGGACCAAGTTCTCGGCGGTCGCACGCCCTCTCTGGAGGACTTCCCTCGCCTACGGTACACCGCAAACGTCATTACGGAATCGATGCGGCTCTATCCTCCTGCGTGGGGTCTGGCGCGCGTTGCTATCGAAGATCACGAACTCGGGGGCTATCCCGTGAAAAAGGGCATGGGTGTCGCCATGGCCCAGTGGGTCATCCATCGGGACCCGCGCTGGTACGACGCGCCAGAAGAATTTCGTCCGGAACGCTGGGAAGGCGATTTCATTAAGAAAATTCCGCGATTTGCCTATTTTCCGTTTGGGGGCGGCCCGCGCCTCTGCATCGGAAACAACTTTGCCTTGATGGAGGCGACGCTGATTCTGGCAACCGTGGCGCAGAAGTATCGGTTGCGCCTGGTGCCGAATCATCCCGTCGTGCCCCTGGCATCCATCACGCTGCGGCCTCGCCATGGTGTGCGAGTGCTTCTTGAGTCATGGCGGTCCCGTCCTCGAGAGACTCTTCCGTGCGTGAGCCAACCCACAACGCAGGCCATGAGCGCCGACTAGCGCAAATCCACAAATGTGATGTCATTCCGCGAAGTGATCGAAGCTCATGTATATCAAGGCGGCAGCGAGCGGGTGAAATCTTGGGTTGCTATTTACTGGAGAGTTGCGAAGCCAGTTCCGAATGGGTTTGCATCACGCGCAAAATCGAGTCCCGCGTGACCATACCCACAATGTTTGGTGCCTCGTCATCCGCGCCACTCACCACCGGCATCTGATTGATGTCCGCAGTTAGCAGCCGCTCGAGCAGCCGCAGCAGCGGCTCGTCCGGTGAAGTCCACTGAATCTTGTCCCTTGGAATCATCGCCGCCTGGACCGAGTTATTGGCCCACTCCTCGCGCGGCACGGCATTCAGTGTATGAACATTCATCATGCCCACCAGCCGGTCGCCCGAGAGAACCAGATGGCAGCGCCGCCCGGTCCGCAAAACCTCCGCTCCGTATTCTTCTAGCGTGATGTGTCCGTCGATTGTGGGAACTTCGTGGCTCATCACGTCCGAAGCATGCAATCCAGCCAGCGCTTCGCGGATGCTCATCTGCGCGATGCTCTGCTGCGCGGCATTCAACAGGTAAAGTCCGATCACGCCCAGCCAGAGCCCCGAGTACCAATCGTTCTTGTAGAAAGCCAGGTAACCGCCGATTCCCATCAACGCGTACGCAACCACTTTGCCGCTTGACCCGGCAACCAGCGTGGCGCGGGAAAAATCTTTGGTGATGCCCCAGATGATGGCCCTAAATATCCTCCCGCCGTCGAGAGGAAACCCTGGCGCCAGATTGAACGCCGCGAGAAGGAAGTTGCTGCCACCGAGGATCTTGCCAAGCGCATACGCCATTTGATCCGACGGAAAGGCAAGCATCATCGCCGCGAATACTCCAGCGAGAAAAAAGCTAGCCAGCGGACCCGCCACGGCGATGTTGAATTCCTGAATGGGCTTCGACGGCTCGCGCCCGATGCGGGCGATGCCGCCAAAAATGAACAGCGTGATCGAATGCACGGGAATTTTGTAATACAGCGCCACGACGCTGTGCGCCAACTCGTGAAAGAGCACGGAGCCGAAAAACAGAAGGCTGGTCAAGATTCCTAAAGACCAGTGCTGGGTGGGCGTCCACTGAGGATGCAGCTGCCGAAAATTCATGGCCAGCTCATAGGTAATCAAGCCAAAGATGAGCAGCCACGTGGCATCCAGATAAATGGGAATGCCCAGGATTTTAGCGATACGAAAGCCGGCGGTTCGAGTGGGCATTGGCCAATGCTTTCCGGAGGCGGCGGTTTGCGAACTTAGAATTCCCCCGCCAACCTCATCTTCTACACTAGCGCGAATTTTCATCACTGCAAACCTCGGCGCAAGCTGGAGCGCGTCCCTCCCGACACAGCGTGTTCTTGAATCCACAGGAGTGCGCCTTTTGGTTCATGTAACACCTGTGTTTTCCACGGCTTGGGATTGGCTCGCAAACTGCCCCCCGGAAGTTCGCGCTTTGGGAGGCAGTCATGATCACCATGCTGAACTTTGCCGTACTCGCAATCGCGACCATGTTCGCCGTCGCCGCCGCGGCCGCCCTTTCTTGGATGTTCCTTCAGATCGCCTTCGTTTTGATGCAGCCCGCGACGGCGCGGAGGGTTCCTCCTCGCACGGAGTTAGCGCGCGGCACGGCGCAACTGGCTCGCGCCTTCGCCCCGAATCGCTAAACACGCTTTGGCGCGTGGCCACGGGCCAGCGCCAAACCTGCGCCACAGGGTTTCCCGGCCCAATGCGAGCGGCGGAATCGGCGATCAGCTTTCCGCCGCAGCACACCGGGGTTGGAACGGAAGGGAGCAACTCCATGCTGGCACTGAAATACCTCTTGATGATTCTCGGAGTGGGTCTATTTGGCAGTGCGGGAGCCTTGGTTGCTTACGACATCTTTCTCGCCACACAGCTTCGCCGATTGCTTGGCGGCCGCGCCGGTGGAGAGGCCACTCGGGAGGTGGGGCCGCTGGCCGCCCGCCCTTTCCGGCCCGTGCGAGCGCGGCTGGCGCTGCAGCTTGCTGCGGCGGGAGCGCTGGCGATTCTTATCACCCAGATGATCGTGGTGATTCCCGATGGAGCGGCGGGCGTCCGCATCAGCCAGATTTCCGGCGCGCGCCCCGGTACGTTGTATCCCGGCGTGCACCTGATTACGCCACTGGTCGATTCAGTCGCCATCTACGATACGCGCGAACAAGTCTATACAACGCTGGCATCGGAAAATCCGAAGCTCAAAGGTGACATTCTAAACGTGCAGGCGCGCGAGGGCTTGAACGTCGGCTTGGCCGTCTCTGTGCGTTACCGTTTGGACTCCAAGCGATTGGATTCTATTCACACAAATTTGCCGCAACCTGTGGGCGAGCAAGTCGTCGCCCCGGTTGTTTCCACCGTCTACCGCCAGTTGGCGCCGAACTACATTACGCGGGAAATCTTTGCCACCAAACGCGAAGAGCTGCGCACGAAGGCCGCCGAAGCAATCACCGCGCGCCTCGCGAGCGACGGCATCCTGGTGCGCGAAGTGCTCCTCCGCGACCTCCAGTTGCCTGCCGAATATGCGAAGGGGCTGGAAGGGCTGCTCCTGAAAGAACAAGAGAACGAGCGCCTCGGCACGGAACAGGAAATCAAGCAGAAAGAAGTGAAAATCGCGGAGCTTGAGGCCGAAGCGCAGAAATCGCGCGAGGTCAAGCAGGCCGAAGCACAAGCCCAAGTGCGCGTATTGCAAGCCAAGGCGGAAGCCGACGCCATGCAGTACACCTTGCCACTGAAGCAGAAGCAGATCGAGCAAACCAAGCTCGAAGCGCAAGCCCGCAAGGAAGCGACCCTCGAAAATGCGGAAGCGGCAGCGCAAGCCAAAATCATCGATAGTAAAGCCGAAGTCGAACGCCAGAAGAACCTTGCGGACGCGGAAGCGAACCGCATTCGCGTGACCGCCGCCGCAGATGCTGAACGCATGAAGTACGAGGCGTCCGTGCTGAAGCAAAACCCCATGCTCATTCAGAAAATCATTGCCGAAAGGCTCTCCGACAAGTTGCAGATCATGATGGTGCCGATTGACGGCAAAAATTTCTTCGCTAATGACGTGTTGCGCTCGGCGTTTTCAAGCGTGGGCTCTGGCGATGACCCGGACGATCCGCCGCCGGTTCAGCGCAAATCGCAACGCCGGCAGTAATGACCTGTAGCGCAGGGCTGACGAGTTCCGCTAGCCAAAACCCTGCGGGTGGTTCGGGAAGCGAGCCGGAAAGGAGGAGCAGCTATGAACAGAAAGGCAAGCACCGCCGCGCTTCGCCGCATGCTGCAGAGCTGCTTTTCGCTCCGCTGGAACGCACACCGGGCCACCCGGCTAGCGGCCAGAGCTAGTGCGCCGGAAACAGAAGCCTGGACGCGTGACCTTACTCCTTGACTGACGGATAGTTCGGCCTGGCGGGAATGCCCTTGTAGTCTTTCAAAGCTTCCTTCGCCAACTCGATGGCTTTCTCGAGTTGCGGATCGTGCCCGCTCACCACCAGGTCCGGCCGCTCTGGCACGACATAGTCGGGATCGACCCCGTGCTGCTCGACGATCCATTCGCCGCCGTTGTCCGTACTCCAGAAGGCGAAGCCGGGCGCAGTCACAAATCCGCCGTCGCGTACTGGCTGCGAATTCCCGATGCCCACCAGGCCGCCCCAAGTGCGCGTCCCGACAATCGGCCCGATTCTTTCGCGGTGGAAGAACCACGGAAACGCATCGCCGCCTGAGCCTGCCAGCTCATTCACGATCATCACCTTTGGTCCGTAAATCGCCACCGGCGGCCAGGGAACGTCTGCGGTATCGCGCGGCGCCACAATCGCAAGCAGTTGCCGCTTCAATTTTTCCGTATAGAAATCCGGAATCTGTCCGCCCGAATTGTCCCGTTCGTCAACAATAATGCCGTCTTTGTCGAGCTGCGCGGTGAACTGCTTGTCGAAAGCGATGATCCCGCCGAAGCTGGTGTCCGGCACGTGCATGTAGCCGATGCGCCCGCCGGTAGCCTCTTCGACTTTGTGCCGATTTGCCTGGATCCAATTGAGATAGCGCACCCCGGCTTCGCTGTTTGTGGGCTTCACGGTAATTTCCCAGGCGCCTTGTGCAGTCGGCTTGCTGTTGATTTTCAGCGTGACCAGTTTTCCGGCCAAGTCCTGGAAATACGCGTAAACGTCGCGGTCGGAGCGCGCTTCTTGTCCATTCACGGCAATCAGGTAGTCGGCCGCCTGCACCTTCAATCCAGGCTCTGTCAACGGTGAGCGCGTGTTGTCATTCCAGTTTTCGCCCGGATAAATCTTCGTGATGTGGTAATAACCGCCATCGGCTTCGAAGTCCGCTCCCAGCATGCCGACGCTGACGTGCGTCCACTGTGGCTGGTCGCCGCCGCCCACGTAGGTGTGCGAAGTGCTCAATTCCGAAATCATTTCGCCAATCAAGTAATTCAAATCGCTGCGGTCCACCACCCACGCAAGCAGCGCCTCGTAGCGCGCGCCGAGTTTCTTCCAATCATGCCCCGTCATGTTCGGGTCCCAGTAGAAATCGCGCTCGATGCGCCACGCTTCATGAAAAACCTGTCGCCACTCTTCGCGCGGGTCGATCTTCACCTGCATTTCGCTGAGATTCAGCTTGCCGTCACCGACCTTGGCCTTCCCCGGCGCCGCTTCCACAATGCCGTAGACCGGTCCCGCTTTGTAGAGGACCTTCTTGCCTTCCTTGTCCGGGTCGTAGCCGTCGACTCCCTCCAACAAAACTTTGTCCTCGCGCTTGACCATGTCAAACAGGTGAAGGACGTTCCTGGAACGCGGTGGGTTGTTGGGTACGAATTGCCGTGCCTCTTGCGGCGTGTCCACATAAAACAATTCATCTTTGCGCGCGGCCAGGCCGCGCAAAATCCCGGGATGGATGGGCACCGGAACGACGCGCGCACCGATCCCATCGAGGTCGATTTGAATCGGCTTGACCTGTTCTTCCTTTTTCTTTTCTTCCGATTTTTGTTCGCCGCTCTTTACCTCGGCGGATTTCTTTTCGTCCTTCTTTTCTTCCCCTGCTTTTTCTTCATCGCTTTCAAGCTTGAAAGGCGAAGCCTCGTCGGCTTTCAATGTGACGGCGAAGATTCCGTCGGTGGTGTAATAGTTGTACCGCTGGTCGAGTTGCCCGGCGCTCGGATAAAAGTAACGCGTGGAAATGAAAAAGAGATACTTCCCGGTCGGATCGAACACCGGGTTGGCATCGTTGTAGAAGCCCGCGGAAACCTTGGTGAGTTTCTTGGTGCCGAGCGAATACAGGAAAACATCGTTCGAGCCGCGCCGGTGCGGCTTCGAATACGTGAGCCAGAGGCTGTCCGGCGACCAGCTTGCGTCGTTAATGTCCCCGTACTCCGCTTTATCCACCCAAACCGGTTTCTTTTCTTCGATTCCCGCGTACCAGAGCTGGTGCAACTTGTCCCAATAGGCCAGTTTCTTGCTGTCCGGAGACCACGTCGGTCCGTAACGATAAACCCCGCCATCGGTGGTGATGCGCGTTTCGTCGCCGCCCATCTGCGGGCGGATATAGACCTCGTATTCGCCGGTCTTGTCCGAGAGATACGCAATCTGCTTGCCGTCGGGCGACCATGCCGGATTCAGTTCGTGGATGCTCGAATGTTCCGTGGTCAGCGTGCGAATACTGCCGTGCTCTGCGGGAACCGTGAAAATGTTGCCGCGCGCTTCCATCACCGCGCGCGCCGCGGAAGGCGAAAGCGCGAAGCTGCCAATATTCTGCGAAACGTTCTTGAACTCCGGCCGCGCTTCGATATCTTCCGCATGCACCGCGATGGGGATTTCCTGCGCTTTGTTGCTCGCGAGGTTGTATTCGTACAGCAGCCCGCCATTTTCATAGACGATGGCGTCCGGCCCCAGGCTCGGCCACTTGATGTCGTACTCTTTGTAATCGGTGAGCTTCTTGGTCTGCTTCGAGCCGAGATCGTAGCTATACAAATTCATCACCCCGTCGCTGTCGCTGATGAAATAAATGCTGTTCCCATGCCACATCGGGAACATGTCCATGCCCTTCGACTTCGGCAACTCTTCGTAGGTGTTGTTTTTCAAGTCGTAGACGGCCATGGGCAGGTTCCACCCGCCGTGGTAGCGCTTCCAGGTGCGGAATTCCTGCGAAGTTTCGATGTACGCGATCTTCGTCCCATCGGGCGAGAACGAAGTCAGGTCTCCGCGCGGCACCGGAAGCATCTTCGGCATGCCGCCCTGTGGCGACACCAGGAACAGTTTTGTGAACCGCCCCGGTGGCGCGCTGTAGCGGTCGGAGCGGAAAAGAACGTTCTTACCGTCGGGCGTCCAGCCCAACACCATGTCGTTCGAAGGATGAAACGTCAGGCGCTTCGGCTCCCCGCCTTCTGAGGAAAGGACATAGACGTCCGGGTTGCCATCGTATTCACCGGTGAACGCGATCCATCTTCCGTCGGGCGAGAATTTCGGAAATAGCTCGTCGCCCACATGCGACGTCAGCCGCCGCGCCGCACCGCCTTCGCGCGCAGCAATCCACAAATCGCCCGCGTAGGCGAACACCACCCGGTCCTTGGAAATGTCCGCGAACCGTAGAAGCTTAGTCGGGCCCGGAGGAACCTCCTCGGCGGGCTGCGCCGGCGCTTTTGCCGGGGCCGCCGTCAGCCACACCGCGGCGGCCATGCTCAGCCACAACCAGGCGTTCCTTCCGTTGCCATGCGACATGGGCTTCATCACTTCTCTCCCGAAGATTTGGTTTTTTGTTTGAGACACCCGGCCTCTTCAAGGGACGTGCCGGCTCCCAAAAAGTTTCCGTGGTGCTGCGCATCGCTTGGAATGTCAATCCACCCCGGAGACGGCCATCCTTCGCGAGTTACCAGTCGGGCGCAGGGATGCTCAATCCAGCCATTGCAGCCGTGGTATCATCTCACTCAGATTGCCGTGTTCGCCACAGAAAAACGGTTTTCCACGGCTTTTACATCCGTCTCATTAGGTATTTCATTTAGAATGGAAGCAAAAGCATGAGCTTCCGCACAAAACTTCTGCTCGTCGTTTTGCTGACCATTTTTGCGTCGGTTTCCGTGGTGGCCTATGCCGTTACCTACTACACGCGCTCCTCCTTCGAAGCCATGGATGCACAGCGTACCGAAGCTCTAGTGGCACAGTTCAAGAAAGAGTTCGTTCAGAGCGGGGCGGAACTCTCTCACCAAGTCAAAAATATTTCGGACGCCGGTGTTACCGACCGCATGGCCATCGATCTCTCGCATGCTAATGCCGATGCCTCTCTTTACGCCCGCGACGCGTTTGGTGCCGCGCAAGAGCACGGATTGAACTACGTGGAGATGGTGAATTCCGACGGAATCCTGATCTCATCGGTGCAAAACCCTTCGCGTGTCGGCCAAAGAGTCGACTGGGTAACCTCGGTCAAGAACTGGAACGACACCGACGCTTTCCTCAAGAAAGAAGAACTGCCCGACGGCGTGGCTCTCTCTCTGACGGTGGTTCGCACCAACGACACTGTTGCGGACAAGAGTTTGTATATCATCGGCGGGCAGCGTGTTGACCAGAACTTCCTCGCTTCGTTAGTTCTTCCTGCAGGAATGAGGGCGCTCATCTACACCAACCTCGACCAGGGCTTCGTCTCCAGATCGTTGCTTGGAGAAAAAATTGACTCGGATCAAGCCGAGCGCTTCGCTCCGCTCGTCGAGCAATTGCAAAAGCAGCCTCAGCCGCTGGTTCGCACGATTGAATGGTCCAACGACCCGGTGGATGCCGAAACGTTTCACGCCATTCCCTTGACCGGCCGCAACAACGAACTGCTGGGCATCTTTTTTGTCGGCAGCGCGCGCAGAGAATTGGTTCAGCTGACTCGGGAAATCCTGAAAAGCGCCGGTGCCGTTGCCGCCGCTGCGCTTCTGGTCGGTCTCATCGTGAGCTTCTGGATCTCCGCGCGCATTACCAGGCCCGTCGAGAAACTTGCCGAAGGCGCCCGCGAAGTGGCCATCGGCCGATGGGACACGCGCATCGAAGTGCGCGGAAGCGATGAAGTCGGCCAGTTGGCTATCGCTTTTAACGACATGACGCGGACACTAGCGTCGCAGAAAGAGCGCCTGCTGCAAACCGAGCGCGTCGCTGCTTGGCGAGAACTCGCACGGCGCCTCGCCCACGAGCTTCGCCATCCGCTTTTCCCCATGCAAATTACCATTGAGAATCTGCAAAAAGCCCGCCGGCTTGACGCCAAGCA
Source organism: Acidobacteriota bacterium (assembly GCA_003223255.1). Classification (GTDB taxonomy): domain Bacteria; phylum Acidobacteriota; class Terriglobia; order Acidiferrales; family UBA7541; genus Acidiferrum. Next base: position 9,948 of record QHYJ01000120.1, on the reverse strand, counting down.
ATTCCTGGAAGTGTTTAACGAATCCACCGCCACCTTGAAAGCGGAACTCGCCAATCTCAACACCATCGTTAGCCGCTTCAGCGATTTTTCCAAAATGCCTGCGCCGAAATTCGTGCGCGTCAACGTAAACGAAGTCTTACGCAACGCCGTGCGCCTCTTCGAGCCGCAATTCAACGCGGTTGGAAAGCCCACGATCACCCAAGAGCCTTTCCTCACCGAACCGCTTCCGGAAATTGATGCCGATCCGGACTTGCTCCATCGCGCATTTCAAAATCTGGTTCTGAACGCCATGGATGCGATGCCCGCCGGTGGGATGCTGACGCTGCGCACCGCGGAGCACGACGGCAACGTGCGCATCGAAGTCGCGGATACGGGCAAGGGGCTGACTCCCGAAGAATGCTCGCGCCTGTTTACGCCCTATTACACCACGAAACAAATGGGCACTGGCTTGGGGCTCGCCATCATTCAGTCCGTAGTCAGCGATCATCACGGCTCGATTTCCGTAACCAGCGAGGAAGGCCGCGGCACCACGTTCCGCATCGATCTGCCGCAACGCCAGGCCGGCCCAAGAGTGAAGCCTCGCGAACCCGCTCCCGAATCCAAGAAAGACACGCCTTCTACCCTGGCTGCGGCTTCGGACTAGCGCGCCCAAAGGACCGACTTGCCCCGCAAAGCGCATCTCCTCCTGGTCGACGATGATCCCAACACGCTGGCTGCGCTTTCCCGCGCTTTTCGCCTCGCCGGGCACGAAGCCACTGTTTGCGACAATGCCGACCGCGCCATCGAGCTTCTTCGCAGTGAACATTTTGACCTCATTCTTTCCGACGTGGTCATGCCCGGCAAGAGCGGCCTGGAACTGCTCGACGATTTGAAGAAAGCCGGCGTGAAGACGCCAATCGTTCTGATCTCCGGCCAAGCCAATATCGAAATGGCGGTGAAAGCCACGCGGCTCGGCGCGCTCGATTTCCTGGAAAAGCCGCTTTCCACCGATAAGCTGCTGGTCACCGTCGAAAATGCTTTGCGGTTGACACGCCTCGAAGATGAAAACCGTGAGCTTCGTCAGCGTCTCGGCAAACATGCATTGGTCGGCTGCGGCCCGGCTATGAAAAAGTTGCTCGCGCAAATCGATCGTGTCGCTGTCAGCGAAACCCGCGTTTGCATTCTTGGGGAGACCGGCACGGGAAAAGAACTTGTCGCGCGCGCGATTCATGAAAAATCACCGCGCCGCGAGCATCCGTTTATCACCCTGAATTGCGCGGCGGTCCCCGCGGAATTGATCGAGTCCGAGCTTTTCGGCCACGAAAAAGGCTCGTTTACCGGAGCGGCTTCACGCCATCTCGGCAAATTCGAACAAGCGGAAGCCGGCACGCTGTTTCTGGACGAAATTGGCGATATGCCTGTGGCCATGCAGGCAAAGCTTCTTCGCGTGCTCGAAGAAGGCGAAGTCGAGCGCGTCGGCGGCGACAAGCCCATCAAAGTGAACGTGCGCGTAGTCGTGGCCACGCATCGCAACCTCGAAGAACTGGTCAAGCAGAACGCCTTTCGCAGCGACCTCTTCCATCGCATTTATGTGTTTCCTTTGACGCTTCCGCCGCTGCGCGAGCGCCCCGAAGATTTTCCGCAGCTCGTCGCGCATTTCGCCCGGCAAGTCGCCGCGCAAAACGGCTGGAAAGAAAAAGCATTCGCGCCCGATGCCATCGCGGAATTGCGAAAATATAGTTGGCCGGGCAACGTGCGCGAGTTGCGCAACGTCGTCGAGCGCCTCGTTTTGCTAGCCACGGACGCGGCGGTAAGCGCCGCCGATGTTCGTCTTGCGCTGCCGTCTTCAGGTTCCGCCAGTGGGCTTTCGGCCACTACCGGTTCAGGGACGCTCGCGGAACGCACGGAAGCGTTCGAAAGGGAAGTGCTCCTTGCGGAAATCCGTCGCCACAATTTCCACATGACCAATGTCGCGCGCACCCTGGGCCTGGAGCGCAGTCACCTGTACAAGAAATGTCAGCAACTGGGAATCGACCTGCAATCCCTCCGCAAGCCCGAATAAACCGGGAAACTCCAGTGGGTCCCTCATAGGTAGTCTCTCTTTTTATGGCGTGTGTCGAACCCTCGCCCGAGTCGCCTTCTTGGTCTAATTCGGAAACGAGCGGTTAAGACTTACCTCGTTTTGCGAATCGGTTCGCGGTCAGGCCCCGTATCCTACCTCTAAGCCAGTTATTTGCAATTGGTTAGATGCACTAGCCAGGAGTGTTGCGATTTTGCTTGACAAATTACAGATTGCAATATAGTTTTTGCATATCGCAATATCGGGGAGCTGCCCATGAAACTCGGCGACAAGCTTCGTTCCCTCCGCGCGGTCGAGGGTTCCCTCCGCGGATTGGGCCGCCCGCTCACGCAGCAAGAACTGGCTTCTGCGATGAAGCGCGAAATTGGGCGCGGCTTGAGCCAGGCCTATCTCTCGCAGATCGAGAGTGGCGCGCGGCCCCACCTGACGCACAAGACGCGCGGCCTGCTGGCACGCTTCTTCCGCGTCTATCCAGGGTTTCTCGTGGACGACCCCGAGGGGTACACGCCAGGTTTGCAGTCGGAGTTGCGGGCCATGGACGCGAAAGTGGATTCGTGGCTGTTTGCCGGCGCAGGGCAGTTCACCGCCGATCCGGAGTTGCAACGCGCGCTCATGACCATTGCCGAGACGCCGGATTCACGCACGCCGCTTTTGCTGCTGGCAGAGATTGTTCGGACCCCAGGGCTGTTCGAGCGTTTGGCAGAGGTGCTTCGTCCCGGCGGCGGGGCAGGCGAGACCCCTGATCGCAGGGGCCAGCGGCCACCAGCCTCGCCGCTTCGAAACTGAGTCCGCGTCCGGATTCGCAAGGAGGGGTCGGCGTCTCGAATTTCCAGCTCGCGCATGGCAACGAAGTTTGCCGAAGAGTGTCGCGTTCGAGGTGAGTTATGACCGGGTCTGATTTCTATCTTCTGTGTTTCCTTGTGGGCTTTTCGCTCAGCGTGCTTTCGTTTCTCGCAGGCGCTGTCCACATCCATTTGCCGGCCAAATGGCACTTTCCGTTTCACCTCGGACATCACTGGGGCGGCGGACACGCCGGCACGCACGGAAGCTTCAAGGCCGGTGCGCACATCTCCTGGTTTAACGCTTCCACAACGATGGCATTTCTTGCCTGGTTCGGCGGAACTGGCTATTTGCTCACGCGGCACTCGCATCTGTGGGCCTTAGTTTCGTTCGCCATCGCGATGGTCGCCGGGCTGTTTGCCGGTTGGGTGGTTTTCCGCTTCGCGGTGAAGCTGATGCAAACCGAAGACGCACCGATGAGCAGCGAGGACCGGCGCGTAGAAGGCGCGCTGGGAACCATCAGCATGCCTATCCGTGAAAACGGCACCGGCGAAATCATTTTCTCTCTCGGGGAAACACGGCGCTGTGCCGGCGCGCGCAGCGGCGATGGTAGACCCATCGAGAAGGGTGCGGAAGTGGTCATCGAGCGGTACGAAAAAGGAATTGCTTACGTGAAGAAGTGGGAAGAGTTCTCGAAGTGAACGGCGAAACGATGAGTTTGGCGGACTGAAGTACGACGCGATCAGTCCGTAAGGGTGGAACAAAGGGAGGCGGTTATGTTTGGGTTGCCAACAGAAGTGCTGGTCATCGCGGGATCACTGGTTCTCGGGCTGTTGATGCTCATGATCATGATCGCCCGAATGTACCGGAAAGTGGGTCCGAACGAGGCGCTAATCCGATACGGCATGGGAGGCACGCAGGTCTACTGCGGAAGAGGCGCCCTCATTTTTCCGATGGTGCAGACCTGCAGGGATTTGTCTCTCGAGCTGATGTCCTTCGACGTGGCGCCGCAGCAAAACCTGTACACGAAGCAGGGCGTCGCCGTCACCGTGGAAGCGGTGGCGCAAATCAAGGTCAAATCCGACAAGGAATCGATCCTCACCGCTGCGGAACAGTTCCTGAGCAAGGAACCAAACCAACGCGAGGGCTTGATTCGCCTCGTGATGGAAGGCCATCTCCGCGGCATCATCGGCCAGCTCACCGTCGAGCAGATCGTCAAGGAACCGGAAATGGTGGGCGATCGCATGCGCTCCACCTGCGCAGACGACATGAACAAAATGGGGCTCGAAGTCGTCAGCTTCACCATCAAGGTAGTGCGCGACAAGAACGAATACATCACCAACATGGGCCGGCCCGACGTCGCCCGCATTAAGCGCGACGCCGAAGTCGCCACCGCCGAAGCCGAGCGCGACATCGCCATCAAGCGCGCCGAAGCCACCCGCGCCGCCGCCGTCGCCAAAGCGCAAGCTGACCAGGAGCGCGTGGCCGCAGAAACCGCCTCGCTGGCCAAGCAAGCCGAAGCGCAGCGCGACATGGACATCAAGAAAGCCAGCTACATCGAAGCAACCAAAAAGGCGCAAGCGCAAGCCGACAAGGCTTATGAAATCGAAACCAACGTGCAGCAGCAGCACGTCATTGCCGAAGCCGTGAAGGTCCAGCAGGTGGAACGCGAAGCTCAGGTGAAAGTGCAGGAAGCGGAAATCGCGCGCCGCGAACGCGAACTCATCGCCACCGTGCTGAAGCAGGCGGAAATCGAGCGCCAGCGCATCGAAACTCTGGCCAACGCCGAACGCCAGCGCCTGATGAGCGAAGCGGAGGGCCGCGCCGCGTCCATCCGCGCGCAGGGCGACGCCGAAGCCGAAATCATCTTCAAGAAGGGTGAAGCGGAAGCCAAGGCCATGAACGTCAAGGCGGAAGCCTACCAGGAGTACAACCAGGCGGCCGTGGTCGACAAACTCATCACCGGCTTGCCAGACGTCGTGCGGGCGCTCAGCGAACCGCTCAGCAAAGTGGACAAAGTCACCATCGTTTCCACCGGCGATAACGGCGCGGCTGGAGCCTACAAGCTGACCGGCGACATCACCAGAATTGCCGCGCAAGTGCCAGCGCTTTTCGAAGCGCTCTCCGGCATGCAGGTGTCCGAACTGCTCAACAAGGTGCGGCTGATTGGCGACAAGGCTCCGAGGCCGGAGCAGCCGCCGCTCCCTGCGCCCAACAAGCAGTAAGCGCAGCTTCCGTCCCGGTGGGCGCGCCAGCGCCCACTCCAGGACGCCGAGTGTTTCGGGGGATGGACATGAACGGCAAGAAGAAGTTCTTAATCCTCGGGCTCCTTCCGGCGGTCGCGCTGGTTTTTTTCTCCACGACTTTTGGAGCTGCTCGGTCTGTGTATTAGGCCAAGCAGTCGGGTCAGCAGTCATGGTGCTGCTGGTTTTTTCAAAAGTTTTGGCGGGTATCGCTGGCATGCACTTTTTGCTTTAGGAGTTGTTGTGACTGAAATTCTCGCACGTGTCATTCCGACGAGCTTGCCTGCCGCAGCTTGCCGGCTGCAAGCAGGCCGGGCGAAGCGTGTCTTTTGCGCCCCGGCGGTTCTGCGAAGCGGCGAGAGCCCTCCCAGTTGTCATCCCGAGCGCGGAGCTGGTTTTTGCGCTCCGGATGCTTTTGCGAGCGAGGGATCTGCTTTTTCTTGATTAAGCAAAAGCGGCATACGAGTGGTTGGTAAGAGCAAGTCATCGAAAGGAGATTCATCATGGGACTCTTGGAACGAGTAAGCACTCTCATTCGCGCGAACATCAATGACCTGGTGGACCGCGCGGAAGATCCGGAAAAACTCATCAAGCAGGTCATCCTGGACATGGACAATCAGTATCTTCAGGTGAAAACCCAGGTGGCCGTTTCCATCGCGGATCAGCACATGCTCGAGAAAAAACTGCACGAGCATGAAGACACCGCCCGCGACTGGATGCGCAAAGCAGAAATCGCCGTAGACAAGTTGCAGGACGACTTGGCGCGCGCCGCGCTCGACCGCTTCCAGACCGCGCAGCGACTGGCGCAGAGTTGCCGCGAGCAAGTGGAGGACCAGAGGGCGCAGGTGGAAACACTAAAAGGAGCGCTCATGAAACTGGAACAGAAACTCGAGGAGGCGAAGTCCAAGCGCGATATGCTCTTAGCGCGGCACCGCCGCGGCGTGTCCCTCGGCAAAGCAGCTCACGCGCAAACGCTCCTGGGCGACGATTCGCAAAGCGCCACGTTCGATCGCCTCAAGGACCGCGTGCACCACACCGAAGCTGTGGCCACCGCCGAAGTCGAGCTGCTCACCGATGACATGGGCGACCGGCTCACGCGCCTCGACCGCGACGCCGAAGTGGATCGCCTCCTGGCGGAGCTAAAGGCCCGCCGCAGCCTGCCCGAAAAAGTCGGCTGAGACCTTCACGCGGAAGAAGGAGGACCCTTAGCGGGAACCAACCAGCTTAGGCAGGCGTCTAAGTCAGTAGTGCTCGGGGGAGGTGCTAGAGTTGTCCGCGCTTGGTTTCCCGCCCTGCCAAATTCCGTTCCCCTTTATTGATCGACTCTGTCAACGAAGGGAGAAAATGCCATGAAAGCGTACGCTACGTTTCGCCGCCACGCATTAGGGCAGGTGGTCGCTCGCACGAATGAAGACCGCCACCCGCTGGAGGTGGTCCCTTACGGTAAGTTCGGCGCGGGCGTGTGGACCGGCCATCCCATTGAATTGCTGGTTGTCCTGGGAATCCTGCTCGTCGGCCTGATCGGCATTCCCGCCTGGCGCTGGTTCTTCGCCGCCACGCTTTTGGTGGGCGGCCTGGTCGGCTATTTCCTCTGGCGCCGCGACCAACCGAAAGCCTAGCTGCTTCGTCCAAGGTCTTTGTGGGCCCTGCAATCAGGTGGACCTGCGTGCGAGAATAGCCCCGTGCATCCTTGGCTGATTTCCGTGCCCGCGGCCGTGCTGGCCACGGGAGGCGTCGCCGCTTACGGCGCGGCATTTCCCCGTGCGCAACTCTTCGGCCCCACCGTCTGCCGTACCAATTCGCCCCGCAAACTGGCCATCACCTTCGACGACGGCCCGAATCCCGCCATGACTCCAAAACTCCTCGACTTGCTGGATCGCTATCAGGCTAAAGCCACATTTTTTCTGATTGGCCGTTTTGTCCGCGAATGTCCCGACTTGGTCAAAGAAACCGCCGCACGCGGCCACGCCCTCGGCAACCATACCGAATCGCACCGGAACCTCTTTAAGCTCAGCCCGGCGCAAATCACCGTGGAATTGCGTCTCTGCCACAACGCCATTGCGAACACTCTTGGCGCGCCCGCGAAGGGGTTCCGTCCGCCTTACGGCTTTCGCAATCCTTGGGTGATCCCGACGGCCCAGTCGCTCGGCTGCCGCACAGCAATGTGGACGCTCATCCCCGGGGATTGGCTGGAACGGCCCGCGGAATGGCTGATTCGCCGCATGCAACCGATTGCTGCACGCGCGCAGCGAAAGTTGAGGACGGTATCGAAAGAGCCGTCGGGGCGTCGTTCCGAGCGTAGCGAGGAATCTGCTTTGCGCCAGGATGATGGGAAAAAGCAGATTCCTCGGGCAAACACCGCCCTCGGAATGACCGGTCAGGGCCCGGAAGGCCTGGCGAGCGGCACCGGGGATGTTCTTTGCCTGCATGATGGCTATCACCGGGAGCTTAACTACGACCGCACGCGCACGCTCGCCGCCCTCGAGCACTGGCTTCCTCGCTGGCGCGACCTGGGCCTCCAGTTTGTTACAATGGACGAAGCGGTTCGTTGATGGTTAGAAGGGCCGCTGCTTAGCAATGGACGAGCGCGCTTTTTATACGGAAAAGGAAGAGACCCGCAAGGTCAAGCTGGTCTGCCCGAGCTGCCATAAAGACTTCGAATTTCCCGTCCGCTGGAAGGTTTGCCGCAAGAAAAAAGAGCTTCCGCGCGGCGCCAGCCCCGAAGACCGCAAAAAATTCGATCACGCCACTTCCTACATGGTCCGCCTGGACGACCTCGTGGCGTGCTTCAAATGCCGCAAGCGTTTCGAACTCACTGGCCAGTCCACCGTGCTTATCAACGACGATCTCGGCGACCCCGTCGCCGACCCCGAAAACTTCGGGAATCGGTGATTGTTACACCCCCCGCGTCAGGTCCCGTTGCTTCTTCGCCATAGTGCGATCCTTCAAATCTCCGGATACATATCAAAGAACGCCTCCATCGATTGTCGGAACGTGTTCTCAATCTCTTCCTTGCTGCCTTCGATCAAGTGCATGGTGACGCGCGCACTTTTGCCGTTCTTCAGCAGCACCCTCGCGTCTTTCACTTCGCTCAAATCTTCTTCCGGCAGCAACCTCATCCCATAAATTAAAGCCAGCTTCGCCATTTTCGTTCTCCTCGGTCCAAGCTGAGCCCAGCTCTCCCGCCGCTTCTGGTCAAACCTGGCGCTTGACGCTGCGGCCGTAGCGGAGCATCTTTACTCTGGAGATGTGCATCGGAGTTTCTGATGCCAGGGAGCCTTCCATGAACAAGCTTCACCTTCCCCTGATCGTCGTCGTCGGCGCTTTTCTTTGGTTCGCTGTTTCTCCAGTTCCGCTGTCAGCGCAACAGCCTCAGGGGCCGCAAAGCGACGCGCCCCCGGCCGTCGCACCGAAACCTGTTCCCGCTCCGCAAGCGGGCTCGGGCGAAAAAGTCATCGTGCCCGCCGGCACGCGCGTTGGCGTCGTGCTCCAGAACGGCATCTCTACGCGCAGCGCCAGGCCCGGCGACTCGGTCTACCTGCAAACTTCCTTTCCCATCACCATCGACAACCGCATCGTGATCCCCGTCGGCTCGTATCTCCGCGGTGAATTGATCGAGTCCAAGCGCCCGGGCCGCGTCAAGGGGCGCGGCGAATTCCGCATGCGCTTGAATACGCTGATCCTTCCGACCGGCTACACCGTGGACCTCAACGCTGCGCCCCGCAGCGCCGACTCCGGCGGCAAGGAAACCATGGACTCGGAGGGCAAAATTACCGGCGGGAGCGACAAAGGCAACGACGTGGGTACGGTTGCCGAAACGACTGCGACGGGAGCGGGCATCGGTGCGATTGCGGGGCGAGGCAAAGGCGCCGGCATCGGCGCGGGCCTTGGCGCGGTCGCAGGCCTCGCCGCCGTGCTTCTGACGCGCGGCCCCGAAGCCGAACTGCCTCGCGGCTCCACGATGGATGTGGTTTTCGAACACGCCCTTACGCTCGATGGCAGCCAGATTCAGTTCACCAATCTCGGCCAGTTCCAGCCCGTCGTGCAGCCGCCGGTCCGCCGGCCGGACGAGCGGCCCTACTAATTCCGCTCCTGGCGTCGCGCTTGCACCGGGCCAGATTCGTTTTCGGACTTGGGCCAGCCGGTTCCGGTTGCGCCGCTCCCCATTCGGTACTATGAGCTTACTTCACTTGGTCACTGACCTCGCCGCCTCATTCTGAAACCTCATCGGGCTGAAGCGTTCCCAATCGAGGCTGACCTTTTGTTCCGTGATCCATTCGCGAATCAGCCGCGCCGTTACCGGCGTCAGCAAAATGCCGCTGCGAAAATGTCCCGTGGCCATCAGCAAGCCTTCGAGATCCGTCGGCCCCAGGATGGGAAGATGATCCGCGGAATCGGGCCGTAAGCCCGCCCAGGTTTCCTCGATGCGCGCATCCTTCAATCCGGGCGCCAGTTCCATGGCGGCGGCAAGAATCTTTTCGATTCCACCCGCCGTCACGCGCTTGTCAAAGCCGACGTGCTCCACGGTAGCTCCGGCGAGAATCCGTCCATCGTTCCGCGGCACCAGGTAAACTTTTTCCGACCACAGCACGCGTCCGATTGGCAAATCGTCCGCGCGCAGCGCGATCATTTGCCCTTTCGCGGGTTTCACCGGTGCATACGCGGAGACTCCTTCGAGCGTTCCCGAGAAGCAGCCGGCGGCGATGACCGTTCCCTGCGCCTCGACTTTTTCGTTTTCGAGAAGCAGGCCGCGACAGCGCGCGCTCTCGCGCCAGATGCCTTTCACGCGGCTCGCGGGGAAAATCTCCGCGCCGCTCTCCTGCGCGGCCTCGAAGACCGCTGTTGTGAGCAGACGGTTGTCAATCG
>QHYJ01000414.1 GCA_003223255.1 Acidobacteriota bacterium | reverse complement strand
AGCGGGTCGGACCGGTGCGCGCGGGCCGGCAAATTCGGAAAGCGAAAATAGGCCGCGATCACCAAGCGCGCCTGCTCCAGCGTGTCATCCCCGGCGAAAACGGCTGTCTAAGGCTTCCCCCTGCTTAAGTTCCGAAACTGCTGAATTGCCCGGAAGCCACTGGATGTTCTCCCATCTCTGATGTATGATGATTGATGTGAGATGTCCCCAAGAAGGTGCGCGTCATGCGGACGACTCTTGCGATCGACGATGATGTGCTGGCGGCGGCAAAGGAACTGGCCGCCACACAGCGAAAAAGCGTTGGAGAGGTGATCTCTGCGCTTGCTCGACGTGCGCTGTGCCCAGCCGAGCCAAGCAGGAAGACCCGAAACGGTGTGCCGCTGCTCCCCGTGACTCCGCGTACCCCGCGGGTAACGTCAGAGTTAGTGCGTCGGCTCAACGAGGAGCTGCCATGACCCGGTTCCTTCTGGACGTGAACGTGCTGATCGCGCTCATTGATCCGGCGCATGTGCAACATGATCGTGCGCACGAGTGGTTTGCCGAATCCGGGAAGAGAGCGTGGGCGACGTGCCCGCTGACGGAAAATGGCGTGCTTAGGATCGTCGGAAGTACTCGGTACCCGAATTCGCCCGGAACTCCCGCAGCGGTGGCAGAGTTAGTGGCTGGCTTCTTAGCTTTTTCCAGCCATGAATTCTGGCCGGATGACTTAACACTGTTTGACAGCCGGCGCGTTCGCAGAGACCGCCTGTTAAATTCCGCACAGGTGACGGACAGCTATTTTTTGGCCCTGGCTGGAGCCCACGGTGGGAAACTGGCCACGTTTGACCAGAACCTCGTGACGGATGCGGTTGTCAACGGGTCACAATATCTGCAGCTGATCGCTTAGGGCCAGCCAGCTTAGAAGTTTCATCGGGGGCGCTCTTTTGCAGCGCTTTCTGAGTTAGATTGGCACTCCCAGCGTCGGATTTAGGTACAACTTCCCATCGCCCGCTCAGCAAAATTCACTTTGTTTCGGCTGTCCCTACTAAAAACTCGGTTCTCATTGAGCCAGTTGAATTTGAACGACGACAACTATACCTTGCAGATGCCATGTTCACGATCATCTTCTCGTTGTTCTACTCGATTCGGCAGGGTCTCCGGAATCGAGCCGTGCTCCATGCAGAGATCCTGGCTCTCCGGCATCGGCTCCTCGTATTGCAACGATCGAACGGCAGCCACCGACCGCGCTTGGAGCTTTGCTGACCGACTTCTGTGGGTTTGGCTCTCACAACTCTGTGGCAGCTGGCGATCTGCCCTGATGATCGTCAAACCGGAAACGGTGATCGCCTGGCATCGACGTGGATTTCGGCTGTACTGGAGCTGGAAGAGTCGTCATCCGCCGCGTCGACCTTCCGTGTTAGCGGAAGTCATCGCCCTCATTCGCAAGATGAGTCAAGCCAATACCCGTTGGGGAGCGCCACGCCTTCATGGAGAACTGTTGAAGCTGGGATTTGAACTATCCGAGGCCACGGTTGCCAAGTACATGGTGCGTCATCGGAAACCACCCTCGCAAACCTGGCGCACGTTCCTGGCAAACCACATGAAGGGCGTGGTCTCCTCCGACTTCTTCGTGGTTCCGACCGTCTTCTTTCGCGTGTTCTTTGTCTGCGTGATTCTGTCGCACGACCGCCGTCGGCCCTTCCACCTGGCGGTGACGGAGTATCCCACGGCTGAATGGGTGGCTCACCACCTGTTGGAAGCGTTCCCGTGGGACAGCGCCCCGCATTACTTGTTGCGCGATCGCGATGGCAGCTACGGAGAGAAATTTCACGAGGCAGCAAGCTGCCTGGGCATTCGTGAGGTTCTCACGGCACCGCAATCTCCCTGGCAGAACGCCTACGAACGTATCGCGGCCTAAACAGAACACGATTCTTCACGCGAATCCTTCATTCGCTTACTCTGCTTTTGTGGTTGAAAACAATCAGCGAGCGGGTTCGCAAGGAATCTTCTACTTTCGGGTTATCGAAAGAACTGCGACATCGTCAGACGCGCACCAATAGAGTTTCTAGTAGGGATAAGCGGCCACATGAGTAATTGCGCCTGCCAATTGACTTCATGGTCCAATGGGTTCACAACTGGTACGCGTGTATTTGTGAAATCGCCGACGTTTCGCGAAACAATTGTTAGATTGTGGTGGATCGCCGTCGCCGCCAGCAAACCATCGATGGTGGACAAAGGCTTGCCCCTAATCTTTGCGTTTGCAGCGAGCAAGCCCCAGCGATCGGCAACGGCAGCATCAATCGACAGAATCCTACCTGAAACGTGCTTGCAGTTCCACTTCCAGCCATGTTTCCAGGCGGCTTCGCCGTTTGCCTTGTGAGAGCGCGGCCAAACCCTTCCGAATCTCACCGAGCGTTAGGACGCTCAGATAGAGCAGGGTTTCCTCAGCCGCCTTGATCCACGCCATGACACAGCGGGCCTTAGGGGTCGTTTTTCGAGTTTTTGCGCTCTCTGTTGTGGTCTTTGGTTTTGGCATGTTTTAGATCATGACTAGTCTGACTAGGCGATTGTAAACCAAGAGCAAGAGAAGAGCAAGGCAGGACAGGCTGTGCCCCTCGCAGACCTCGTCGCCAAAATCGGGAGACTCGTTTCAGCAGCGCAGAGAACAGCACGAGTGCAGGACAGAACCTGCATCTACGGATAAGGATTGACAGTCGCTAATTGTTGTACCTGGCGTGGAGCTTCTGAGGTGACCGGACAGCGCTCCATCGTGGATGTTGCCTCAGCGTCGGTCTACGCCTCTGTGGGCCGACAGATCAGAGAAGAGAAGGATCCGAAACGACAACGGGAATATCTGGGTCTCCCATCTGCGTCATCGTCGACACATAAATTTGTCGCACGCCCTCAGAGAGCGGTTGTACTTGAACACGGTATTCGTGTACACTATCTACGTATGAAAAACATCACCCTCAGTGCGGACGAACAGTTGATCGAGCAGGCGCGCCTGTTGGCTAAATCCCGGCACAAGACGCTGAACGCCATGTTCCGTGAGTGGCTGGAACAGTTTACAGCACATAGCGGCGGCGCGCAGGAGTTCGACGCGTTGATGAAATGCCTAAAGTATGTTCAGGCCGGCAGCCGCTTCAGCCGGGACGAGATGAATGAGCGGTAGGTTCTTTCTCGATACAAACATCTTTGTGTATTCCTTCGACGCGAGTGCGCCAAAGAAAGCA
>QHYJ01000119.1:30149-34996 GCA_003223255.1 Acidobacteriota bacterium | reverse complement strand
CGATCATTTTTTCCGTGGCCACGCCGACTTGGAGCGTCACGTCCACGACGAGGCGGTCCTGCACGTTCAACTCAACGGGGCCCGCTACGGCGGTTTTGAATCCTTCCTTCTCGACACTTATGGTGTAGTGGCCGATCCTAAGCGGGCCGGCGAAGTACTCACCGGCGTCATTACTGGAGGTTGCGAAAGACGTGCCATGCTCGAGGTCGCGCACGGTCACCTTGGCGCCGGTCACCATTGCGCCGCTGGCGTCCCGCACGGTCCCCACGATGTTGCCGGTGTCCTTTTGCGCGCGGAGAGATGGACCCAGCAGGGAAGTGAACAGCAATACCGCCAGACGCAGTCTAGGAAATTTGCGAAAGTCGAATTGCATGATCCACCTCGAGTCGCAGCACCCGGAAACTAGCGAAAGGGGCTGTTACCACTTCTTTCGATTTCTTTCTTTTACTTTCTTTTTCTGATGGCGTCAAGAAGTCTTTGTTTGTTTCAGGTGGTTGGTCTCCGTAAATAGATCAACCCTGATTCGTAGTATGGCGTGTTCCACGACCAGGATAGGTGCGGAAATGCTTCTTGGTGAGAGCGGTTAGCGGGTTACTGGCCGCAAGCTGGACCTAAGCTTGCCGGGTCCTTTATGAGGTTTGAAAATACGGCGCGGACTAGTTTTTGGGGCCTTCGTGCGGTTGACGAAGCCTGTTCACCAAGGCATTCAGCCGCGCGCGATTCGCTTCCGTCATTTGCGAGAACTTAAGGGCCAACCCGCGACTCGGTTCCGCACGGCGGACCACAGCGTCGATACTGATCTGCCCCTCCTGGACAAGAAAATCAAGCGCCACCGTCGAATCCACATTTTTGGACGTTACTGTTTCTAGGAACAGGCCTCCGAGACTCAAGTTCCGCACCTTGGCAATGTCGTCGCGTCCGTCCGAGTTCCAATAGACCCACACATCTGGTGCCTGAACTCGGGAAGTGAACCTCCGAGAATGCGAGACAGGATGCTGCAAGATTTGAAACATTTCTTGGACCTGCCGCTTCTTGCCGGGCTGGGAGTGAACCTAGAGAGCTGGCAAGAATTCACGCAGACTGTCTTCAAGCAAGCCAACACACTCTGCGCAAAACGTTTGCAATGCAATCGGGTAAATACCCGAAACGGCCGTATAACGCGTTTAGCCCGTTGGAGATAAATGTCAGTAAACCTCGACAGAATTGCGAATCGATAACCGTAGGCGAGAATATGAATTACCCTCCGAGACAGGGGCTTGACGCAAGCCATTTCGAAGCATAGGTTTTGCGGCAACGAGCCAGACACCCCTTGGGAGGTGCACCTGAGCGGTGGTGTCTCTGAACAGCATTGGGATAATCCTGTGGAGAGCGACGGCAAATGGAGTGAGCTTCGTGTAAGGGCGCGTCTCGAGAACGGCCGGCTAACAGAAAAGACAATTCTTTGTCCCGAGTGCGGTGGCGAAGTGGGAAAGTTCATCGGATGCGGCGGAAAAGGAGAAGAGTGCGCGCTCTTGGCCTGTACCCAATGCCAAAAACGTTTGGCCGAGTTTTCAAATGATGCCGAGATGGAGAGAAATCTAGAAGAGTTATGGCGAGTGGTTCAACCCTACTTGCTGCGCGCATCGAAGAACACAACAGACTGAAGACACGGGGAAGGGAACTCTTATTGCTCCTGTAATGTTTCTTCGATTGAGCCGTCCGAATTCCGAAGCAAATCACGGACGAATGGGCGCTGACGCGAACGAAATTACTCCCCAGCGTCCGAATTTGTACCTCCGCGGATGAACAGGGACCTTCTCTAGTTTAGCAACCGGCATCCAGTTCGCAGAATGGCGTGAGAGAAATTGGTTGTAGTATCTGTATCGTAGGATGCTGGCAGCGGTCCTGCTTGGGAAAAGCTCTGCAGGCGCACGAATCGGGATGCACGGCACAGGGGTGTTGCTAAACGGGGTACAATTCCAGCAAGAACGGTGGCGAAACCTTACCGTGATGCATGACATTTCTTTATTTGGGATGAGCTCCTGCGTGACGCCTTTCGCAGGAGGGAGTCGGTCAAAAGTGACCGCGTATGAATTGAGGAGCGACGGTATGAAAGTTATCAGACAATTCCTAGGGATACTCCTCGGGCTGTGTTTCGTGTCGGTCTCGTCGGCGCAGGAAAGGAAGGAAGCAAATACGGCCGCGGTGCCACCGAATGTCCTCGTCTTCGTTCATCAGGAAATCCAGCCCGGAAAGACCAGCGAACGGCAAAAACGGGAGACCACTATAGCGCGCGCTTGCGATCGTTTGGACGCGCCGAGTTTCTGGATAGACCTGGAATCATTGACTGGCTCTCGCGAGTCGCTCTCCTTCGATCTGTTCGATTCGTTTGAGCACATCCAGCAGGCCCATAGCGGCTGGAAACAGTTTTACGCTGCGCACCCCGATCTGGCTCGGACAAAGGAAGAGATGGATTCGCTGGTGGTGAATGAACGAACCATTGTTGCCGTGCGCCGCGACGATTTGGGTTACTTGGCGGAAAACATCGATCTTTCGGAAGCCCGCTATATGCTCGTGCTGGAAGTACGCTTGTTCCCAGGACACGAAGGCGATTTCATCGAATCCCTAAAGCTTTGGAGCCAGGCGCGCACGAAGATTAACGCAGAGGTGCCCTCCGTGGTCTATCAGGCCACCGAGGGCACGTCCTCTCCTACCTTCCTCATTTTCTTACCCATGACCGAGCTTAAGGAAAACGAGGATTTCTTGGCCCAGAGAGCGAACGCATTGGAAGCCGCGGAAGGGGAAGGCACGGCGGAGCGGCTAAGGCAAATTGCCCGGGAAGCGTTTGCGAGTGCGGAGAGCAACTTATATGCAGTGAACGCGGAGCTGTCCCACGTGCCCAAAGAGTTTGCCGCAGGCAATCCAGAGTTTTGGCAACCAGGCCCCGGGCCGGAAGCCAAGCCCGAAGCCAAGCCCAGCGTAAGCCCTGCCAAGAAAAAGTCTAACGTGAAGCCGGCGCCGCAAAAAGGCATTTGATGTTTATCAATGGGGCTGGGTACGGGGCGGAGTAGATTTTGGATCTTGGGAGGAATTGGGTGCTGCAAATAGGTGCAGCTTTAACCGGGGGTCGCGATAAGCGATGGTTCACTGGCGCGTGCGCTTCCGGGATCAGGACGCGAGGTGGTAGGCAATCCAGGGGATGAAACTTGAGTAGCGCGGCCACATTTCGGCGGGGAATCTACAAGAGCGAGAGGTTCCGACGGCTGGTTCGGTGGTTCGATGCCATGCCGCATCCTACGCTGGCCGTGGAGATTGCCGCGGATCGCCTATCCTTGGTGCGGTGGTCGCCCAGGGGATCGGTAGAGGGACTTGCGGTTGAGGCGCTGCCGCCCGGCGCGCTGGTTCCTTCGGCGACGGAAAACAATATTCTAGATTCGGCTGCGGTTCAATCGGCGCTGCAGAGCGCCTGCAAACAGCTTCATGTGCGGGAGGAAGATGCCGCCCTGCTGCTACCGGATCCGGTGATCCGTGTGTTCATCCAGCATTTCGAAGATTTCCCGCGTGCTTCGCGGGAAGCCTTGCCGTTATTGCGGTGGAAGCTAAAAAAAAGCGTACCGTTTGACGCGGGGGAAATGTTGCTTTCCTACGTACGCCAGGAACCTCGGGAAAAGGGCGTGAATGTGGTGACGGCGCTCGCACGGCTCCCGATTGTCCGGGAATATGAGGACGTCGTGCGGGGCGCCAAACTGCGCCCAGGTATTGTTGTCAGTTCTTCGATCGCGGCCCTGGCCTTGCTGGAAGGCGACCGGCCGACCTTGCTCGTACGCATTTCCGGAAGAGCGCTTACGACCGCGATTGTTCGCGGCAGCACCATGTGCGGCTATCGCTGCACAGAGCTATCCACGCACGGCCCGGAGCTGACGCCGAGAGCGCTTCTTGACGAAGTCTTCCCCGTTGCCGCCTACTATCAGGATACGTGGCGGGAAGAAATTCGTTCGGTGAAAGTCGCGGGGTTGGGCGGCCGATTGCCGGAGTTCTTGCCGCTCCTTGAGGGAGAATTTCATTGCCCGGTAAGTTCGCTGCTGCAATCTGCTGTTCTTAAAGGGCAAGTCCCGGAACATGCCTACCCCCTGGTCGGACGCGAACTGGAAGGGTTGCTTGGCTGGATATGGCGTCGTGCATGAATTCCGTGACTATTGCGGTGAGGCAGGCTAGGAAATGATACTCGGCGTAAATCTGGCTACTCAGCCTCTTGAAACCCACCGTCGCTTCCGCGTGTTTTCGGTAGCCGCCGGAGCGATTGCTGCCGTGGCTTTCGTCGTGCTTGCCTGGCGCGTTTACGCGCTTCGCCAGGCCGAAACAGCCTTCCGCTTGGAGAACGCCAGTACTTCCAGAGAAATCGAACGGCTGAATGAGCAAAGGGAGGAACTCGATCGCTTCTTTTCAGAACCGGAGAATGCCAGGCTGCACGACCGCGCCTCCTTCATTAACACCCTCATCGATGCGAGGAGTTTCAATTGGACCCGGATGTTCATGGATCTTGAAAAGGTTCTGCCCATCGGCGTTCACATAATCAGCATCGAACCGAAGCAGTTGAATGGCCAGGCTAGCGTGAAGCTCGTTTTTGGCGCGGCCAACGATGAGGCCAAGAACAAGTTTCTTCATGCCCTGGAGGAGCAATCCGGCGCGTTCTCTCATCTCCAATTGGTCGGCGTCCGCACGCCAACACAGGAGACTAGCGGCGATCAGGTGATCATTGAGCTTACCGTGATCTACTCGAGGGCATGATGAGATTCCGCCTGCAGAAAGCAATCACTCTGGCCGTGCTGACTATCCTGTTGACGGCAGACGTGGTCCTTGCAGTCTAC
>QHYJ01000119.1:11949-30073 GCA_003223255.1 Acidobacteriota bacterium | reverse complement strand
AAAACTCCCTTCTTTCCAGCAACACAGGCTACTCCGCCCTTACTGATGAGATGTCGGAAGTCGCGAAGCATTCTGGATTGCAGATCGCTTCGCTTGGTTTCCACCACAAGGAGCTTCCCGGCAGAAACATAGTGGAGCTCGAGCTCGACGCGACAGTTAACGGCAACTACAAAAGCGTTGTGCAATTCCTGAACGGGTTGCAACGTTCGAAAAATCATTACGTGGTTGATAGCTTGACGCTGGCGTCGGAGCCGGGGAGCCGGGATGCCTCCGGGACACTTCGTGTGGCACTGCAGTTGAAGTCGTATTTCAAGAATGCACCGTGAAGGCATGAACCGGAAAAAGAACATCGAGATCGCGGTGCTTGGGGCCCTCGTCCTCGCTGCTCTGGGGGTCTGGTATTTCAGCAGCCGTCCTCCCGCGGGGGTGGCTCGGGCTTCGACCGTAGCGAACTATAAGCCGATGAGAGTGGAAAACCCGCAGATTCACTGGGACCGCTTGGCAGACGCACAGGGCACCGAGTACAAGCCCAGTCCGCGCGATATTTTTAGCCGCGACTTACCGCCTCCGCCGCCAAAGCCTGTGCATGTGCCAGGGCCGGGGGACACGGACTATGTGGCGCCCGTGATTCCGCCGCCTCCGCCGCCTCCTCCTCCACAACTTCCGCTAAAGTACTTTGGCGAAGGGAAGGCTGAATCCGGTTCCGGTCGCCGTGCATTTCTAACCGATGGCAACGTTGTTTTTGTCGCCGCCGAGGGTGACATTGTCCTCGGCCGTTACCGCATCATCCGAATCAACCACACGAATATAGAGTTTGAAGAAATTTCCAGTGGGCGTCATGGAACCACCAAGCTCGAAGATGAGGGTCCGGCGATCTGAGGTAATTCTTTAGCTGAGCGGTAGCCGAGCCGAGAATAGCCCTTCGCATTGTTGAATCGCTAGAGATGCAAGTCGAACGAAGCGCTGACCATCGGGGATTTTAGGACTGCTGGCCGTCAATATCTTTTGCTGTGTTGCTGCGACGGGCTCACTTGGACAAACGAAACTCAATCCGCACGCGAGCGGGGAAATCTACCGGTTGGCCGTTCCGTTGTGCAGGCTTGAAACGGATCAGTTTTGCCGCTTGGAGGGCTGCTTCATCCAGACCGTGACCCAAGCCGCTCACTACCCGGACCACCTGCACCTGGCTTGAGGCGAGGAAAACCACCTCGAGCACGACGTCACCTTCCATTTTGAGAATACGCGCTTCGTTGGAATAAGCCGGGTTCGGCTCGTAGAGGATGGAGACACCCATGCTCGCACCTGCCGTGGCAGCTCCATTCCTGTTGGAACCGTCGGAAGCGACTGTGCCGCGGACGCCCTGGGCGCCACCCGTGCCATTGCCATGGCCGGGGCCTCCGGGGAGATTGGGCGAGCCAGCCTGGTTGATGTTCCCCGCCTTGTTAGGATTCCCCGGACCCGGAATCCCGTTCGGATCGCCAAAGCCGCCAGTCTGCACTTTGTTCAAGGGAGCAGCCACGGTCGCGGGCGCAGGCGGGCCTGAACTGAGGTTGGGGGCCTTCACTTCCTCCTTTGGGCGAACGGGCTGGTTTGACTTCACAACAATCTCGGTTTGTTGAAAGACCGGCTTGAGGTCCACTGGCTTGGTTTCCACCTTGTGGAGCTTTGGCAGCTCTGGTTTCAGAACCAGAAAGACGTGCGGTTGCCTGGGATTCAACACCGGAGGTTCCACCACCACCTGTTTGGGTTTCGGCACCACGGGCTTCGGTTCGCGTGGCTGCACTTTCGGCTTCATCTTCGGGGGGGGCGGGGGCGGCGGAGTCGCCGGTGGGATGTCGATGTGCATGACCGGCTGCATCAACTCCACAACATCAAACCTCAGCGCGGTCTGCATTTGCTGCGGGAAAATCATGGGACTCAGGAGCAGAAGCCCCAAGAAGGCCAATTGCCCCACGGCGCTCAAGCCGATGCGGTTCCAGCGCGATTTCGGGTCTGGTAGAAGCTCAAAACGCGCGGGGACTCTGTTCCTGGCGACCCCCACTCTGCCGGTCATGGGGGCGGGACTCTGCTGGGCGGGGTTCAACTGTCCCATCCGACGCACTTGGCGTGGGGCGGGAGCGAGGTTTTTGGGGATAATGTTCATTCTTCCGATAGGATGCACTTGAAGCGGCGGATGTGCAAGTGGCGCGGGAACAAGGCCCCTTGGGCCGGAGTTCAATTCTGCGAGCGGGCGTACCCGGGGCGGTGTGGGAGCGGGGCCTTGCTGGGAGGAGTTCAGCTCCGCGGCCGGCCGCAGTTCGGCCGAAGCAGCGGTGGGGCTTTTGAGATTGCGGTTCAGCTGCCCGCCCAAGCGACGATTAAACGAACTTGACTCCAGGATCGAGGTACGGCTCTCGAGCTCCTTAGGGACCTCGAACTCCCACGGACGCACGTAACGTCTACGAGCCCCGTTTTGTGAAGAATCCGCCATCGGCACAGCCTAAACCCGTTGCCAGCCACTGTCATCTGTACAGAAGGCCAGTTTAAGGACAAGGGAAATTGCTGACAGCCGACTGTCAGCAATGCGCAGCTTTCCTTCTGTCCCTTGGGGTGGTACGGGCAATCGATCGACAAAAGAAGCGCTCATCGCTTGGCGATGTCTTCCATCATTCGGTTAAGTAATCCCGCCATTTCATGAAACTCAGGGAGCTCCGCATCGTGGCTTTTGCCGGGCTTGCAAGATGTTTCCTTGACCTGCTTCGCGGCAGTCGTGGGGGGAATGCTCGGAGACGGGAATACCTTGCTCCGAGTAGGCCGTGGCACACAGAAGAGTTGATGGATGATTGTGCGGCGCTTTTTCTGCGGAGACAGAGGTGATCGTGGTCGTTACCGTACGCTCGTAGGTGTAGTGCCACGTAAAACCATAGCTCGTGGTGAAGCTGCCATTTCCGCTTCCTGGTGTTGCTTGCCCTGGAGCAGAAACCTTCGTTAATGAGTCGGTTCCTTCGGCCTGCGGGACGGCCAGGTAGAAGACGACCAGATAATTCCGCGCCCCGGGCATGGGGGAATCGGGAAAACAAATTCCTGGGAACCTTTTCTGATTCTTGGTTGCGCAACGGTTGCTGCGATTGGGGTCGTATGGGAGTTGGATGGTGGTGCCACAGGCTCGGCTTTGGGGTTGGGCCTGTTCTGTTCCAAGTCGGCTTCGGAGTTGATTGCCATTCGCGTCGCAGCCTCGTTCCGATAGGCGCGTGCGATTTCCCCCAGGCTCTTGTTTGGAATGTCAAACGAAGAAGACGGCGGTCCTGCGGCTGCTGCAGAGTTGCTTGATGCGCTGCCTGGAACTGCGGCTGGCGCTGGCTCGGCTCCAGCAGGGTTTGTCCCTGCTTTTTCTTTAGACCGGAGAACTTCTGGTTCAATAATACCCAAAAGAGCCGAAGATCGTTCTGCGGGCTTTGTCGCAGCTTGCGGCAATGCTGCCGAATTGGTTTTCGACTTCACCACCTTGCATACCAGCCCATTTACCAGACTTCGTCGGATGCGACAGTCGGAGAACTGCTGGTTCTGGGCACAAATCAGGGACGGAGCTAACGTTGCAACCGCAAAGACAATCGTAGGAATTTCATTGAGGATCTCCCCGTAACCGCTAGCGTCCGGTGATAGCCCTGCACGTGTCAACTGACTGGCGGGCCAAGAGTTAACTGTTCCTCGGGTCAGTTCTTCTGGGGCAGTGCTGTGGCAGGATTCTTTCTCGGAGCCTAGTTTACGTTTGCCGATGATCTAGCAAGGCGTCATCGCAAACCCCAACTTCCGAGTGTTGTGAAAGGAGGAAGTTCCGCTTGCCGCGCATGCCCGCGGCCCTAGCACCTAGCAGGGAGGTTTCAAAATGGGCACTGCCGGAGAAGGCTCATCGGTGCGAACTTGGGGTCGCATAGTATGGTTGTACGGACATTTCTGTGGAGGAAATGAACGAACCAAAAGAGGGTGTATTGGCTACCTGTCAGCAAATCGCCAGCTGGCTCTCCCATCCACATAACACTCTGAACCCTGTTCGATCTTTTCTTGTTGTAGCCGTGCTGTTCTCTGCGGCTTTGCCCGCAAGATCCCAAATCTCGCCGGGACCGCTGTCGAAGGCTCATCAATCGCTCAGCGGGACAACCCAATGCGCGGGTTGCCATCAGTTCGGCACCAGCACCCCAACGTTCAAGTGTCTGGACTGCCACAAAGAAATCGCGCGATTGCTTTTAGAAAACCTCGGATACCACGCGCGGCTTGAGATGAAGAATCCCAATGGCAAGGATTGCGTTCGCTGCCATTTGGAGCACAATGGCGAGAATTTTTCTTTGATTCATTGGGAACCGTCTGTCAAACAGTTTGACCATCGGCTTACCGGGTATCCTCTGGAAGGGAAGCACAGCAGCGTTGCTTGCGAGAAGTGTCACACCCCCTCCCACATGATCCCGGAGGTCCGCGGACTCTTGAAACGACAGAATCCAGCTGGTTCTTATCTCGGCGCGTCTAGCAAATGTATTGCATGCCACGAGGACTACCACAAGGGCCAGTTGGGGAAGGAGTGCCAAGACTGTCACAACGTAAACGACTGGAAGGCGGCGAAGCAATTCGACCACTCTCGGACGCGCTACCCGCTAACGGGTTTGCATATTCAAGTGCCGTGCGAAAAATGCCATAAGCCGGATACGCCCGGGGGGCCCGTTCGTTTTAAGGACATGAAGTTTGCTGCATGTAGCGATTGCCATGCGGATCCGCATCATGGAGCTTTCAAGCAGCAATGCGAGGAGTGCCACACCACGGCGGGTTGGAAGAAGCTTCTGCCGTCCTTTCAGTTCGACCATGCCAAGACAAAGTACCCGCTGCTGGGCGAACATGCCAAGGTGAGTTGCATTGCCTGCCATGTGAGCGGCGACTTCCAACGGCCTCTCCGGTTTGCGAAGTGCATGGACTGCCACAAGGACGTTCATAAGGGCCAGTTTGCGGGCCGCCCGCAAAAGGGTGAGTGCGCTGAATGTCACAAAGTGGAGGGATGGAAGCCTTCCCTCTTTGGGGTTAAAGAACATGGAAGTTCAAAGTATCCCCTGGAAGGCAAGCACGCCAACGTAGAATGCAGCAAGTGCCACATTCCCGCCGGCAAGGGAACGATTTACAAAGTCAAATTCGCAAGCTGTCTGGATTGCCACAAAGACGCCCACGACGGCCAGTTTGCGGGCCAACCTTTCCGGAATCGCTGTGAGAGCTGTCATACCGTGGCGGATTTTCACCGCTCACTGTTCAACATCGCCAAGCACCGCGAAACGCAATTTCCCTTAACCGGTGCGCATGTCACCGTGACCTGCGTGGAATGCCATAAAGTGGGCGGTGGCGGAAGAACCGCCAAGATCATTCCATTCCGCTTTGAGGACAAATCCTGTACGGCTTGCCATTCCGACCCGCATCATGGAGAGTTTCGTGAACGCATGGAGCGCCGCCGGCCGGATGGGACAAAGTTCGGTTGCGAGGCCTGCCACAGCACAAGGTCGTGGGGCGAAGTCAGCGGATTTGACCATTCGAAAACCAAGTTCCCGCTGCTCGGCGTGCATCGAGCGGTCGCTTGCAATGCATGTCACAAAGCACTTCTCGGAGAGAAACAAATCCAGTTCAAAGGCATTCCACAGGTTTGCGAGGCGTGTCACGTTGACCTGCATGCGAAGCAATTCGTCCGCCAAGGCAAGACGGACTGCTCCAGCTGCCATAGCTCCCAGCGCTGGAAGCCATCGACCTTTGACCACAACAAGCGAACGAAGCTTCCGCTGCGAGGTGGCCATGAGGGAGTTCCTTGCACCAAATGTCATAGCTTGGTCAAGGTGGTGGACGGTAAGGCGGTAACATTCTATAAGCCTGTACCGGTCCAGTGCGAAGCGTGTCATGGGGCGGAGAAGAAGGGCTAGTCTCGAGTCGCAATCCCGCGAAAACGTGGCCTGGATCTGCGCCGCGTTCAAACTCCGGCTCTATGACGGCGCGCAAAGACAAGTCCTGCCGGAACCTATTTACTGGCGCAATTTGTAGCCATGCACCCTCTTTTCCGCAATGGAGGACTCGGGTTGAGCGATAGAGACAACGTCGTCGACCGACGCCGCAGTCTCCGTCACAACTTGAGGATGCCCCTGGGCCTCCAGCTCTGGGGGGGGGTGGGGCCGAATGGGAACGGCAAATCGGTGGATATCTCTGAAGACGGTGCTCTGATCGAGACGGATTTGCCCCTTCGAGTGGGGTCATTGCTTGATCTGCGAATCGAATTGCCGGGGGAAATCACCGGTCAGCAAACGACCGAATGGCGGTGCAAGGGCCGCGTCGTGCGCATCGTTCACCCCGCATCCGTAGCTCATCCCGTAAGGGTGGGTGTGCACTTTGATTGGCTTAGCATCTCGCGAAAATAGGCATTTGAACTCGCTGTCCTTCCAAGCCGGCTATGCCATCGGTAATGAACATCAGTCGCAAAAAAGTCTGGAATGCGGCCCTATTCGATTATGAGTCCAATTAGCCCGTTAGCACTGGCCATCCCGATACTCAGTGTGCCATTTGCTCTGGCGCAAATACTCCCGGGAAATGGTCGGCTAGAATTGCCTCGTTTTTGAGCGGCGCTCCTCGAGCGTGGTGTTATGTTCTTAGTTTCCTCTGGCGACGGATAGCGCACCGTTTCAGGGCTTCGGAGAGCAGCTCATCCTAGCGCATCTGAGGAATCGGTGTTGCAAAGGTGGTGAATTGATGATGCGCCTGCGACTTGTACTCGCTTCCATCCTAATCCTGACTCTCAGTCCGGTGGGTTATCCGGACGAGGCGAAGGCTGCCTACAAAAAAGGGGTTCGTGCCGAGTCGCAGAAGCAGTACGACGCCGCGTATGAATTCTTCAAGCAAGCCTATACCCTGAAACCAAAAGACTCGCTGTATGAAATGGCCTACATGCGAGCCCGAGCTAGCGCTGCGGCGCAGCATGTGTCCAATGGATTGAAGCTCCGCAACGACCAAAAATTGCAGGAAGCGATTGCGGAGTTTCGGCGCGGCGCGGAGATTGACACCACCAACTATGTCGCGGCTGAGGAGATGCGCCGGACAGAAGCGCTGCTCAGGAAACAGGCAGAGCCCGGAGGCCCGACTGCCGCAACGGCGGAATCTCCCCTTGCCAAGTTGCTAGCGGGCGCGCAAGGGCCGGTGGACATCGAACCTTCTCCAGACACTCCCATCACCATGCGCATGACCAATACGGCGGACCTCGTTTATCGCGCGATCGGCAAGGTAGGCGGAATTAACGTTCTCTTTGATTTGGACTACAAGCCCCAGAAGATAACCGTCGAGCTAAACGAAGTGATGATGAAAGAAGCTCTGAAGATGGTGGCTTTGGAATCCAAGACTTTCTGGCGGCCCATTTCGCCAACAGCCATTTTCGTGGCCGCGGAAGGGAAACGCAAAGAGTTTGAACCGAACGTGATGAAGACTTTCTATCTTCGGAATGCGTCGACCCCTGCGGAATTGCAGGATGTGGTTGGGACATTAAAAGGGATGCTTGACATCAACCGCATTCAAGTGAATCCAACGCACAGTTCCATCACTTTGCGGGGCACGCCGGACCAGCTGGTCCTTGCGGAGAAAGTTATTTCCGATGCCGACAAGGCTAAGGCCGAGACGGTTATCGACATAGCGGTGATGGAGGTTAGCCGCGATCGTTTGAATACGTGGGGAACGAATGTGCCAACGCAGACCTCCATAAGCCCCGTGTCTGCGGGAGGCACTAGCGGGGGTTCAAGCGGGGGCGTCAAAATAGGTGCGATTAACGGGAGCAATTACGTTATCCCCCTTCCGTCCGCTACATTCCAGCTACTCATGTCTGACACCAATGCCAAGATTCTTCAAAGGCCGCAAATCCGCGCGTTGGACAACGAACAGGCAACGCTAAAAATCGGAGACCGCGTCCCCATAGCGACGGGCTCGTTCGCGGCAGGGATCGGTGGTGGAGGGATCAGTCCCCTGGTCAACACTCAGTTTCAATATATCGATGTTGGAGTCAACATCCAGATTACGCCACACATCCATTCGGACCGCGAGGTTACGATGAAGATGGTGTTGGAGGTCTCCTCGCTCTCTGGCGTGGAAAATATTGGCGGAATCACTCAGCCTAAGATCGGGCAGCGCCGCATCGAGCACGAAACGCGGTTGCAGGACGGCGAGGTTAACCTCGTTGGCGGAATCCTCCAGGATACGGAAACAAAGTCATTGAGCGGCTATCCATGGCTGACCAAGATACCCATCTTGAAGTACCTGTTCGGGCAGGAAACTAAGGAACGGATTGAAAACGAAATCGTGTTTGCAATTACCCCCCATATCGTGCGGGCCGAAGAGATCACTGACGAAAATCTGCGCATGATTGACGTGGGTACCAGCAATAGTATTGGGCTTCGTTATAAGGAATCCAAGCCCGCTAAGCCGTCCGCTGCTCCTGCAAGCCCGTCTTCCTCGCAAAGTCGCGAGGCGCGCCCGTCTGGGAGCCAACGGAGTCAGACGACAGCACCCCGCGCAACGGGAACTTCCGACCTGCAGGGGTCTCAAAAGAACAGTCCAAACACCCCCGGAGGGAGCTAGGTTAGCAGCCTTGCGGCAGGGAATCTAGCGCTAGCTGCTAAGTCTAGGAGTACTAAACAGGTTCCTGCCAACGTTTTTGACCGATTGTGTATATCCTGCGTAAAAAGAGTTCCCGCTTATGGAACTACTTTGCCATTCGGTGAGCGTGGTCACTCCGGGGGCGTTTAGGTATCACCAAGGGTACAAAGATTTTACACAAATTTGGTATTTGGAACCACGATTGCTTCCCCGTAATGCTGGTCCCCGAAGAGCAGTACGTCCGTTGCATGAGCACGTGAAGTTGGAATTCCCGAAAATTAAAGAGGCCACGGGGTTCTGGCATATCACGTTATCGCCGGTAGCTAGACAGCTCGTTCTTTAGCACCGCTTCAATGGGCGCACCCACTGTCGCTGGCACGAGCAGGAAATAAGAGCAACAAAAAGTAAATAAATCGAGGGAGGAATGCGACACGATGCTCGCAGAGCGATCCGGGGAACCCTGCGGGGTTGCACGCCCAATTACAATTGGTCTTGTTAGCGAAAGTGAAGCCAGTCGCAGAAGTGCCTTAGTCCAGGATGCACCAATATTTAGGGACATTTCCCCGTCCGAGCGCCGCGAAATTGTCTCTGCGGCACACGAAAAGCGGTTTGCCCGCCGCGAGACGATGTTCCTCGAAGGTGACCCTGTCCGCCAACTCATTCTGCTAACCTCGGGCAGCGCGAAAATCGTGCAATTTGGCCCGAGCGGGACGGAAGTGATTCTCAGCCTCAAAGGGGCGGGCGAGATCGTCGGGGCGGTCGGGGGACGTGTTGAGGACCGTCATTGCTCGATGGCCCAGGCGCTTGCGGTCTCCACAGCTCTCGTTTGGGATACAGGTATTTTCGAGACCATCTCGCAGCGGTCGGTGCATCTGAGACGGAACATAACTCACATACTTTGCCAGCAACTTCGTGAACTGGAAGAACGATACCGCGAGATATCTACGGAAAGAGTTTCCGTGCGGTTGAGTCATCAGCTTGTCCGATTGCTCAATCAGGTCGGACGTCGAGTGAACGGGAGTGTTGAAATAAGACTTTCCCGCGAAGAGCTGGCGCAGTTGACTGGCACTACCTTGTTTACCGTAAGCCGACTACTCTCCGCTTGGAACGATAAAGGAATCGTCAGCGCTCGGCGAGAGGCCGTGTCGGTTCACAACTTTCAAGCCCTTATGCAATTAACGGAAAGCGAATGAGCAGGAATTAGTGAGAGAGTCCGGCCGCTTGCCAGGATCTGACTTTCTCACGAGAGAGCTGCCGCGAAGATTAAGGTTTACAGATCAGGTCCGACTTTCCCGTGCGGTTTTGAATCCAAGGAGCTGTTAGGCCTCTTTGCTCCACCGCAATGAGGGATAGCTTCTAAGAGAGTACGATCAAGGGCGGGGAATGAATTATGACCGCATTCCCGTCTTGCTGCATTCAGGCGATGGCTCACTTTCCGGGCAAGGTTTTTCATCGCCTGCGGTCATCTGCAGGGAGGCACTCCACGTGAACCGTCAAGCTTGGAACTGCAAGAAGTTTATCGTTCCAGTTGCCTTGGCGCTCGCCGTTACTCCAGTCGGCGGGGCAATCGGTGGGGCAAGTGGAATCCTTTCCAGGACGAGCCGTGCGGCTGAACGAGTTGCCCTTTTCTCAGCGTCGTTGGAACAGAATCCAAGTGGATCGCAGCAGACATCACCGCAGCCTCCGCCGGTTCCCAGTGCCAATAGCGTCGAACAGACGATGGCAAAACCTCCCCAGGTAGCTTACGAAGACGGACAACTCACGATTATTGCCGAGAACTCTTCGCTCACAGAGGTTATGAAGGCCTTGCGCACGGCCCTCGGGGCGGACATCGACCTTCCAACAAATTTTGCCGATCAACGCATCTGGGTCCGTCTCGGTCCGGGACCGGCGCACCGCGTTCTTCGGGACTTGCTGGATGAAACAGAATTCAACTATATGATTCAAGCCTCGGAAGGCGAGGAGGATGGAATACGGAGTGTGTTGTTAACTCCGCGTGCTAAGCAGGCTGGTCCGGCGGGCAATGTCGGGGGCAACGCGAGAGCTGCACGCGGTGGATTGGATACCACGGACGCTTCAGACTCCGGAAATTCTGCGACACCCGAAGCCGTCGCCTCCAACGATCCCGCACAGGCCGCGCCACCTGCACCTCCCGCAAACGCACTATCAGCTTCAGCTAGTCTGCAAAATGCTCCGGGCAACTCCGACCTCAGCGCGCCGAAAGCGGGTGCACGAACTGACGAGATGATTCAGCAACTGCAGAGCATGTATCAACAGCGCAGACAGATTCAGGTCCAACAGAATCAGAAACCGCAATCGCCAAACTAGACTAGTAGTAAGGCTAGAACTTCCCATGCAATCAGTTTGACCTGTCACGGAAGAGAAGATTCCGTGCGCAGATCTCTTTTCCCTTCATGCCGGTAGTGAATTCGCTCGCTTTGGTTGGCTGCGTTGTGCCCCCCCTCATAGCTAGGCGTAAAGTATTCTGCTCTTTTGCCCTCTTCAATAGCCAAGCGTAAAGCACAACACTGTTTTGTAAACTTTCCTTACAGTTTTTGCTGTCCGACAAAGAAATCCTGCTAAGTCAACGTAAAGTGACGCTACTTGGATTAAAGGCTGCCCGGTCTTATGACTCCTGTTTCTACGGACGCGCAACGTGGAGCACGGCGGGCGGCTGGTTTGTGACTGCAGCGCAGGAGGTCATTTCGCCGTGAAAAAGCTCTACCAGTTTTTGCTCCCCTTATTTGTTTTCAGTCTTGCGCCGGCGCTGGCGAGCGCGCAATCGTTCCGCGTTCAATGCCCGACCAGCACTGTCACAATTTACGACCGCCCCGGCCCCGACCGGCGGTACCAGCCCTGGATATCCGGTGCCTAGTTCGAGCGTGAATGGCGCAATCAAGTGCCAGCAGGTCTCGGGTGGCGACGGCTACTCGACAATGGCTAACGGCACTCAGACGTACATGTTCTCCTTCGGACCGCTGTCTGGACTCGCGGATATCGCGAATGGCCAGCCCGGCACGGAATTTCCGAATGTCTTCAATACCGTGTATCCGGGGATTATTGCCCCCGGCGATCCCGCCACGACGGATGGGGCGAGCGACGATGGCACGTCATATGTGCCGGGCAACGCGTTGCTGCCGGGAGCGGCTTTTACATATAACGGCGCCGTGGGCCTGACCGCGGACCTCGATGCGATTGCCAATGGAACTTGCACCGCCCCTTGTCTTGATGGACACGTAGATCCCCGCCAAATCCTCGATGTCGGAGTGATGAACGGAAACATCCCGGCGCCGCTCGTTGCATTCGATGAGGACGACGAAATGTTCCTCACCCTTACCAACGTCGGCATGATCATGCGGCCGGACCTGTTCGAGCAGCACACCATTCACTTCCACGGGTATCCCAACGCTTCGTCGGTCTATGACGGCGTCCCGGACGCCTCGGTCGCCATCAACATCGGCGGCAGCTTCACCTATTACTACATGGCGCCGGATGCCGGCACCTACTTCTGGCACTGCCACATCACGCCGCCAGAACACTTGCAGATGGGCATGGTCGGGCAACTATATGTACGTCCGCGGCAGGACCGCGTCCCGTCCGGTACTAGCCTCTACACATCGCTTGGGCAACAGCAGAACGACTTGCGCACGGCTTGCAGGCGGCCCGGGGATAACGTGTTGTCACCGAATATAACCGCATCGGCCGTAACAACAGCCCCCGACATTCTTTGTGCTAATCCGCTCCCGGCCATCAACACGCAAGTCACCCAAGGTACCGATAAGCTCGGTAACCCGCAAAAGTACGCCTACAACGACGGCGATGGCTCAACGGCTTATGACACCGAGTATGCCCTCCAGATCCACGGCTTCGATCCCAACTTCCATTTTGTCGGCATGACATTTAACCCGGAAGCTTTTGCGGATATGAAAGACAAGTTCTTCCTGCTGAATGGCAGGAGCTACCCTGACACGGTCCAGCCCGGTCCAATGGCCACGCAGTCGTCGGATGGCAGGGTGCACTACTCGCAGCCACTCCCCTCGATCATCAACATTCCGGCGGGGGGAAAAGCCCTCCTGCGCATCGCTGACCTGGACGTTTCCGAGTATCAGACATTGGCGACGCTGGGGATTCCGATGAAGGTCATTGGCTTCAACGCCAAGATTCTGCGGGATCAAGCGGGGAACAACCTGGAGTATTACACCAACTCGATTACGCTCGGTGGTGGCGAGTCGTTGGATGTGATTCTGGACGCCAGCGATGCAGGTTGCGGATCCACCGGCTGTGCGGCAACCCTTTATCCAGCGGGCAGCGTGTTCTATCTCTTCACCCCCAATCTCGACCACTTGTCCAACGACCAAGAAAACTTCGGTGGGCTCATGACCGAAGTTCATGTCAATTAGCTAAGGAACGGCAAGGAGGGCAACGAAAATGAAAAAAGCGATCTCGAAATCCAGTCTACTTCCGGTTGTAATGACGGCGCTGGGCCTGCTGTTCGCAGCTACAGCGCACGCTGCGGCGCCCGGCATCACCGGCCCGACCTTCAACTTGACAGCGCAAACCGCTTTCCTCAACCAGCCGGACGGGGCAGCGGTTTACTCGTGGGGGTACGGCTGTAATGGCGCGCCGGCCGGCTTTGCTCCGACGATGCCAAACCAGAATTGCCCCACGATGCAAGTTCCCGGCCCTACGCTGATCGTCACCGAAGGACAGACGGTCACTGTCAACCTGTTGAATGGCCTCCCGACTGCGGCCGGCAACACATCAATTCTGTTTCCCGGCTTTCAGGTGACAGGATCGGGGACGGGCAGTGTAACCGGCCTGCTGGCGCAAGAAGCGGTGCCTGGCGGCTCGGTGACTTACACGTTTACCGCCACAACGCCGGGCACTCACGCCTATTACAGCGGAACGCAAGGCGATCTACAAATCGAGATGGGCCTGTACGGCGCAATTATTGTGATACCGGCCAGTGATCCCGCTGGGTGCCTAGCCTCGCAGGTGGCGCTCTCTAATGGAAACGTGGCTGTGGAAGCCGCCCATGGAGAAACAGATTGGCGGCTGGCGCACTACGCCTACGACGCTGCAAGACTAACTACGACCGAGAGTACCTGTTTCAGTGGGCAGAAATGGACACCAATATTCACCGCCAGGCATTGGCGCAGGTCACGGCAAAGGCAAACTGCGTAGTTACGGATCCGACTTGCAAGCTCGAGGTTCCGACCGAGCCCTACCACCCTGCTTACTTTCTGATTAACGGTCGCTCGATGCCCGACCTCATGGACGCCAACTTTGGGGCCGAATATCCGCATCAGCCCTACAACGGCAATCCCCATATGCATCCAGGCGAGCAGGTCCTGGTTCGCTCCATCGGCCAGGGCCGTTGGCAACATCCGTTCCACGAACACGGGAACCATGTGCGCATTCTGGGGCGCGACGGGAACTTGATTCTCGGCACAACACTATTGGGGGCTCCTGATCCGAATAGCCTCGCCGGCCTTTTGATGTTCAACACCGACACCACTCTGGGTCAGGCCTTCGAAGGGATTTTCTACTGGGCGGGCCGGGGTTTGAACTGGGATCCGTACGGCCACCACACAGGCGCTGACGCCTTCGGCGACCCCCTCGCCGTGCAGCCCTGCGTTGCGGATGCCAATGGCTACTACACCGTGACCAGCAGTCCTGCGGCGCCACCCTCCGCGATTAACTATTACGAGTGGTGCCAGGACCACAACAAGCCTCTGGAGGTTGCCCCTCTCGGTGATGTCGCAGGCGGCGGCCCGGCTACACTGCCCAGTCCCAACATTTTCACGAATGGCGCTTGGTATGGCGGCACGCCCTATCTGGGTCCGGATGCAACTCTGCGCGCCTTCGCGCCTAACTGCGCCACACCAGGACCCGCGAACGCGAACGCGGGCTGCACGTCCCTCCAACCTTCCAACACGCAGGCCAACCCAGCTAACGAACGCGGCTTCGCGTTCATGTGGCACTCCCACAACGAGCGCGAAATCACGACCAACAACGTTTTCCCCGGCGGAATGCTGATGATGATGCTGGTTGATTCCCGGGAATTTGTGATCGACGAGTCTATGTAAATCTGACGAGCCAAACTGACGACGAGGAATGACGATGCCAATGAATAATTTCAAAGCAATATTGAAAGCGGCGTTACGACTAGCTTCGATACTCCCCTTCGCGGCGGTGGTCGCTTTCGGCCAGCAGCAGGTGAACCTGACCGCCAGGGCCGACGACCACAACGATGCCCGACGGCACGGTAGTGCCGATGTGGGGCTACACTTGCGGGGCTCTCGCCACCGGTGTCACCTCCACTGCGACCTGCCTTGCTCTGAATCCGAACGCCCCAGTCGCAGTCCCGGCCACGGCCACGACGGCGGCCGTGCCCGGATGGTCGCCCGTCGTGATTACGATTCCCACGGGACAGGCGCTGACCATCAACTTGACCAATAGCCTGTCCTTTACCGCGGGGACCGGTACGAATACCGTGCCCACATCCATCATGATCGTGGGGCAGGTGGGCGGAGGTTTGGGAGTCCTCGCACAACGCACGACGACACTGAGTCCGGATCACTCTAATCTAGTCTCCAGCACTGTGCCGTGGCCCGTAGCTGGATCGACAAAGGCCTTTACGCCACCGCCACAGGGGGCGCGCGTGCAATCGTTCTCCACGGAAGTCGCACCGGGAGCGACAACGGCCCTGACTTGGGCAGCCCTTCGGCCGGGCACGTACCTGATTGAATCGGGCACGCATCCGTCTATTCAGGTACCGATGGGTTTGTATGGAATCCTGGTTGTTACACCCACAGCAACTGCAGCTTGCACCACGACGGCGCCAGCTGGCACCGCTTATCCAGGTGTTCTCGCTACCGCCACGACACCGGCCGTTCCAGCTGTGACCTACAATGCGGAATTGCCGCTGGCATTCGGTGAAATCGACCCCGTCCAAAACAAATCTGTTCAAACAGCGGTCAGCACTTCTGGCTTTAGCGAGACCTACCACGTAATCGACGCGGATAAGGCGAAGACGCTCAATGATAAGCAGCTTGAACCCGCGTTGATCGACCCAGAGAAAGGCGTGAAGCTGGTAGTTCCGTCCCTGGAAAAGATAGGGCTTTTCCGTCAGATGAGCACGCCGGTAGAGGGCAAATCATACTGGATGGCCTTCTCGAATAGCGGTAGGCTTGTGAAACGCGGAGACCGGGTTAATGTCGTAATTGGCCAATTTCACGCTGACAACCTCGTAGTGGAATAGCCCAGCTGCGCCAGAGCAGCACACCGGAAGCTGGAAAGACCTACTGGATGGCCTTTTCCAACAGCGGAAGAATCGTGAAACCGGGACACCGCGTGATTGTTCAAATCGGTCCGTTGCGGGCTGAGGGACTCGTTGTCGAACAACGCTGAATAGCCAACCACCGTATTTTCAATGGCTTATAGCTTCAGCAAAATTGCCCGACTTTGACCTGGGGCAAAGAACTTCGTGCCGTTCAGGTGCAGACTTCTGGCGACTGGTATCAACGCTCTAAATTTAACGAGGTTCTTCCCATGCCCCGAAAGTATTTCGCCATTTTAATATCCTTTGCCCTTGGCGGTTCACTCGTCGCTGCGGATAAATCTGCATCGAGTACTGAGCTCTCTCCTACCGAGATCGTAAACAAGAACGTGGAAGCCCGAGGTGGATTACAGGCATGGCGGGCCGTGAAAGCGATAACCATGTCGGGGAGTATGGGCGTGGGAGGCAATCAACGGACCACGCTCGCCGTGCCGTCTTCGACCGGCCGTAAGCCTGTATTAGGCATGCCATCTCCGCGGCCTGAGAAAGAAGCGGAGCTCCCATTTGTGATGGAATTGGCGCGACCCCACAAGCAACGGTTTGAGCTGAAGTTTAATGGGCAAACGGCGATCCAAGTATTTGACGGCACCAACGGCTGGAAGCTGAGGCCATTTCTGAACCGGCGCGAAGTAGAGCCGATGGCCCGCTGGTCGACTACGCGGCAAAGGGCACCAAGGTCGAACTGGTCGGCATGGAGAAAGTAGAGAATCGCAATACCTACAAGCTCAAGCTAACCACGAGCCAGGGGGTTTCGACCCATGTGTGGATTGATGCCCAGACGTTCTTGGAAACGAAAATCGAAGGTGAGCCTAGGCGGCTCGATGGCACCTACCACCCTGTGGAAGTGTATTTCCGCGATTATCGGCAGGTGAGCGGTCTGCTGCTTCCTTTGTTCTGGAGACAAAGGTTCTCCCGGTGGCCAAGACGGCCACAGGGCTTCGAGATACTCCGGTTCCTGTGGAGAAAATCACTATAGAAAAGGTGGAGGTAAATCCCAAGCTCGACCCATCGGCGTTTGCGAAACCAGTAGCCTGATCCGTTCTCCGCACGCGGAGAGAAATCGATGACGCCGGGCCAAAAGGCAGTAGATCCGCCAGCGGGCCAAACTTCGACGGTCCTGCCCCGGACCCAAGCTAAAGGCGGGCTCCCGAGTTGCTCGATTGCGAGGGCGCGATTCCATGAAAAAAACCCTAAGTGCCGTGGTAGTTGGGCTGCTGATGATTTTGTGTTACATGGCAGGGCAGCGGCACAGTTCGCGAAATGCGACAAAGAGCACGAATTCCCGGCGCGTACTCTACTGGGTCGATCCCATGCATCCGGACTACAAGTCCGACCACCCGGGCACTGCGCCCGACTGTGGCATGGCGCTTGAGCCAATTTATGCCGAACTCGCTGCATCCTCAGAATCCGCCGCCCAGCCCGTGTTGGACGGGACAATTAGCATCGACGTTGCAAAGCAGCAATTGTTTGGCATTCGCGTCGCCACTGTCGAAAAGACTTCGGGAAGCGTGAAAGCCCGCCTGCTTGGGCGCGTGGTTCCGCAAGACACACGCGTTTACCGAATCACGGCCGGTTCCGAGGGGTTTGTTCGGGAGACTTTCAACGATTCGGTAGGGGAATGGGTTAAGAAGGATCAAAAGCTCGCGACCTCCTACATCGGTGAAACTTTAGCGGTAGCTTCCGGGTTCTTGGCCGCAACTGCGGGCGTCCCAGGCGCCGTGGGCAAGGACGGCTCCCGGACGATGCCCTATCCAGGTGCGGTGAACAAGCAAGGAGTGAGCAGTGTTCAGGGCTACACCGACCGCCTCCGCAATCTCGGCGTCAGCGATATGCAGATTAGACAGATGGCGGAAAGCCACCAGCTTCCTGAGACAGTGGATATTGTCGCACCCGCCGATGGATTCATTCTTGCCCGAAACATAACTCCCGGCCAGCATTTCGATCGCTCAATGGAGTTTTACCGCATAGCCGACCTGAGCCGTGTCTGGGTTCTGGCAGACGTCTTTGGCAGCGAAGTGCAGGATTTCCGGCCGGACACCATTGCTCGTGTCACTCTTCCCGATCAGGGGAAAACCTTTTCGGCTCGCGTGAGTCGTGTTCTTCCGGAGGTTGACCCCGCAACACGAACTTTGAAGTTGCGACTCGAGGTGGATAACT
>QHYJ01000119.1:0-11824 GCA_003223255.1 Acidobacteriota bacterium | reverse complement strand
GGGAGTGGAATATTTGAGCCACGACAAGTGCAAGCCGGGCGGCCGCTTGGCGACCGCATCGAGATCTTGCGAGGCTTGACCGAGGGCGAACGCGTGGTCGCCGCGGGAACCTTCCTCGTAGATTCGGAGAGCCGGCTGAAATCCACTACGCAGACGCCGTCCAAGTCACAACCACACGAAAAAACTACGCCTCGATCTACCAGGGTGCCCGGGCTAGCTGCTCAGGCTGCGCAGGTCAAAGATCCGGCTTGCGGCATGACCATCGATGCCGCAAAGGCCACTTTGGCCGGGCATACGCTTACTCGTGATGGCACCACGTATTACTTCTGCTCGGAGCGCTGCAAGCAGAATTTCCAGGAGCAGCCGGCGCATTATCTGGCCTTGAATCCGCCGAACGCCGGCCATGATTAACCGCATCATCGACATTTCCGTTAAGCACAGGGCTCTGGTGCTGGCCGCAATTGCGTTGGCCTGCTTGGTGGGGTGGTGGTCGATGATGACGCTTCCCCTGGACGCCACACCTGACTTGAGCGAAACGCAGGTCATCATTTATTCGCGCTGGGATCGTAGCCCGGACATCATCGAAGATCAAGTGACCTATCCGATTGTAACCGCCATGGAAGGAGCACCGAAGGTAAAGACGGTGCGCGGCATCTCGGACTTCGGCTACTCCTACGTTTACGTCATCTTCGAGGACGGGACGGACCTCTATTGGGCGCGCTCGCGGACTTTGGAATACCTGTCCGGCGTGTCGTCGCGTCTTCCCGAGGGCGTAAAGACCGAGCTGGGACCTGATGCGACGTCGCTCGGGTGGATCTATCAATACGCACTGGTCGACAGCTCAGGGAAACACACCTTGGCAGACCTGCGCTCTTACCAAGACTGGTATTTGCGTTATTACCTGAAAGCACTTCCCGGAGTGGCTGAGGTAGCGCCGGTGGGTGGCTACACTCGCCAATACCAGGTGAATTTAGATCCCAATCGCCTGCAAGCGTACGGCATTCCCATTCGCCGCGTCGTGGAGGCAGTGCGCGAAGGAAACAACGAAGTTGGCGGGCGCCTGCTGGAGTTCGGCGGCACGGAGTACATGGTTCGAGGCCGCGGCTATGCCCAATCCATCGAAGATTTCCAGAACATTGTGCTTCAGGCGAGCGAGGATGGAACTTCTGTGCGCATCAAGGATGTGGGCGAGGTCGTCGAGGGGCCTGATTTGCGTCGGGGTGTCGCCGACTTGGACGGCAAAGGCGAAGTGGTATCTGGCGTCGTGATCATGCGCAGCGGGGAGAACGCGCTGGAAGTCATCGACCGGGTCAAGCGCAAGCTCAGCGAGATCGAGCCGGCTCTACCAGAGGGTGTCAAAATCGTTCCTGTCTATGACCGTTCGCAACTCATCCACCGCGCAATCAGCAACGTCAAGACTACCATCTTTGAGGTTGTTATCACTGTCGTGCTGATTATCCTCGTATTCCTCCGGCATTTTCCCAGTGCGATCATACCGATCGTTACCATGCCGGTGGTGGTGCTGATTTCGTTCATTCCCCTGCGCCTCCTGGGAATCAGCGCCAACATTATGTCGTTGGCAGGTGTGGCCATCGCCTTCGGCGAGTTGGTGGATGCTTCCATGGTGGTGGCTGAACAAACGCATAAGAAGCTTGAACTCTGGGAAAAAACGGGGCGGCGGCAAGAGTACCGCGCCGTTGTGCTCGCGGCCATCAAGGAAGTCGCTGCTCCCACCTTTTTTGCTTTGCTGGTTATAGGCCTCTCTTTTCTGCCTGTGCTTACTCTGGAAGCGCAGGAAGGGCGGATGTTTAAACCCTTGGCCTACTCGAAGACGCTGGCCATGCTCATTGCCGCCGGCGTGGCCATTACGCTGGACCCAGCTTTGCGTCTGCTGCTCATGCGCCTTCAGCCCTATGTCTTCCGCCCCCGGTGGCTCTGCCGGGCGGTGAATGCGTTGATGGTCGGAAGGATTCGCTCCGAAGACGAACATATCATCAGTCGCTGGCTCATGCGGATGTACGAACCGGTGGTGCGGTGGACGTTGCGTTGGAAGTGGGTGGTTGTAAGTGCGGCCACTGCGATGGTTGCCATTTCCATTCCAATATTCCTGCACTTGGGTTCGGAATTCATGCCACCGCTCGACGAAGGCGTGATCCTCTACATGCCGTCCACCATGCCCGGGATCTCGGTTAGCGAAGCCAAGGAGCTGCTCCAGGCCACCGATGGCATCCTCAAAAGGTTCCCGGAAGTGGAACAGGTGTTGGGAAAGGCCGGTCACGCGGAAACTTCGACCGATCCTGCCCCTCTGTCCATGCTCGAAACCGTCGTTACCCTCAAACCTCGTTCCGAGTGGCGCCATACTCCAACGTGGTATTCCTCTTGGGCTCCGGAGATTGCCAAGTCCGTCTTTCGTCACGTTACTCCCGACACGATCTCCTCCGAAGAACTGATTCGTCTCATGGATGAGGCCCTCAAGGTACCTGGCGTGACGAATGCGTGGACCATGCCCATCAAGGGGCGGATTGACATGTTGACCACCGGTATGCGCACTCCTGTAGGCCTGAAAATCTCGGGCGCGGACTTGGGCACCATCGAACAGATTGGAACCAGTATTGAAACTTTGTTGTCCCGCGTGAAAGGCACACGGGGTGTCTTTGCTGAGCGTGCGGGAACCGGCTACTTTCTGAACTTCCAGTGGAATCGCGAGCAGCTGGCGCGGTACGGGCTGAGCATCGAAGATGCCCAACAGGCGGTGGAAAACGCGATTGGCGGCGAGGACGTCACCACCACGGTGCAGGGAAGGGAGCGCTATCCCGTCAACGTACGTTATATGCGTGACTTCCGCAGTGACCTTGGCGCGCTCGAGCGAGTGCTGGTTCCGGCTGGCGGCCACCGACAACTCGCGCTCGGCGAACTCGCGGAGATTCGCGCCTCGAGCGGTCCTGCGATGATTCGCGACGAGAACGGGATGCTGACCAGCTATGTGTACGTCGACATTTCAGACCGAGATCCAGAGAGTTACGTTGCGGAAGCGGGCCTTCTGCTGCGGAGCCAAATGAAACTGCCCGCCGGGTACGCCATTTCTTGGAGCGGACAGTATGAGGCTATGGAGCGAGTCCGGCACCGCTTAACGCGGGTTGTGCCGCTCACACTCGGTCTGGTCTTGCTGTTGATTTATGCGAGCACGCGTTCGTTGACGAAGACAATGATCATCCTGCTTGCGGTTCCGTTTTCTGCGGTTGGCGCCGTGTCATTTCTCTATCTGGCAGGCTACAACGTGAGCATCGGCGTTTGGGTCGGACTGATTGCCTTGTTAGGTGTGGATGCCGAGACAGGCGTTTTTATGCTCCTCTACCTGGACTTGGCTTATGAAGAGGCCCGAACTATGGGCCGATTGCACAATCTCACTGGGTTACACGAGGCCATTGTGCAGGGTGCCGCTAAGCGCCTGCGCCCCAAGTTCATGACCTTTGCCACCGTGTGCATCGGCCTTTTCCCTATCATGTGGAGCATCGGCACCGGCTCGGACGTCATGAAGCGCATCGCAGCTCCGATGGTTGGAGGAATCTGCACTTCATTCCTTCTGGAACTGTTGGTGTACCCGGCGATTTACGCCGTTTGGCGCCAGCGGTCGTTGAGACGCAAACTCAGTTCCGATCAGCCAGCAATGGCCGACCGCGTGGGCGCCGAGGATGCCGGACAGAGCGATCTTGTCGTGCTGCGAGCGCCGCAATCAACGGGCGGCCTCTGGGAACCGGCGCACGACGCCTAAGTCTCATCGAGCGGCGAAGGGCAGGCCGTTTCCGGAGCGCGGCGCACCCACTCGACCTGGATAAAACGTCGTGCGCACAGACGACATCCTTCGGCGCCCGTCGTAGGTCTCATGCAACCTTGATGGATTGGCATTAGCTCCTGGCCCCGGCGTTGCCGGGCCCTTTGAGCCCTCGATCGGGTACCTCTTTCGAGATTCAGCACTAGCGAAACAATGTGTTCCCTGCGAACTTTCGTGCAAATAACCTGCACTGGAGTTCCGAAGCAATACGATATATTCAAGACACACACACAAAGATCGTGTCCGCTTCGCGATATCGTTTTAGGGTGAAGTAATCTCGACCGTCCACAGGTTTAGGCTGAAGGAGGAGGCGATGAAGCTTTCTGTTGCGTCGCTCAACCAGGCGTTTCTAAGGGATAAGCAATCCAATTGCAGCACTCCAAGGTGGACGTGTCTCTTGCTGCTGGGAATGCTCGGCGTGTCGCCAACACTTTGGGCGCAGCAATCCGAAGCGCCGACGGCATCGGACTCCCAAACAATACAACTATTGCTTCAGAGGGTTGCGGAACTGGAGGCCAAGGTAAGAAAGATTGATCAATTGGAGGCCCGGATCAAGCAATTAGAAGGGGAAAAGCCAGCGCCTGCTGCAACGGCGCGAGTTTCGTCGCCCGCTCCTGCGCAAACAAATACTCCGTCCGAGATGGAGACCTCGCAGCAGGAAATGCCCGCTGTGGCGGAGAGAATGGACCTCAGCAAGACCCTGCTGCGCATCCGGGGTTTCGGTGACATTACGCTCCACGGTGACGATCAAAAGGGAGACAGAACCTCGTTTTCCCTGGGGCAGCTTGACCTGTTCGTTACCTCAGACATTTCCGAGAAGTTTAAATTCCTGAGTGAAATTGTCTTTGAAGGTGGCCCGGACAATATTTATGGCGTCACTCGTGGACAGAACAACGTATTTGCCGTCGATGTCGAGCGATACCTGATCGAATATTCCCATAATGACTACTTCAAGCTGGCGGCGGGTCGCTGGCACACAGCCATCGGATACTACAATACGGCTTACCACCACAGCACTTGGTTTCAAACCGCGACTGACCGGCCATTCCTCTTCAACTTTGAGGATCGTGGCGGAATCCTGCCGATTCACAGTGTTGGCTTGTCTGCTTCGGGATTGATACCGTCGGGGCGCTTGGGGTTGCATTATGTGGCGGAGGTGGGTAACGGCCGCGCCTCTCGCTCTCCGCTCACCGATGAGCCGGTGCAAAACGTCATCGATGAGCAGAGTCACAAGGCCTACAACCTGGCGCTTTTTGCCAGACCGGAAGCAATTCGCGGTCTACAGGTGGGCTTTTCTGTCTATCGAGACCTACTTGACCCGCTCAATTCTCCGAGAATCAGTGAGAGCATCCTTGCGGCGCATGCTGTTTTCACGCGCCCCAGTTTCGAGTGGCTGAACGAAGCTTTGGTGGTCCGGCACTCTCCCCTGGGGTTGTCGCGCACCTTCAATACCCCAGGCTTCTATAGCCAGGTCTCCAAACAGTTCGGTTCTTGGAGACCTTATCTTCGTTACCAGTATGTAAATGGCTCGGACACGGAACCTGTCTTTCCAGACGTCGGCCTTCGCCACGGTCCTTCCGCGGGCCTGCGATACGATGCCAGTGAGTCCGTGGCTGTGAAACTGCAATATGACTATACCGCTTTGCGACGCCAGAACGCCGTCAACGCACTGGCCCTGCAGATCGGCTTTACGTTTTAAGAGCACACTGAAATGCGCCTGTCTTGTTGCCTATGCATCTTGGTTGCTCTTGCCTTGTTGCCCGGAGTGCTTCCGCGCGGCACTCTGGAATCCGCCGCCTACCCTCCGGAAGAGAAGCCGGGGGAGCGCAACCTGGCCATCGTGGTCAACTTGAATAACCCCGTAGAAAACCTCTCGACTCCGGAATTACGCCGAATTTTCCTGGGTGAGCGCGGCCACTGGCCAAATCCGTATGGACGCCGCATCACGTTGGTTATGCTGGAACCTGGCTGGCCGGAACGTGCCGCAGTCCTTAGCATCATCTATCAGATGAGTGAAACCGAGTTTAACAATTATTTCCTGCACGGTCTTTTTACCGGGGAAGTTTTTGTCTCACCCAAGACGCTCGCAAGTCCTGAGGGCGTCCGCAAGTTCATATTTAATGTGCCGGGGGCGATTGGATATTTGCGGGAGAGCGATGTGGATAAGACCGTTAAAGTGATTCGCATCGACGAACGTCTCCCCGATGATAAGGGATACAAGTTTCACGTTCCGCTCCGCTAGGCTGGGTACTGTGAGCAAAAAAGAGACAATTCAGAAATGGACGACGGGCGCAGGCTCCTGGGCCAATGTGCCATGGTCCGTCTTCTCCCGCTACAGTTCTGCGCTTCTGCTCTTGCTGGTTTTCTGTACGGTGACTGTGGTGGGGCTCTTTGCGATTCGCGATCTTCGCCGCGCGGACTTAGAAGAGCAGAACATGTTTACAAGGTCGGTTCTGAGCCTTCATCGAATAGCCGCCTTGCAGTATCAGACTCAGGAAACCAGGCGAAGTACGCTCTATGCCTTAAGTACCGCGGATAGTAATCTTCATGTGAAGTACGCGGACCAGTCTCGCGAAGCGGACCATCTCGTATCCGAAGGCATTGCCGCATACCTTGCAAATGCGCGAACGCCAAACGAGATTGACATTGGCAGGCGCCTTCAGCGCGATTGGTCCGCTTACCTGAGTGTCCGGGACGAAGTGTTAGCCTCGATTCTCGAAGGCAGCACAAAGGAAGCGGTGGATCTCGATCTCACTGGTGGTGTGCAATCGTTCGATCGAGTTCGTCACGATCTCGCGGAAATCGAGCGGGTCTACGACCAGCAGGCTTCTCAACAACTTGCCAGTGTTGACGCTATCTCTCGGCGCACCATTCTCCGGGTGGCGGGAGTCCTCGCGATTACGCTCGCAGCGACCATCGCGTCGGTTTGGGCCATTCAGAGGAGCCGCATGAGCGGAGCGATCCAATTAGCCAAGTTGCAGATGGAGTTTGTGGCCTCGGTGTCGCATGAGTTGCGCACGCCACTGGCGGTTATCTCTTCAGCGGCCGACAATATCGCCGACGGCGTGGTAAAGGGAAAAGACGAGCTAAGGAAATACGGAGCTGCAATCCAAAATCAAAGTCGTCAGATGACGGAGCTCATCGATCAGATTCTCCTTTTTGCCGCCACCAGAAACCAGAGAAACCATTTCGTCATGCGCGCGTTACCGGTATCCGAGATCTTGCATTCCGCTCTCCAGCAAACTTCAGGATTGGCAAAGGCATCCGGGTTTTGCGTGGAGCTCGAGATTGCGCCAGGTCTTCCTCTCATCCGCGGTGATGCATCCGCGCTGGTTCGCTGCCTGCAAAACATGATAGTAAATGCCGTAAAGTACAGCGGCAAAAGTAGATGGATTGGCGTTAGAGCTTTCCTGAGCGACACCGAATTGCACGGTCAACGAGAAATTCAGATCGCAGTGCGAGATCGCGGCATGGGCATTGCCCGGTTGGAGTTGCCTCGCATTTTCGAGCCGTTTTACCGCAGCCCAGCAGTTGTGGCGGAGCAGATACATGGCACCGGGCTGGGATTGTCGCTCTCCAAGAGCATCGCTGAAGCCATGGGGGGCCGTCTCACCGCCGTGAGTGAACTGGGTGCCGGCAGCGTTTTCACGCTGCACTTGCCCGTTGTGGAAGATTTCCAGACCAATACCGATGAACATCTCTGAATGAGCGGAAACGACTGAGACATGAACGAAAATATCTTGCTGGTAGAGGATGAAGAAGCGCTGCTGATGACCTTGAGTGATCGCCTGCGGAGCGAGGGTTACGTCGTCGACTTGGCCGCCGACGGAGAGCAGGGGTACGAAAAAGCAACCCGTTTGCCCTTCGACCTGATCATTCTTGACATTATGCTGCCTCGTTGCAACGGCCTCGACGTCTGTCGCGGAATTCGGTTGGCGGGTTTGGCTACTCCGATTCTTCTGCTGACTGCTCGCGGCCAGACCATTGACAAAGTGGTCGGTCTAAAACTCGGGGCGGATGACTATGTCACGAAACCATTTGACACTATGGAACTCATTGCCCGCATCGAAGCTCTGTTGCGGCGGTCCGCTCCCAGGACCAGCCAGGGGCTCCATAAGTTCGGCTCGATTCGCGTGGACTTCCGCGGTACCGAAGTAACCCGTGACGGCAAACCGGTCTACTTGACTGCCAGGGAATTTCAACTTTTGCGCTACTTGATTGAGCGTTCAGGAACCACTCTTTCGCGGGATGAGATCCTGCGCGAGGTTTGGGGTTATGACAGTGGCACGTTCAGCCGAACGGTCGACGTGCACATAGCCAGTTTGCGTC
This sequence comes from Acidobacteriota bacterium, assembly GCA_003223255.1. Lineage (GTDB taxonomy): Bacteria > Acidobacteriota > Terriglobia > Acidiferrales > UBA7541 > Acidiferrum. Next base: position 3,663 of record QHYJ01000119.1, on the reverse strand, counting down.
AAAAGTTGGAGGATTCTCCCAAGAAACCCCAATGGATCGTTACCGTTCCTGGTCTCGGCTATAAATTTCAGGGCTGAACGAGGTGCCGTTTGCGGTTTTTGAGGCCCCCGGTGCTTTCTTTCACATACTGCAGGGCCAGCTCAGCTTTTTTGTAATGCTCCTCGGTGTACCACGCCGGAGCATACTCCTCAAGAAGGTGAAACAGCTTCAAAAGCGCGTCGACCTGCTCCGGTCCTCCCTGTCGCAAGCCTAATTCGCTTCTTTGATGATGCTCATAGGTGTACCATGGCGGGGCATAGTACTCCAAAAGAAGATGTAAATCCTGGAGCGCTGCAGAAATCGGACTCTCTTGGTGGACATCGGTTGCATCTCTTGAAACCCTATCTCGCTGCCACCGAGATAGGTTGAATTCGCAACTATTGGTGTGGCTCGAGAACACGTATTCCGTTCCCCGCGAGCAAACTGGGCTCGCGACCCATGGGCGCGTATGTACAAAACCTTTATAACTTATTCTATGCTGTGACGACCTTTATAGTAATAACCTGGCCCCCAGCCTGTCAATCCCTCAAAGTCCCTCAAAGTCCTTGGGGGAACGCCACAAGGGGCGCTTGGTATCGGTCGGCGATCCCCACTCGGACCCTATACTGGATTGGAGTGAGCGAAGAGTTAGCGAAACAAGGGCTCGAGAGGAGCAGGGTAGGCATCATCTTGTTTCAAGAAATTTCTTGAATTCTTGGCGTTCTTAGGGTTTCTTTTTTGATTTATCGGCATCCTAAAAAAGGTGATGAGGGGTCTAAAAATGTCTCAGTAGTTTCCCTCAGGCCTAAACCTGTTCCTGGGTACAGTTGTGTTTGACGTCGCGCAAAGACGATGCTTGCGATTGTAAAGCTATACTGGAGGGGGGGTTACTGGGGATTTACACGGACATTACATTTTCCGGGACGTAGATTTGAACGTAGTCGGCACCCGTCAGCGGGGAAAGCTCCCGTGTAGGGCGCCAGGGGGGGGCCATACGTTTGGATATTTCAAGTTCGCATTTTGGGCGCTGCTGCTTTCTTGGCCAGTAAGTGGGGCGGCTCGCCTTCCGCAAAGTCAACGTGGCAACACTCGGAGCCCACACGAGGCGCTGGCAATTCCGTGTGAGAACTGTCACACGGCCACGGCTTGGCGGCCCATCAAGGCTGTTCCCGAGTTTGACCACAATAAGACGAAGTATCCGCTGCGGGGCATGCACGAAAAAGTGGAGTGCACGCAGTGCCATGTGAAGCCGGTTTTCACGGATGTGGGGAAGAACTGCCAGGATTGCCATACCGACGTGCACCAGAGAAAGATGGGCACGAATTGCGCGCAATGCCACACGGTGCAGGGCTGGAATATCGCCGTGCAACAGGTAAAGGATCACCAGAACCGCTTCCCGCTGCTGGGGGCGCATGCGGCGGTGCAATGTGAGGATTGTCACAAGGGTGCGGCGGTCGGCCAGTTCCAGGGGCTCTCGACCGCCTGTGCCTCGTGTCACCTGAAGGACTACCAGCAAACGCAAACGATGGGCGGCAGTGTGCCCAACCACGTCGCGGCTCAGTTCCCACAGACCTGCGAGAGCTGTCATACATTCGACGGCTGGTCCGGAGTCATGGTCAATCACGCCGCGCCGCCAATCAGTTTTCCGCTGACGAACGGACACGCGAATGTTCCCTGCCTGGACTGCCACGTGGGCAACAACTACAACCTGCAGATTGCAGCCACCGATTGCGGGCATGCGGGTTGCCACCTGACGACCTGGCAGCAGACCACGAATCCGCAGCACTCGGCTGCGCCCACAGTGTTCTCAATTGCGACTTGCTCCAACTGCCACAATACGGTCTCCTGGCTGAACGCGAATTTTAACCACGCCAGCACCGGCTGGCCGCTGACGGGTTCGCACCAGATGGCGCCAGCGGGCAAGGTCACTGCCTGCACGGACTGCCACATCAACAACAATTACACCTTTACGGCCGCGAACACGGATTGCTACGGGTGCCACCAAACGGCGTGGCAGAGCACGACGACGCTGGGTGGAAGCATACCGAACCACGTTACGGCGGGCTTTTTGACTTCCATGTGTTCGACGTGTCACGACACCGTTCTCTGGTCGGATGGAAAGTTTGAGCATGCGGCGACGGGCTTCCCGCTGCAAGGTCCGCACATGCTGCCGCCGCGCACGGCGGTCACGGGTGCGATTGGGCCGATGGTCAACGCTTGCACGGACTGCCACATCGGCGGGAACTACACGGCGGGCTATCCGACGACGGACTGCTACGGCTGCCATCAGAGCTATTACACCAACGCGCAGACTTTCGGGACGAGCGTGCCGAATCACGTTACGGCGAATTATCCGACAGCCTGCATTTCCTGTCATGCCACGTGGGTGACGACGGCCTGGCTGGGCGCGGCTTTCACCCATACGTGGTTCCGGATTCCGCACAACGGTTCATCCTGTGCCGATTGCCATTTCAATCCGAACAACTATGCGATTTTTTCTTGTATCCAGGCCTGCCATACGGGGAGTTCACCGCATGCGAACGCGCAGAACACGAATTCGCAGCACGGTGGCGTGAGCGGCTATACGTACGGCCCCACGATTTGCGTGAATTGCCATAAGGGTTGATGCAGACAAGCCGAGGCTCCGCAGGCTTCGGCAAGCATAGGGAATGGAAACAGCAAGAACCGTCTCGGCGGACAAACACCATAACCGGGGGGAAAAGAGTACGTGTCAAGTTGGACCATTTTGGGGGGCCTGTTTACCGGGGGCTCCTTCGCACGCGCATTGACGCTGGCTTTATTCGTATGTTCTTTTTCTACCTGTTTTTCCTTTCCCGTTCGCGCTCAGGCACCTGAAGGGCCGGCGCCCGCTCCTGCTAATCCACCCCAGCAGGCTGGCAACAAGCCTGCGGTCTTCAAAGTGAAGTATGTCAGTGAAGGCTCGGTGTACATTGATGCGGGCCGCAACGCGGACCTACAGGAAGGCATGAAGCTATCCGTTGTGGAAGCTCCGCCCGATGGCGTGATCGCCGAAGGAATTCAGTATCGCGGCTATCCCCATGTGGCGGAACTGGTGATTTCTTCGGTCTCCGATTCTTCGGCGGTATGCGACGTAGTGGAGACCAAAGGTGAATTAAAAGTTGGACAGGCGGCGTTTCTCGCCCCGGAAAGCGTGCAGAACCGCCGCCAGTCGGAGTTGGTCGCCGATCAGGACAACTATCCCATCCTGGTGACGTTCACCTACGGCGATCCGCTGGACGAAGAAGTCCGCGAAACCAAAGAGGCCCAGGTGACCCGCTTGACGCCCATGGAGCGTTTCCGCGGGCGCGTTGGATTCAATTACGGCGGCACCAAGGAATCCGGCGGCTTCACCTCCCGGCAGATGGGGCTGGTGATTGACGCCGACATGCACAACATCGGCGGGACCTACTGGAATTTCATCGGTTCGTGGCGCGGCAACTACGGCGCCAGCAGCACGAATGTTCCCGGTGCGGCCGCCCTGACGCTGACCGACCTGGTGAACCGCACCTACCGCATCGGGTTCACCTACCAGAGCCCGTATTCTCGGGTGACGCTGGGAGTGGGACGTTTATTTGTTCCCTGGGCGCCGAGCCTGAGCACCATCGACGGCGGCTACTTTGGCCG
>QHYJ01000412.1 GCA_003223255.1 Acidobacteriota bacterium | reverse complement strand
TTTGGCTTGGTCGAATAAGGTCAGGCCTAGATAAAGGTCGGCCGCGAGCTGATGTGCGTCAGCGTTTTGGCCTTTATCAGCGACCTTCTGGATGCGTTTCAGCCCATCCAGCGTTTGGCTCGTCCGGATCAGCGCGTTTCCGAGGGCCCACTCGAGATCGAGATTGTCTGGATTAGCCTTCTCAAGTGGCTCAAGAAGAGTAATGGCCTGGTCGACAAGGCCCAGTTGCACCTGGCAGTTGCCCAGCAGGGTAGCAACGCGAAGATCGCCGGGGTTCTCCTTGTGCAGCGACGCGAATTGCGCGGCGGCGGCTGCGAAGTCGCCCTTCTTGTAGTAGGCAAGGCCGAGGTTCAGGCGGAGCGCGGGATCTCCAGGTGCCTCGGCGAGAGCAATGTGATACTGGGTGATGGCCTCGTCGTAACGGCCAAGCGAAACAAGAACGACACCAAGGTTGGCATGCGCAGCGACGACGTTGGGGTTGAGCCGTATCACCTCTTGATACTTGCTCACAGCAACCACAAGGTCACCGCGCTGCTGTGCCTGCGCCGCATCCTGAAAGATTTGTTGGGGATCAGGTTCCTGCGCCTCCGCACTGAAGGCACAGGGCGACACCAAGACGAGCACAAGGGCGATAAGGACGAGAGTGCCTGCTACGCGCATGTTCTGAAGTATAACTTGAAGGGTCGGCCTTCGCTGTTTGTTTACCGTTTTGCAGGACAACGGTTGGGTTGACCTCGGTTTCCGATTTGCCCAGCCGTATTGGCGCAGGGGTCTTGCCACGGTCGGCACGCGGCGAACGTCTTAGTTACCGATGACCCCGATTAAGCTGCTCGGCCTTGGGCTGGCGGCGATGGTTCGCCTTGTTGGTCATCGGCCCGAAGCTGAACCCCGCACTGCCGACATTTAGGGTTCTTCTTCCATTCTACGACAGCGTAATGCTTCCCGCATTGCGGACACGTATAGCGCACTGTGAGTTGCCAATCTTTCTCGGCTTCCATGAGGTATGCCCTTCCGACGGCTGGACGAGGATGCTGTGGCCACCGTCGATTAGGGCAACCGTAGACGCCGAAGTTGAACTCGTCAAGCCCCTACCTTTGACGCCAATCCATCTCTTCGCAACTCATCTCCATTTTGGAAACGTTTGTCGTGTTTATCGTTATGCTAGGGAATCAGTGCGGAAAGCGCCGCTATTTTGCCAAATTGTCCCGCTTTCTAAATGGTTTCCAGTCCGGCTTCACCTTCACGAACCCATCTTACTTGGCACCGCACCGTCAAGAGGTCATCGTCAAACGTTACCTCAACAGCTTGTCCTCGTCTCAAGTGGAAACTCCCGCGCACCCTGAAACCGTCTTGCGACCGATCGACAACGACGCTTGGAAACCGCTCCACACGGGCCACTTAGATTGACCAGTAAACTGGCCCGTTTCTTCGTGACGATCCGCTTTGATCGACGGCGCTCGGAAGCGGGAGAATTACGCATTGACCGCTGACCTGGCTAATTGCGGGGGCCCTGTGTTACGAAGCGTACCTCATCTCACCACGTGGTGTATCGATAAGTGAATATATGTTACTTGCTTATCGCAACGCACCTACAGCGCAATCAGGTGAATACGGTATTTACTTTAGGAATTGTGCTTAAAAGGATCGGATCATCGATGCTTTCTCGCCCGCGTCCGCAACGGCTTTGTTCCCGTGTCACGTCGCCAAGTCTTCGAGAAATCCGTTCGTTCGTATCCCCCACAATGCCCTTCGTCAACCTGCCGGATACTCACAAATCTCGCTGGGGCGACGAATTAACCCGCCGAAAAAATGAAGGAGTGCGTTTAGCTTCGCTCGGAGGCCGTTGCACAGATTGAGTTCTTAGAGTGGACAGAGGCACCGCTTTTTCGTCACAACAGGATTATTACAGCCAGTTCTCTGGATTGAAAGACCGACGACCTCGAGCGATGATGCGCAAGTTTAATTAACATTCTTGCTTTCCGTCTTCCGACCTGCGTGCCAGTAGACGGTCTCGCGTTACAGGGTAGGGGGCAGCATTTTTTGTCAACCGAGCACTGCCCTGTAATAGGGCTTCAAAACCTCTCAACGGATTTCGGCCGGCTCTGTTTTGGTGGCAATTCGCTGTATCGAGGGCACGAGAAGCGCAACGGCGATGCCACATCCGCGTCAGCCCGTCCAAATCCAAGCTCGAACTGACGCGCTCCCGTCGGCTGAAAGATATGCAAGTCTCGTCCCGTTGGGGGACCATCTTGCGTTGAAGAAGCCAATCTATGTGGTCGCATTTGAGCTTAGCACATGGAGCGCACGGCTTTTCACGTTGAGCAATGCGATTTCGTTAGATATCTCACCGCCGAGCGTGTGATCGGGCCGAGTCAATTCGATCGCCGCATAGAGGCCATCAGGTGACCATGCGATCGTGCCAACTCGCCGCACGCGAAAAAGATCTTCGGGTTGGAACCTTCGTTGGGCCAGCCTTTGCTGAGAGGCGAGATTCAGCGGCGCGGCTGCAAGAGCCGTAAGGGTGATCGCCGTACGCAGGAGCCTGATCGAATGGTTCATTGCAACTTAGCTATAGGCTTCACTTTCGGTCGACAGGTTCGCCGGCAAGGGCGTGCCTTCCCTAAGCGGAGTGATGGCTACTCCATTGGTGTCAGGCATTTGAGTTTTCCATTGGCTGCGGGACGTTTAGAGTTGCCGGGTATACATCCGTTTGCCGTTCACGAAGCCCGCGGCCAGCGTCAGAAGGACTGCACCAATCATGGCAACGAGAGTCGTAATAATGGTTCCCCCGTATCCTCTGATCCCTGCGGACCGCATCAGGAGCCCGCCCGCCACTGCTCCGCCGATACCCATCACAAGATCCATGAACGGACCGTAGCCATCACCCTTCAGAATCTTCCCTGCCAACCAGCCGGCAACCAATCCGATCATCATCCACCAAAGTAATTGCATACATTCCTCCTCATCGCAAACCTGCCGGACAGTCGGAATTGCGCATGAATGCTTTGACCGTTTAGCGTCCGCAAGCAACTGACGCGCATTTGACGCGCATGGACGCACATATAGACCAGCGTTTAGTACGTTCCACCCATGCCGGCGCCGGCCGCAACCATCTTTTCTTCTCCCTTAAGATCGGCGATCAGGACTTCTGTGGTAAGCATCAATGAGACGATGGACGCAGCGTTCTGGAGGGCGAGACGGGTAACCTTAGCTGGATCAATCACACCGGCCTTGACGATGTCGCCGAATTCGCCAGTCTCTGCGTTGAAGCCGAAGTTCTCATCTCTCGACTCGCGCACACGTCCTACAACTACTGCGCCTTCGTGCCCGGCGTTTCCCGCGATCTGGCGCAAGGGCTCTTCGAGCGCTCGCTTTACGATGTTTACCCCAATGGCTTCATCGTCGTGGAGTTTGAGCTTCTCCAGGACGGGCAAGCAGCGCAAAAGAGCGACGCCGCCGCCCGAGACAATGCCTTCCTCAACGGCCGCACGAGTGGCGTGCATTGCGTCCTCGACGCGAGCCTTCTTCTCCTTTAGCTCCGTCTCGGTCGCCGCGCCCACTTTGATGATCGCGACCCCGCCAACCAGTTTGGCAAGGCGTTCCTGGAGCTTTTCCTTGTCATAGTCCGATGTGGTCTCTTCAACCTGTACTCGGAGCTGCTTGATTCGGCCTTCGATCTCACTGGCCTTGCCGGCGCCCGAAACGATCGTCGTGTTGTCCTTGTCGATAGTCACCTTCTTGGCGCTGCCCAGCTCTTCGATCTTCACGTTCTCGAGCTTTATGCCCAGGTCCTCAGTGATGGCCTTCCCACCGGTAAGAATGGCAATGTCTTCGAGCATGGCTTTGCGGCGATCGCCAAAGCCCGGGGCTTTTACTGCCGCGCACTGCAGTGTGCCGCGCAGCTTATTCACCACCAGGGTCGCCAGGGCCTCGCCCTCAACATCCTCAGCGATGATCAGCAGCGGCTTGCTCATTTTGGCCATCTGTTCGAGCAACGGCAGCAGATCCTT
>QHYJ01000413.1 GCA_003223255.1 Acidobacteriota bacterium | reverse complement strand
TGGTCCCTCAACTCTTCCCAAAGGGGATTCGTGGACACACTGGACGGCTCGATGCTGGCGTAGCGAGGGTTTTCTCTACGCACTTGGACCAGCTCTTCCGGCCTTTGCACCGGCAGCATGCGTAACATCACGCTATCAATCAGGCTGAAGATCGCGGTATTGGCGCCAATTCCAAGAGCCAGGGACAGGATGGCCACGCCGGTTGTGATCGGTGTGCGTCTGAGAATACGCAGCCCGTACCGCTGGTCGTGCCACAAGGCTTCGACAGATAAGAAAGTCTGCAATCCCCTCCGGTCTCCTTGCAGCAAAGTTTACGTTGCCGAACTGCCGCCGCGCCGCTGCCGTAGCCTCTTCCCTGGACATCCCTTGCCCGACAAACCTCTCGGCGAGCAGTTGCAAATGTTCCTGGATCTCGTCGTCGAACTCGCCGTCGCGATGGTTCCCGCGCAAAAAACCGCGCAGCTTCGCCGCAAAAGCCCGCAGCCTCGATTCTCGTTGTGCGCTCATGATTCTCTCGCTGCTTCCAGCCGCAGCACGCGGCCAATCACGCCGGAAATCCGCTCCCAATTTTCCGCTTCGACCTCAAGCTGCTTCTCTCCGCGCTTGGTGATGGAATAAAATTTCGCCTTGCGATTGTTCTCCGATGTCCCCCACTTTGCGGCAATCTATCCCTGCTGTTGGAGCCGGAGCAGCGAGGTGTACACCGTGCCCTCATTGAGCTGGAGAACGTCGCGGCTCACCTGCTCGAGACGCCGCGCGATGCCGAACCCGTGCACAGGCCCCAGCGCCTGCAGCGTTTTCAAAATCATCAGGTCCAACGTTCCCTGCAGCACTTCCGATTTCTTGATGTCCATGGCCCTTCCGTTTCTACGCCGCCCCGTTCACACCAGGGTTGCTTTGGAGCGTCGAAAGGAGGCTATCACCTCTCCTTTGGAATGTCCATAGGGAGGGGAAATGGGATGAGCAAGCCCGATTCGCGGCGAACCCGAACTGCGCCGTTGCGGTTGGCGTCCTAGTGGCTTGGTTGCTTGACGGTGGCGGGCTGCTTCCTCATATTGGGGTCTTCGAGTTTCCGCGCCAGAGACTTCCAGTACGAAGCGGGGCGCGGGCGCTGAAGAACATCGATCTGGAAAGCATCCAGTCCGATCAGGATGCGCGGCTCGCGGCGTTCCACCCCGCGCAAAATTCGTGCCGCGGCGGCTTCCGGTGGCGTGCGCGCCAAACGCTCGAATGGCGCGATGCTTTCTTCGCGCTTCGCGACTGCCGTAGCGGCGCCCCATCGCGCGTGACGCACGATAGGGGTTTGAATGCCACCAGGATGCACGCAACTTACGCCAACGCTGCTCCCTTCCAGTTCGTGATGGAGCAACTCCGTAAATCCGCGAACGGCAAACTTGCTCGTGCAGTATGCGAGCTGGCCCGCCATCGCCGCGACTCCCAAAATGCTGGAAAGGTTCACGATGTGTGCTCGCGGCTCGCGTTTCAGCAGCGGCAAGAAATATTTCACTCCGTAGACCGCGCCCCAGAAATTGATATTCATCAGCCAGCGAAAATCGTCGAGCGAAATTTCTTCAAAATTTCCATGCAGCACGGCGCCGGCGTTGTTGATGAGCAGCGTGACGCGCCCGTGCCGCGCGTGCGCGTCCGCGGCAAAAATCTTTGCGCTTTCTTCTTTGGCCACATCGACAACGTGCGTCGTGACCAAGGGGACGTTTTTCCCGGCTGTGTCCCGGTCGCCGCTTTTCGCAAGCGATTGCGCCGTTTGCTGGAGCTAGGCTTCGTCGATGTCCGCCAGCGCCAGCGCGGAACCCGCGGCCGCCAACTGCTGCGCGAGTGCCCGTCCTATGCCTGAGCCCGCTCCGGTGACGACGGCCACGCCGCTTTTTAGAAATGACATGAGAGTTTCCTACCAGGAAGCGGTCATATCACGCAGCGCTCGAATTTGCCAGCATTTCATTCCTTCACGCCGTGGACGAGCAGAGCGCCTTCGGCTTTGAACGCGCGGAGCTCGGCGGCGTCGCGAAACCACCGGCCGGTGTAAACGGCCGGCGTCGGCGAAGGGTCCGCGATGCGCTCGTGCTGCACGTTTCCAAAACCGGCGCCGCGGAAAAACTCACTCCATTCCTCCGCCGAGAGCAGATGGGTTTTGACCGCAAGTAGATCGCCCCACTGATGGCAATGCGCATTGTCGCGATAGTAGTTGATGAGAATCCAAGCCGACCCACCGGGTTTCAGTACGCGAAAAATTTCGCGGATGCCCGCGGCAGGATCCGGCCAGTAGTAAGAAGACTCTACGGAAATCGCGTGCGAGAAAAAATTCGGCTCCCAGGGAATTTCGTCCACTTCGCCGGTGACGAACATCAAATTTTCAAAATCGCCGCTGGCGCGGCGCGCGTGGCGAACCATCTCGTCCGCAATGTCCATTCCCACGACGCGGCCCTGCGGCACCAATTTCCCCAGCCGCCGCGAAAGCCACCCCGCTCCGCAGCCCACGTCGAGAACATTGTCCGCCGGCGTGAGCCGCATTTTCTCGAGCACCGGCAGCGTGATAGGCAGGTGCTCCTGTTCCATGCCTTCGCCGCGCCCCGCTTCCGCCCAACGGTTGAACTCCTCGCGCAGCGCTTGGTCCGATTGCGGGTTCGTCACGCGAGCTTCCGGGGAATCCGCCAATTACACTGCCCTGCCGCAGGCGGCACAGAAGCGCGCGCCATAAGGCGAAAGCGCGCCGCAATGAGAGCAGAATCGGCCGGAGCTTACGGGAACGTGACTGACTTCCATGGATCGCTGCGAAGCCGCGGCCCAGATGAGCGCGACACACCAGCCGATGATGGTCCAGCCGAGAAAGAAGTTCACCAGAAAAATACCGGCAACGTCGTCATCGCGGCGAAGAGCCAGCGCGGCGATCGTAGGCAGGAAATAGAGAATGACCATAAATATCAGAAACTCCATATTTCACCTCCTCCATCCCACCTCAGCCGAGGCACACCAAGCTGCCATCTGAATCTGCATACGTACCATAGTGTCCTTTTGTTCCAGCTCGCGGCATACGCAAGCGGCGCGGAATCAGTTTTCCGCCCACGGGATCAACGACGCAACGAGATTTCCTCGGTCTCGTTGGGGACCTCCAGGTTCGCCAATTTCACGTCGATTTCAAACGTTTCCATGACTACTACCAGCTGTCATGCTCCGGCGCCTTGGACTTTGACCAGCAATTCGGCGAATTTCTGTTTGCGTTCAGCCTGGTCCTGGCCGGATTCGGCTTCGGCCATCTGCGTGATGTTCATGGAACAGAACTTCGGGCCGCACATGGAGCAGAACTTAGCCTCTTTGTAGAAGTCGTCGGGAAGATTTTCGTCGTGCATGGCGCGGGCGGTGTCGGGATCGAGCGACAATTCAAATTGCTTGTTCCAATCGAACAAGAAGCGCGCGTAGGAAAGCGCGTCGTCGCGGTCGCGCGCGCCGGGCCGGTGACGCGCCACATCGGCGGCGTGCGCGGCAATCTTGTAGGCGATGACGCCTTGCTTCACGTCGTCGGGATTCGGCAAGCCGAGATGCTCCTTGGGCGTGACGTAGCAAAGCATCGACGCGCCGTGCCAGCCAATCATCGCGGCGCCAATGGCGCTGGTGATGTGGTCGTAGCCGGGAGCGATGTCGATGACCAGCGGCCCCAGCGTGTAGAACGGCGCTTCATGGCACCATTCCATTTCGAGGTCCACTTGCTCCTTGATCTTGTCCATGGGAATGTGTCCGGGACCTTCGATCATGACTTGAATATCGTGCTCCCAGGCTTTTTTCGTGAGTTCGCCGAGAACTTTCAGTTCGGCGAATTGCGCTTCGTCGCTGGCGTCCGCGATGCAGCCGGGGCGCAAGCCATCGCCGAGAGAGAAGCTGACGTCGTGCTTCTTGAAGACTTTGCAGAGTTCGTCGAAATTCTCGTAAAGAAAATTCTGTTTTTTGTGATGCTCCATCCAATGCGCCATCAGCGAGCCGCCGCGGCTGACGATCCCGGTGATGCGCTTGCGCACAAATGGCACATGCTGGCGCAACACGCCTGCGTGGATGGTCATGTAGTCGACGCCCTGTTCGGCTTGCTCTTCAATGACTTCGAGCATCAACTCGAAGGTCAGGTCTTCCGGCCGGCGCACACGGGAAATCGCTTCGTAGACGGGAACCGTACCCACGGGAACAGGAGAGGCGTCGATAATGGCTTTGCGAATTTCGGGAATGTTGCCGCCGGTCGAGAGGTCCATCACCGTGTCCGCGCCGTAGTGGACGGCGTGGTGGAGCTTTTTGAGCTCTTCGTCGATGTTCGAGCTGGTGGCGGAGTTGCCGATGTTGGCGTTGATTTTGCATTTGGAGGCGACGCCGATGGCCATGGGCTCGAGGTTGCGGTGATGGATGTTCGCGGGAATGATCATGCGCCCGCGGGCAGCTTCGCTGCGGACGAACTCGGGCTCGAGTTTTTCGCGCTTGGCGACGTATTGCATTTCTTCGGTGATGACCCCCTGGCGCGCAAAATGCATCTGCGAGACATTGCACCCATCGGGCGCATGCGCGCCCGGGCGGCTGCCGTTCGACGCAGCCGCAGCGGCTTCCCGTTTTTCAATCCAGCTATCGCGCAATCCCATAAAGTCTCCTAACAACCTCGGTCGCGCATGCCATGCGTTTGGCGGCGCGCCAGACCGCGGTATGAGATGAAATTATGGCACCTCGGGTGGCGGGCGGCAACCGAAGCAGCGGAGTTTGCGGAGTGCGTTTTTTGGTTCCTGGGAGCTTCCTTTCGGCAAGAGCGCAAGAGTTCCAATCGGGGAAGAAACTGGGTACACCCCGGCAGTTTTCCTAAGTTGCGAACAAAGGAGATAGGTCGAGGCCACGTACCGGAGGAAGCAGAGGTGGAGGTTCCGAGGTTGGAACAGAGAGTTTGCAGGTTGGGAGGTTCCAAGGTTGGCGCGGCAACTGTTGCGCCGCGGGAATGGAAGGAAATCCGAGCCGCAGACCATGTGGAGTCAACTTGAAAGGGATGTTCAGACCGGGCGAGATCGAGAAAGCATGGCAGGTGTAGGATTAAACTCGCCCTTAAATTCTTTCGGAGATTGGAGCAAGTAGCACTTCACTGTCCGCCATATCTCTACCAAGCTTGTTTCCAGCTCAGCGTTGGTTTGAAACTCGGCGAGTGATTCTCCGCACTCGGTACATCCCAGGAGTACGTAGAAAGCGCCATTCCTGTCGAATCCCGTAAACTTCCGCGCCTCGCCGCCGCAGCTCGCGCAAACAATTTCTTTCTCGACTAGTTCGCCATTCTCCATGCGAGCTTTTACGTGAACAATACTGTCCGTGTGCTCCAAATGTTCTCTCCCCAAATCCCCAAGCTTTGTGTGTCAAAAGCTAGATACTTGCCGCGAACTCTAGACCTTGCAATTGGCTCGGTCAAGCCCGTACCTTTGACAGCAATCCATCGCTTCGTCACTCGTCTTCATGTTGGAAAGCTCGAGCGTGTTTATCGTTGTGCAATCGAAGGGGGTCGAGTACCCACCCGCGAAAGAGGATGGCGTAAGAGAAGAGAAAACACAGGGGTAGAGTATGCCGGCGGCCGCGCAAAAAGGCGAAAGCCTTAGATTGGTGCTTGGCGGGCCGCCTCTGGGTAGAGCTGAGACCAGCGGCCGGTCCTGTACCGGGGTATACTTGTGACGCTCGACCCCAGAGGTCCTCCGTGGCCAACCGCAGGAGATAACCCGCATGGCCTTACTACGCAAGGGAGTTCTTCGGCTCGTTGCTTGTTCCAGCTTCATTTTTCTTCCGTTATTCGCTCAAGAACGGATAACCGTCGAGAAGTCGTCTCCGGAAACACCTGCGACGGCATCGGAGACGCCCATCCAAACCCTGTACCGTGCCGCGAATCAAGCGGCGCGAAACCGCGACTACTCGTTGTGCGCACAGTTCCTCGAAAAGGTGGTAGCGGCGGACCGGAATTACAAGAATGCATGGAACTATCTGGGATGGACCTACAACGCGCTCGGGCAATACGACAAAGCTGAAGCCGCGCTGCGAAATGCGATTGTCGTGAATCCCCAAGACCTGAATGCTTACAACAATCTGGGACAGGCCCTGGCTCATCAAAAAAGGTATGACGAAGCGATCCCCGAATTCCAGAAACAAATCGAGATCAATGCCGAGGACCCATGGGCTCACGCAAACCTTGGGCGCGTGTACCTCCTAAACAAACAATACGAGAAAGCGACGGCAGAGCTTGAAGTAGCAGTAACGATTTCGCCAGAAGATGCAAGCGTGGCCTTTAACCTGGGCCGAGCCTACGGCAAAACGAAGCAACCGGAACTTGCCGCCGAGGCGTTCATGAAATCCGTGCAGTTGCAGCCAGTTCCGTTCCGCTGGAACGCGGTGGCCTACGAGATGGCCCTGGACAACCTAGACCTGCCACAAGCGGAAGAATATGCAGGGGAGGCAATTGGCGCAACCGTTTTGCGGATGCGGGATACTTCCCTGGATCATTTGACGAGGGAAGATAGCAACAATGCCTCACGGATCGCTTCGTACTGGGACACTTGGGGATGGATTCGCTTTCAGAAAGGCAATTTATCCGAAGCCGAGAACTACGTACGGTGCGCGTGGATGATCCATCCGCTCAGCATCAACAGCGATCATCTCGGCCAAATCTATGAAAAGCAGGGACGGAAAGCGGAAGCCATGCGCATGTATCAGATGGCGTTAGCGGTGGATTCATCCGCAACCGAGACGCGGGAGCGGCTGACGGCGCTAGCCGGAGGAGACGCAAATGTTGACAGGCTGGTGGAAGAGGGGCGCGGGCTGTTGAGAGAATCGAACACCCTGGCTGTCAAGAATTCGCACCAAGCAGAGGGATTCGCCGAGTTTTGGATTTTGCTTTCTCCCGGACCTGCCGTGCGCGGCGTGAAGTTCATCAGCGGAGACGACGAGCTTGCTCCCTTCGCAAAGGATTTGCAGGGTGTCACGTTTCCCAATGTCTTTCCGGAGGCAACGGAATTGAGACTTTTGCGGAGGGGACGGCTTGCGTGCGCGCGCTCTTCGCCGGATTGCCGCCTGCAGATGATTTCGTCCCTGAGCGTGCCGACCGATGAGCGAGCGGCAACTGTTCCTTCCGTGGCGGGCGGTTTAACAAGCAACGTAGGACGTATCCGACTGGGAGGAAATGTCCAGGCAGCGAGGATGCTGAACAACGTTCAACCCGTGTATCCACAAGCAGCCCGCCAGGCACGCATCAAGGGCGTGGTGAGGCTCCAAGTCATCGTTGGTAAGGACGGGACAATCGGGGAATTGGAAGCGATCTCGGGACATCCGCTGCTGTAACAAGCTGCGCTGGATGCGGTACGCCAATGGGTCTATCAGCCAACACTCCTCAATGAAAGGCCTGTCGAAGTGGATACCACGATAAGTGACCGCCCGTCGGACTGCCGACTTTAGGCGGCAGGTGAGGGCGTACAAGTACTTGAAAAATAGATAGGCGCATGGCAGGCTTATAACATAGGACTT
>QHYJ01000411.1 GCA_003223255.1 Acidobacteriota bacterium | reverse complement strand
GCGCTGGATGCGGGAAATCCGCACGTCCAGTGCGATGAGCGGGAACAGGAAACAGAACTATGCCAAACCGGACTGAGGCGGCGACGCGAAAGTCTCGCCAATGGCCACCGAGAGGCTAAGGTCACTGCGCCTGTTCTCGACTCCACCAGTTCGGGCAGCGTAAGTATGCGCTGGAAACGAAACTGAGTTGTGAGTTGTGGGTGTTATTCATGGTCGGACCACTTCCCGATGACGCGGGCAATAACCGCCACGCTCGCGGTCGCCAGTTCGATGGTTCAACTTCGCTGTGCGCCAAAGACAGCGCGGGAATGGGCAGAACCGTTCCGGGTGGGATTGCTTCTCGAGTGCGACCTTGGCTTGTATGGTCATGGGCGTTACTCGATGACCACCGAAATGGTGCTGTGGGCTTGGTAGAGTTGAGAACCTTCGCGCAGTAGGCTTCGCCGTCCATGCGCAGCCGGTTGGCTAGGCGAATGACCACATCTTTCCAAGAAACATTGCGGCGGAAGTTTTCTTTCAGTTGGGCGCGATGGTCGCCAGACTCGAGTGCGGCGCCATCATCAAGCCGGGCCTTGACGGACTGCTCGGATTGCTTGACCTGCTCTTCGAGCTGTTGGAGCCGGCCGCGCCAAGACAGAAACACGGTCAGTTCCAACTGTGTGATTGGTTCTACTGCTGGGAATGGGACAACGGACAACGAGTGTGGTACGGTTTGCTGAGTTGCCATGGAGCATATCCTCCTTGGTGATCAGGGCTGCCGAGTAGGTGCAAACTACGCGGTGGCCCGTATTGCTTCTCTATTGCTTCAGCTTTGGCTTGCGGCCGCGGCCTTTGCGGTAATTCTCCTCTTTGAATTTACGAACCCGCTCCACGTCAGCAGAGCAAGCCCGGGAAAATTGATGATCCAATAGACCGTCTTTCGTCTTCGCCCGATGCTTGTCATGTCACCCGAACCCTTCTGTCGCGCTCGGAGACCTACTCCTTCTCGATGGGCAGTGGTATGTCACGCATGTTGGCCTTCTGCGCTTAGCCCAGCGCCGGCACTGTACAGGCATAAGAGTGCAGCAAGTGCGCGAGTTTTGTGACCCTGAGGCATGCCGGTGGGTGTTCAAGGCGACCCTTTACAAAAAGCCCGGGGCTCAAGGGTTCGTGGGGTTTGGGGACGCTGACCCATCCAATGTCTCTACCTTGGTCCACGGCGCGGAGATGCGCATCGCCGAAACGCGCGCCGTCAACCGCGCCTTGCGCAAGGCCTACGGCATTGGTCTTTGTTCTGTCGAGGAGCTGGGGTCCTTGTCTGCCAATTCGGACCTTTCGCGCAACCATGACACCTCGCGGAAGTGTCCCAGCAACGGCTCGAATAACGGGCAACCAAGGCTGCGAGACCGGCTGTGCGTCCTGATCCGCCAGCACAACCTCGATCCGGCGCAGGTCAAAGCTTACGCGGCGGACTTCTGTGGCACACCAACTCTTAGGGAAGCGAATCGAGAACTCGTTGAATCCTTCGTCTCTCATCTAGCGACGTCCGCACAGGAAAACAGGGACGCACTGATCTGCAAACTCAATTCCTACGTTCAATCCGTGGAGGTGAAATCATGAAGCGACAAATTCCGGGCCTTCATTTCAATCAACATGGAGTAGAAAACACGCTCGAAGGTTTATTTCTTGTTCGCGTGGAGCGGGCACAGTACCGGTGGCGTCCGCAAAAGCCGTTTGTGGAATTTCGATTCGGCGTTCTGGAACCCAAATCTTTCGAGGGTCGCTCATTCTCCGGCCGGTTGTACTGCACGGAAAGAGCGCTGTGGCGACTCAACTGGCTTCTTAGAGATTTTGGATACGACGCGCAACTCCTCAAGGATGACCGCGTCGATGAAAGAGCCCTCCTCAATCTGCGCGGAGTTGTTCGGACCTCCTATACGACCCTGAACGGCCGTTCCTATCAGAACCTCGAGGCCTTCGCCCCTGAGGCGGATTGGGAAGCTCTCGATTGCAGTTCCTTGGCTCAAACCGACGAGCAAAGAGGCACCAATGGTCTATAGCTACACACAGATTAGCCAATATCTGCGGTGCCCCCGCAGCTATCGGTATCGTTACATGGACGGCTGGCAGGAAAAAGAAACTCGCGCGGCCTTGGCTTTCGGCCGCTGTTTTGAGACCGCTTTGGGAGCTTACTTCCGCGAAGAGGATTGTGGAGCGACGCTCTTTCGCGAATGGGGGGCC
Organism: Acidobacteriota bacterium; assembly: GCA_003223255.1. Taxonomy (GTDB): domain Bacteria; phylum Acidobacteriota; class Terriglobia; order Acidiferrales; family UBA7541; genus Acidiferrum. Next base: position 955 of record QHYJ01000411.1, on the reverse strand, counting down.
TATCGCGACACAGCTTTCGATTACAAGAAGGGAGAGACCTGGGATCGCCTGCTACATCAGGGAATCCATTTGCTCGAAAGATTCGCTCAGGACAATCGCGTCCGAATTCCCGACCCTCATCAGAATCTCCAAGTAAAAAAGCTCAGCAGTCGTACGGGCGGCAGCCAGTTCGTTTCCTACCTCGACGCGATCGGTGAAGTTGATGGTGTGCGGTGCTTCATCGATTGGAAGACGACGACCAGCCGATACCCGGAAGCGCCGGCGGGCGTGCTTTCGCTCGATCCCCAACTCATCTGTTATTCGTGGATCACAGGGATTTCAGAGGCGGCGCTGGTTGTCTTTGTACGCAAGCATGCTCCTGAAGTTCAGTATCTGAGAACGACGATCTCCGGAGAGCAGCGTCAGGAATTTTGCCGATTGGTAGAAACAACGATAAACCAGATTGAGGCGGGGCACTTCAATCCGCACAGCGGCATTCGGTTTCCGCGGAACGGATGCATGAGCTGCGCGCATCTGGGACTCTGCCTCGGCAACGAACAGCTGGTAGCGGCCAACCTCATCCGAAAAGCGGGGGCGAGCGACCTTGATTGGCTTGACGAGCTTGTGGATTAAAGGACGACCTACGGTGTCCGAAGAATTCAACCGGAGGCGGGCAGTCTTCGTCCTGGGCAAAATCGACGAGATCTTGAGCTGGGATAAAGCGAAGGAGCTGGAGAAGGATGCACGGTTCGTGGAACTGGGAGAGTGCGGGCGAAGCAATACTGGAGGCTGGAGAATCTGAAGTCGTTCGATGAGTTTCTGGAAAGGCGCTTTCCTGATTCGAGGCGGAAGGCATACTACCTGATGGCGATCCACGAGAATTTGACGAAGGTCCCGAAGCAACAGCTTCGGGAGGTCGGCTGGAGCAAGGCGATTGAACTGGTCAAAGTCGCAAGGAGGGATGGCGAAGAGTTTG
>QHYJ01000410.1 GCA_003223255.1 Acidobacteriota bacterium | reverse complement strand
TGGTCGGGAAATGCGCCGGAATTCTTTTCGGTTCCCATTGGCTCAAATCTGATTTCGAGCCCGACAGCGGACGACCTGAAACGAAGAGTCGCTGCTATTGACGCGCAGACCAAAGAGTCGGTTCGCGCGTACGATTACGCCATCGAGTACGCGGGGCAGTATGGCAAGATTCTTCAGCGCGTCGCTGCGGGCGACTTGCCTGTCGTCGAACACTGCACCGCCGGCAAGGACCGCACCGGCGTGTTCAGCGCCATTCTCCTCACCGCTCTCGGAGTTCCGCGCGACACGGTGGTTCAGGATTACATGCTCTCCAACCAGTTTTTGCTTGCCCCTGAGGCCATCAATGGCACGGCGGCCGATCTGCAGCTCGCTTTTGGACTTCCCGAACCCCCGGATCTCGCCACAGTGAAGACCATCATGACTTCCAAGCCGGAGACGCTGGCAGCAACTCTCGACAAAATTGACCGGACTTATGGATCTTTTGCCAATTACCTGCGACACGCCGTGAAGCTTTCCGATGCTGACCTCGCTAAGATCCGCCTGCATCTGCTGCAGCCTTAGTCTTGAGGATCTGGCCCTCTGAATCTGCCACAAAGTTCAAGGAACTCAATGCCAGGCGACAAAATCCGCGAGCTATCTCGGGCAGCGCACGATTCATTGTGTTTTTACAGCACTGAATTCTTTACAGAGGATTTGTGCAAAGACAGGTTTTTTGAGGCAGAATGGCGGGCATGTTCCAACGGGTAAGCGAACGCAAGGAATGGAAGTTCTTTAGTGTCCTACCAAAGGCAGCTCCTGGCCTTGCCCTCGCGTGGTGGCTTGCTCTTCTGCTCCGAGGTGCACTGCCTGCGGCATTTGCCATTGCAATGGGTGTTCTTGTAGGCGCCGCGCAAAGCGGTGATTCTCTCGCGGGTCCGCTCGCGCTTGTTGGCACAATTTTTGTCCTCCTTCAAATACTCAGCCCGATTCATCAAGCGGTAAGCGCCAATCTGGGCGACCGTGCAGCTGCTTGGCTTTACGACCGGGTCACGGAGGCGTGTGTGCGCCCTGCCGGGATCGGCCATCTGGAAGATCCAAAATTGACGAGCGACTTGACCGTGGCGCGCGACTTCGACCTCGGAATGACGGGCCCGCCTCTGACTATTTCCATGGATTTTATCACCAGCGGCATGGTGGAGATGGTCGGCGGCATTGCCTGTGCCGTGATCCTTGCCGGATATGCGTGGTGGGCGCCAATCTTGCTCGCGGGCGCCTGGGCGGCCACGCATTGGCTTCTGCGTGAAAGCGCTGTCTGGCGCGACCGCAACACCGAAGAAGTCCGCGGCGCGCAGCGTGATGCCGACTACGCTTATCGGCTTGCCGTGGATCCGCCCGCGAGCAAGGAACTGCGGCTGTTTGGACTCGTCGGCTGGACAATGGAGCGTTTCATTGCGAGACGGACTCGCTTGCACGAGCTGCAGTACGCTGCCACACGATTGCGCGAGCGGCCGTTGATCTGGAGCTTGCTTCTGGTAGTTGGCGCGAATATCGCGGTGTTCTGGGCGTTGGCAAGCAGCGCCGCAAACGGGCGAATCACTCTGGGGGCCGCTGTGGTGTACATGCAAAGCGCCGTCGGCGTTTCGATGATTGCGTTCGGCGGATTCAGTTGGGCGCTCGACGGAGCCGCTGCGCCGGTCGCTGCCGTGCTGCGACTCGAGCCAGCCATGCGTCATGCTGGCGCGCTGCAGTCTGGAAGTCGCGCGGTGGACATAAAACGCGCGCACGAGATTCGGCTGCGCGACGTGACGTTTTCCTACCCTACAGGAGGCGCCGCGCCCGTTCTGGAGCATTTCGATCTGACGATTCCTCCGGGGTCGTCACTCGCCATCGCGGGGCAAAACGGCGCGGGCAAAACAACCATCGCAAAATTGCTGTGCCGGCTCTACGACCCGCAGTCCGGCAGGATTGAGATCGACGGCACCGATCTTCGCGAGTTCGATCTCACGTCTTGGCGCTCCCGCATCGCCGCCGTGTTCCAGGACTTCATCCGCCTTGAACTGCCTTTGCGCGACAATGTCGCGCCCGCAGGCGCACCAGACGATGTCGTGCAAGCCGCACTGGAATCGGCTGGTGCGGCAAAACTGGCGTCGCTCGACACAGTTCTTGCGCGCGGATATGACGGCGGCACAGATCTCTCCGGCGGACAATGGCAGCGGGTAGCACTGGCGCGGGCATTGTCGGCGGTTAAAATGAGCGCTGGCGTGGTGCTGCTCGACGAACCCACCGCGCAGCTCGACGTGCGTGGCGAAGCGGAGATTTTCGAGCGCCTTCTGGCGGCGACGCGGCACTGCACCACCATCCTGATCTCGCATCGATTCTCCACCGTCCGGCATGCCGACCGCATTTGCGTCCTCGAACATGGCCGTGTGATTGAGCTCGGCACACACGACGAGCTGATGGCGCTTGGCGGGCGCTACCGAGCGATGTTCGATCTGCAGGCAGAGCGCTTCAGTGTTCCAACCGACGAGGAGGGCACGACGTATGACGTCCTCTCCTAATCGAGGCCAGGCAATTGCGCCGCTACCACCCGCGCTGTCCTCCATGTGGCGGCTGTGCAAACTGGGGTACCGGCACGAGCCGCGAATGATGTTGGCGTCGCTCGCGCTGTCCCAACTCGCCGCACTCCCCGACGCGCTTCTGGCTTTGTGGCTGATGCTGCTTGGCAAAGGCGTGCTGGAGCACCGTTCCGGACTCGTGGAAGGAGCGGCGATTGCGCTTGGCATATCGGCGGCGGCAACGTGGTTTCTCCGCACGGTCAGCACGCGCGTGCAGCGGCGGTTTCGCGACAAGGTCACGATTGCCCTGGAGGCCCACGTGGCGAAGCTGCAGGCATCCATCGCTACCATCGAGCACATGGAGCGCCCCGAGTATCTCGACCGCTTGTCCATGCTGCGCAATCAAGTGTTCGTGCTGGACCACATGTACATGGCCGTGTTTTCCATGCTCGGCTGGATTCTGCGCCTGAGCGTCACGCTGGCGTTGTTGGCTTCCATTCACCCCGCGCTTCTCCTGCTCGCCGTGTTTGCGATCCCAACCGTCTGGGCATCGACCTGGCGGCCCGAGATCGAAAGGTCCGCGCAGGAGAGCGGAGCACAAGCGATCCGGCTGGCGCGCCATTTGTTCAACATGGCCACGACGGCTTCTCCTGGAAAAGAAGTGCGTGTCACCGGCATCGGAGACCGCCTGGCGACGGACCGGAGGGCCGCGTGGGAATATTGGTACAGTCGGGTGGCTCCTGCGCGGTGGGGATCCGCATTCTGGCACGCTGTGGCCTGGGCGATTTTCGGCTCTGCGTACGTCGGCGCAGTCGTGTTCGTCTCGTCCGGGCTTCATGCCTCGGCGAGTCAAGTCCTGCTGGTGCTGGCGGCGGGCGCGCGGCTTTCCGCGTACATTGGGGCAACCGTGGGCGAGCTTGGATTCCTGCGAGGATTCTGGATGGACGGCTCGCGTCGGCTGGCTTGGCTTGAGGATTACGCGGCCGCAATCGCGGCATCGGGGGATCGGCCGGTTCCGAGTGCATTCCGAAAAGGCATTCGAGTGGATCATGTGTCGTTCACCTATCCCGGGACGTCACGAGTGGTGCTGGACGATGTATCGGTAAAACTGCCTGCAGGCGCAGTCGTGGCAATCGTCGGCGAGAATGGCGCTGGCAAGACCACGCTCGTCAAGCTGCTTTCGAAAATGTACGAACCAACATCAGGTTCCATTTTCCTGGACGACACACCGCTGGCACGCGTGCCGGCCAGCGAGTGGCGCAAGCGCCTCGCAGGCGCTTTCCAGGATTTTTTCCGGTTTGAATTCCGTGCAAGGCATACCGTTGGATTGGGCGATGTACCTCGACTCGACGACGAGCCCGCCGTGGTTGCGGCAGTCGATCGCGCTGGAGCTATGGATGTCGTTGCGCGTTTGACGGCTGGCCTGGAAACGCAGCTCGGTCCCACGTGGCCGGGAGGAGTCGAACTATCGTTCGGGCAGTGGCAGAAACTCGCGCTCGCACGCGGGTTCATGCGTGATGAGCCACTGTTGCTCATCCTAGATGAGCCGACCGCCGCGCTGGATGCGGAGACCGAACACGCCTTGTTTGAGCGCTATGCTGCAGCAGCGCGTGGCAACCGGGAGAACGATAGCAGGCGCATCACCATCCTCGTCTCGCACCGCTTCTCGACGGTGCGTATGGCCGACCTCATCCTCGTGGTGGATGGCGCTCGGCTCGTGGAAGTCGGCACTCACGATGAGCTGATGGCCAGGAAAGGTCATTACTCGGAGCTGTATAGCATCCAAGCGGCTGCCTATCGTTAACCACTAGTCGCTGGTGGTGAGTCTTCTGAAGGCCACCGCATTGGAACCCGCCCGGCCTGGTCCCGGACAATCGCCTCAACTTTTCGCCCAGAAGTAGCCGCATGGCCCCGTAGTCCGTTTCTCATCGAAATGCCCGACACAGCCGCGTTAGCGCGCCTCTTAGGATTGCATCCGAGTCACGGGCAATCCGGAAGGAACCGAATTACTTCCTGTTTGCGGACCATACGACCAGAATATCCTTTCGGTTCCCACAACCCTGTTTCTGTAAAGTGCTAAGCTAGCGTGCAATCCTATGAGTTCCATGCGGACGATATTCTGCCGAATCAGCACGGGCCGGTTGCTGGCGGTGCTAGCTTGCGCTACTTTGGTCTTTTTTGCGGCGGGCGGCAGCTTCTTTCACCAGCATGCGAATGGGCCAGACACGGCGTGCCATATTTGCCAGGCGCTGCACATGCCTGCCTTGGCGGCTGCCCGGATAGGCCTTGACAGCGCGCTTCAGATCGTCACCTGGTATTCTGCGCTGCCCCAACACGTAGCGCCCAGCGATTCCTTTTCTTTGCATCGCGCCGGACGAGCTCCTCCCGCCGCTTAGATTTCCACCCCAGACTTAGCTAGAGTGCATTTCCGCGCGCTGGCCTCACTGAGGCCAGCGTCACCGCCATTTTTCAGGCGGGCTCAATTAACATTCAACACACATAGCCCTCGAAGGGATGGAGGAAAAAATGCTCAGGCGTTTGCGCATTTGCATGATTTTCTTATTGGGGTTCGTGGTGCTTTATGCGGCCGGGCCAGTCAACGCATAGACGGGGAATTCCGGATCGATTGAAGGCGTTGTGAAGGATCCGTCCGGCGGAGTGGTTGCCGGCGCGACAGTCGAAATCTCTTACGCTGTGAGCGGCTTTCAACGCGAGACCACGACGGGAAGCGACGGGAGCTTCAAGTTCACGAACGTGCCGTTTAACACCTACCACACGATGGTGACCGCTCTGGGATTCGCGCCGTACACGCAGGATGTCGAGGTGCGCTCGGGGGTACCAGTCAACGTGCAGATCAGCTTGACGCTGGGGACGGCGGAAACCAGCGTGACGGTCACGGAGAAGGGCGCTGACTTGATTGAAACGGAATCCACGTTTCATACCGATGTGGACCGCGTGTTAATCGACAGACTTCCCCTGGAGAGCGCTTCCTCGCCATTGACCTCGCTCGTAACCTTGGTGTCCCCGGGCGTCGCAGCGGACTCTAACGGCAATATGCACGGGTTGGGAGATCACGCGCAGAATTCGTTCGACGGCCAGCCGATCACTGACCAGACCAGCAAAGTGTTTTCCAACCAACTCAGCTCGGATGCGGTTCAGTCGATGGAAGTCATCTCCGGGGCTCCGCCGGCGGAATTCGGTGATAAGACGAGTCTGGTAATTAAAGTAACGACAAAATCGGGCCTGGGAGTGATGAAGCCGACCGGGAGCGTCACGGCTTCCTACGGAAGTTTTGGCACCTCGAACGCGGCATTTAATCTCGCCTATGGTGGCCAAAATTGGGGAAACTTTATCGCTGTGAACGGCCTCCAGAGCGGACGGTTCCTGGATGGGCCGGAATTCTCGGTGTTGCAATGACAAGGGGAATCAAGAAAACCTCTTCGACCGCGTGGATTACAACTTGTCGCATGCGGACTCGCTCCATCTGAACGCGAGCTACACAAGGTCGTGGTTTTTAGACGCCGAACACGTTTGACAATCTCAACGTTCTGGACCCGGGCGGAAACAACGTCGGCAATACGGATCAGCGTTCCAAGATTGGAACTTTTAACATTGCGCCGACGTGGACAAGGCTCATCAGCACCTCCGCGGTATTTGCGCTGGGCGCGTTCGTATGCCGGGACCAGTCCAACTACCTACGTAAGAGGTATCCACAATGTGAAGGCGTGAGGGATGTACCAGCACACCTTTCTCACGGAAAATGACAGCCTGGGGATTATCGACCCGCTCCTCAATGCGCCGTGCCTGGACGGAACCGGCAATCCTTTGCCCGGTTTCAGCAATCCTAACCAGTGCGTTCCGGCGGGCAATCAGATCAATCCAAACTTTAGCGCCACCCTGCTGCCCATCGATCTCACGCGTGGCGGGTCTAATTTTCTTTTTGCGGGGCACACGGATGTGAAGCAACTCGCGCTTTACGTCCAGGACGCGATTACGAAAGGGAATTGGTCTTTCAACCTGGGCATCCGGGGCGATTTCTATAACGGGCTATCCAGCACCCGGCAAGCGGAACCGCGAGTGGGTATCGCATACAACATCAAGCCGAGCAGCACGGTGCTGAAAATTTCCTACGCCAGGACCCTGGAGACGCCATTTAACGAGAATCTGGTCGTGTCGACTACCGGTTGCAGCGTTCCGGTGCTTGCCGCCCTGATTCCCTGCGTGCCTGCAAATTCGCCCGCAGGTTTCCGGAATGAGTTTCACGCTGGATTGCAGCAGGCGTTTGGAAGATACCTGGTGATTGATGCCGAGTACCTCTGGAAGTACACCCACAACGCATACGACTTCAGCGTGCTTGGCAACACACCGATTACCTTCCCGATAGACTGGCACAACTCCAAGATTCCCGGATATGCGATCCGCGCGAGCATGCCAAACTTCCATGGCTTCACAGCGCTGGTGGTCATGTCGAGCGTGGCGGCACGGTATTTTCCGCCGCAAGTTGGCGGGCTGGGAGTGACGGTAGGACGTGGATCTGTTTTCCGCATCGACCATGACGAGAAGTTCAACCAGACCACACACTTGCAATATCAGCCGTGGAAGCGAGGGCCGTGGTTCGGTTTCAACTGGAGGTATGACAGCGGGCTGGTGGCCGGCGCTGTCCTGGATTATGCAACCGCGCTTACGTTTGACGCGGATCAACAAGCAGCGATCGGGCTGTTTTGTGGGAACGTCTTCGCGACGCTGACGAATCCGCTTACGAGTTGCCCGGCGGGCACGCCGCACGGCGCTATCCGAATTGTCATTCCGGCCGACGGCACGGAAAACGCCGACAAAAACCCTCCGCGCATCGCGCCGCGCAATTTGTTTGACGCCAGCGTAGGAGAGGACGACGTTTTCCATGGCGACCACTACAAGTGGAGTCTGCGAGTGACGGCCATCAACCTCACGAATAAGGAAGCGCTGTACAACTTCCTCTCAACGTTTAGCGGGACGCATTTCGTTACGCCCCGTGCCTTGACGGCGGAACTCGGCTTCCATTTCTAAAGGCGCAAAAGCAGAAGGCCAGAAGGCACCGCTTATGGGAAGGGGCCGCGAACTGGTTGCGTTGTTGTCGCCCCCTCGATTGATCCCGAGTCATGGCTATGCGGAAGTCATTCTGATACTCGACCTCCCATTACTTGCGGGAGTTGAGAGGTGAGGGTCGCCTCCAAACTGCATCTGGGTCAGAAAGCCGCGTCTGCACTTCGAGCAGGTCAGAACCCACCGAACTAGCGTGGCTCAGCCTCTTTCGAATGATAGTTGGGATAGGCTGGGCGATGAGGATGCGGAAGCGGGTTTTGCTTCAACTCTTCCATCACCACCTGAACGGCTTTCTCCAATTGCGGATCGTGGCCCTGCTTTGTCAGTTCCGGATCGAGTTCCACTTCGATGTCCGGTGCGATACCGTGGTTTTCCACTTCCCACTGCCCATTGGGATTCCAGACACCGGAGCTCGGCGATGAGACGAAACCGCCGTCCATTAGCTGAGGGGCCGCAGCTCGTCCGACCAAACCGCCCCAGGTCCTCTTGCCAACCAACTTGCCGACACCGGCACGCCGGAAGTACCAGGGCATCGCGTCTCCGCCTGAACCGGCAAGTTCATTGATGATCATGACCTTCGGTCCAAAGATCGCGCCCTGTGGCTGAACCTCGTCTTCACCGTCGCGCGTGGCGACCAAGCTCAGCAGCTTGCGTTGAAGGATCTCGACGACGTCGGTGGCGAGTGCGCCTCCGCCGTTGAACCGCTCGTCCACAATGACCGCTTCTTTACCAACTTGCGCGTAGAAGTAGCGCGTAAAGTTGGTGTAGCCTCCAAACGCGGTGTCTGGCATGTAAACGTAGGCCGCGCGTCCTCCCGTCATCTGGTCCACTTTGCGGCGGTTGTCCTCGATCCAGGCCAAGTTGCGTAACCGGGTCTCGCTGGACACCGGGACGACCGTGACTTCGCGGAAGTTTGCGCCGGTAGGGTCAGAACCAACCTTCAGAACGACCTGTTTGCCTGCGGTTTCCTCGAAGAAGGAATAAATGTTATCGGTGCCGAGGATCGGCCGTCCGTTCACTGCCAATAGGTATTCTCCTGCGACCACGTTGACGCCCGGTTGTGTTAGCGGAGCCTTAAGGTCGGTGTTCCAGTTCTCGCCGTTGTAAACCCGTGCGAATCGGTAGCGGCCGTTCTCTATTTTGTAGTCTGCACCGAGGAGTCCTGTCTGAACCCGTTTTACTTCAGGACTATCCCCACCAAAAATGAAAAGGTGCCCTACCGTCAGTTCGCCAAGCATCTCGGCATATAGGTAGTTCAGATCCTGCCGCGAACCGATATTCGCAAGGTAGGGTG
>QHYJ01000409.1 GCA_003223255.1 Acidobacteriota bacterium | reverse complement strand
CGGTATTTGTAGGCGGCGCGCATAAGCAGGAGTATACAAAGAGCATAGGTGTGCTTCGCCAAAATGACGAGCGACTTTAAAAATCAACGAATTACTACCTAGACCATGCAGGTTTCCATTGGAGTCCGCGGCCACTCCCGCGGACACCAGCGTCACCAGGTTTGTCACAGAGGACGATGCGCTCTCCAACGGAAGCCGGTCGATAATCCCCTGGTCGACGTCCGTGTGGAACGTGGACTCCGTCTCGATGAGGTCGGAGCCTTTCTCTGTTACCGTTACAGTGGTCACTTCCGTACTGATTTTGAGGTTGATCTCAAGTCGCGTGGGTACAGCCGAGCGCACGTCCACATCCTGGGTGAAGGGAGTGAACCCGGCCGCTGTCACCACTGCGTGATACGTATTGAAAGGCACATTCGTGAACTTGAAGGTGCCATCGGGCGCCGTCACCGTTTCGCGATGAAAACCGCTGACCGCGTACGAAATTTCTACCTGGGCGTTCCCGACGCCCCCTCCCGACGGATCCGTGACCACACCTTCAATCGAACCGGAATTCCCGACTTGCGCCATAGCTGAACCGGCCGCGACCGAGAAGAGCAATGCCAATACACAAACAGTCAAAAACGCTCCAGCGATTTAACATTTTTGTTACATCCTTTCGAAGACCAGGCACGTTGTTGTGGATAGAGACCGCCAAAAAAACGTGGCGGTGACGCTGACCTGGAGATCGGTCAGCGTGCAGATACACTTCGAGCTAGGAGGTTGGCTTACGCGGTGGGAGGTGCGCGGGAGGGAGAATCGTGGAAGAGAAGCTCTTCATGAAACGCTGAAAGAAATGGCTGAACGTACCCACCTGACAGAAGAGGAGCGTGAGGCAAAAGAATGCCTACTTGTGGAGCAGGCCCGAGGTGCGCGGCCTGGCAAACCTGGCAAGTTGCTTCACTCTGTCCATTTGCGTGGAGGTGCGATGCGGCCTGGGAAACGAACGCAACGAAGAACAGGGCTAAGCTGAAAGCGAGTAGCTTAGCCAGTTTTCCTTTCGAGTTTGGCCGATCAACCATTTTGATCCCTGGACTATCTCACGCTTGCCTTTGACGAACCAGCCGTATCAAGTTCGCGGTGAGCCGAGGCGACACCTTCGAGTGCGCGCGCGTTTTGGCCGTGGTGCACAATCAGGTGTAGGAAGAACATCAGGACGAGAATTGCGCCGAACGTGACAACGATGGTTGCCCCCGTGGGCGTGTCGAGCTGAACGCTAAGATAACAGCCCAGCGCTGACGCTAGTGTGCCCATGGTCCAGCCGATCGCGAGGCGCGTGCCGATGCGGTCGGCAAAAAGCATTGCTCCGACGCTCGGAACAATCAGGTAGCAAAAAACGAGCAACACACCCGCGATCGCAACGGAAGAAGCGGACGTTCATCCCAGATTGCTCGGCCTTGCCGTGGTTCATCGAAATAGAAAGAAACTTTTTGCGAAAAATAAAATGGAAGATGCCGATGGCGCCGTAAAGCAGCGCCGTCTTGCGGACTTCAGGCCAGGACACGGCGAGGATGTTGCCAACCAGCATGTCCTTGAGGTGCTCCGTTTCGCCGGTCGCTTTGCTCATCAAAAGAATCGCCGTAGCTGAGGCCACCGCGTACGCAATGCCAATGAAGGCTTCCTGAGGAATATGACCACGGGCACTGCGCGCAAAAGAAAAGATGGCCGCGCCGAGGAACGTGAAGCCGAGACTGATCCAGTAGGAGGTGCGGCCATGCGGGTCCATGCCGATGACCACGGCAACGGTGGCACCTAGGGCAGCGATTTGCGCGAGAGCGAGGTCCACGAAAATGACCCCGCGCTCGACAACGTGCACACCAAGATACGCATGGATCCCCGTGAGGATGAGACTAGCGACAAAGGGCGCGAGCAAGAAAACGAGAATTTCCATTCCGCGATCTCCTGGCGTTATTTGGTTTCGTCGAAAGCCTGCTTCAACTTCGCGATATCGTAATCAAACAACTTGAAGTACTCAGTGATTTCCTTTTCGCCGCCCACCGAAGGCATCAGGACGACGACTTTCGCTCCGGTCTCTCGGGCGATCGCGTTGGGGGTCTTCAAATCAAAGTAAGGCTCAACCGCGATGACCTTCACGTTTTCCTGCTTCATCAGTCTGATCAGTTCGACGGTATGCTGCGGGCTTGGAGGAATGCCTGGCCGTGGTTCGACATAGCCGACGACCTCGAGATGGAAATATTCAGCAAAATTCGGCCAGGAGCGGTGGTAGGTAACGATTTTGCGGCCGGCGTAAGGCTTCATCTCGGTCATCCATTTTTCATCGGCCTGCTTAATGCGCTTCTCGAAATCATCATAGCGCTGTGCGAAGTAGGCGGCGTCATCGGGGTGCATTTCCGAGAGTTTATTTTGAATTCCTTTCGCTATGCGCAAACCGTTTTCAGGATCGAGCCAGTAGTGTGGATTGCCGAGGGGATGGACGTCGCCTTCAGCGCGCGTCACCACGCCGGTGGGAATTTCCAGAATCCTGGCATAACGCGACGCGTCGAAATAGCCTGGCGCGCCCACTTGGATTTTGGGGTTCGTGGATTGCGTGATCAGCGGTGGAAGCCAGCCGATTTCAAGTTCCAGGCCGACCACAATGAGCAAATCGGCGTGGCGAAGTTTCAGAAGAAAACTGGGCTTGGCTTCGACGAAGTGTGGATCCTGGTAGCCGCGTGCGACCGATTCCACTTCGACCTTGTCTCCGCCGATCTCCTTCGCCAGCGCGGCAAGGTCGGTAGTGGCGGTCATGATTTGCAGCTTACCCGCGGCGCTCGCCGGAGGCGTGCAAAGGGCGCAGATCAGGGTCAGCGCTGCGAAGAGAGCAGCGAAGCGAGTGTGAAGTTTGTCGTGTCTCATAGTCTCTCCTAGAGAGCTTCGTCAGAACGGGTGCGCCCCGTGCGCGCCCATTACAAAAAGAAACTGGAACAGGAATTCGTTGGCATCGGTAAAACGCGAATTGGTGATGTCCCACAGATGCCCGTAGCGATACTGGCCACGAATCTGGCTAAACTCGCTGGGCCAGTACGTCAGAATACCCGAAAAGCCAGTGTCCGTGAGTTTTGCGTTGTTGGCGCGGCCGCTGCGATCAAAGCGTCCGCCAAGGGTCCAACGGCGGTTGACGCGGTACTCAGCATCGGAATAAAGGCCGAAAGCATGCTGCGTCTCGAAAATGTTGACGGGAGACAGCTGATCTCGAGCGCTCCAGAAAAATTCGTTGCGGAAAAGGAAAGAATGATAAATGGCGCGACGCAGGGGCTTCCAGCGCAACGTGGCATCGGCTCCATACAAATTGGTGAGGAAGAGGCTCGAGTTGAGTGTCGTGCCGGCCGCGGCGCTATTGTGCCCGCGAGCATAAGACCCGCCAAGATCAATGTTGGTGGATTCGCCGAGGTCGCGGTAAAGGCGCAGGTGGCCGACAACACTGACGTCCTGGCGGCGGTTGGCGGTGAAAACGTCGCTGGAATCGCCGCGATAGACCTGCGCCGTTCCCTGGAAGAACCAGTTCTTGGGGGCGGGAAGGAAACGGGAAAGCGAAATGCCGGCATCGTCAATTCCGTCCTCGCCGCCGACGAGATTGTTAGTAACTAGCGGCCGATCAATGAAGGGCAAGGCGTGATTATGGATCGTATTGACCTTGCCGAATTCGGCGCGCATTTTGCCCACTTTTAAGAGCAAGCCCGCCGGGAGCGCCGTAAACGTGACGTAGCCTTCCTCCACGTTGACGCCTTCTTCACCGAAGGAAATGAAGGCATCGGCCCGCGCATACGGGTCGATGATTGCTTGCATGCCGACCTCAGACTCGTGAAGTTCCAGGGACCGCGACGGCGAAATGGTGTTGCGTCCGGCGGTCCCGATGAAATCCCCAATTAGACTCATGTCCGGATTCAGGAGCTTGGCGTTGGACGTTGCCCCGCCATAGGTTTGCGTTTGTGCAAATTGCGTGGGAGCAGGGTTTGGGCTGGGCTCCGGAGAGGCAGGCAAGCTCGCGGAATACGCAGGAGCTGACGGCAACATGCCCGGCTCAATTCGGGAAGAGGCCAGGACAATGCGGTCCGTGGAGGCCGACTGTGGGGACTTGGCGTCACGCAACTCTTTCAACTCGCCGCGAAGCAGAGCCAATTGCTCGGCGAGAGTGCGCACCTGTTCTTCGAGAGCCTTTATCCGGGCGTCCTCCGTGTTATTTGAGGCCGCAGGCGCAACTGGGGGAGCCTGTTGTGCCGAGACAGCGGCACAGCAGGTTGAGCAAAGGATCAGAGCGGACAGGACTGCGAACTTCTTCATGGCACTCTCCTCATGTGGAAACTCCTTGTGCATCCCGGCAAAGGGACGGCTAGCAACCGGGAAAGGGAATCAACCAGGGATAGAGACTAGAGGGCAGGGGGCGCGCGCGGAGAAACAGCGCGCGGAAATGCAGAGGAAACTGCAACCACTGCGGAAACCACTTCCAGCCGGTTCGCCGCTGGAATCAGAGTAACGGTCGGCGACTGCGTAGTGACCGCCGAGCCTGCCACAGAGCAGACTGGGCAGAAGTGTGTAGCCGAAGACGAAGCAGAGACGTCCGTGCAGAAATGGAATTGCGCCCCGAGGAAGATAATCCCCAGGAGCAATGCCACTACACGGACACGATAAGCCTTGCTACGCATGTGCTTAGCAAGATGAAGCTTAAGATGGATTGCTTACAGGGTCAAGCTTGACGACACATTCTACAGACGCTGGACCAAGTGAAGTTCATGACGCTGGAAGATCGAGCATTTTCCTGGGGGTTCGATACTCCCTCGGTAGGGGTTCGGATTTGGGAGGATGGAAAAACGAAACGAGTTGTGAGCGATGCCGGATTCGTAGGTTCGAAGGACGGCCGGCAATCACGTTTTGTACAAGCCGCACGGGAAATCGACAGCATTTTGGAATCCGTAAAATGGACCGATTGCGAAGGAGAAGAATGCGCCAACCGGCCCTCGGCAGATCCAAATCCCGAGTAACGCCGTAGGGGTCTACATCGTGAATCACAAACTTATCACCGCTTCCGTCTATCTCTCCGCAGCTGCCACTGTCCTTCGTCGAGCCATGTTCCTTCGCTCCACAGAACTGCTTGCGAGCAAATGGGAACGGCAACGTCGTAGGAGCTACCGACTTCGAGCCCGAAGAAACCGGGAGGCGTGACGCCAATGATCTCGACGGGATGATAGTTAAGTGTGAGCTTGCGCCCAATGGGTGAAGGATCGCCGCCCAGCTCGCGTTGCCAGAAGGCATAGCTGATCACGGCTCCCGGCAAGCCACAACCGCGGCGATCGTCGGCAGCGGTGAATACGCGGCCCATCAAGGGCCGCACACCGAGTACCTGGAAAAAATCGCCGCTGACGAAAAGGCCTTGAGCAAGCCGACCTTCGCCCGGGGGAGCGAGGCCGAAACCATTACTGCCCCAGGCGAGAACGCCGGAGAACACGTCCTGCTGGTCGCGGAGTACACCGGATTGGTCAGAACAGGATACCCACTGGCTTGGTTTCCCCTGACTCCGGTGCTGTCGGCCAGTTGAACGGTAACGACTTGCTGCGGCTCCTTCACAGGAATGGCGCGCAGGCGAGTGCATCGATCAGTTGAAAAATCGCCGTATTCGCGCCAATTCCCAAGGCGAGCGTTAGCACCGCCACAGCCGTGAATCCGAGATTTTTTCGCAGCGTGCGAAGCCCATAACGCAAATCTTGGGCGAGGCGTTCGAGCCACGTCCAGCCCCAGATGTCGCGGGTTTCTTCTTTGAGGACTGCGGGATTGCCGAAGATGCGCATAGCGGCGTGGCAACCATCTTCAGGGCCCATACCTGTGGCGGTGTTTTCGGCAATTTGCTGCTCGAGATGGAATTGGATTTCGTCGTTCAGTCGCTGAGCATTCCGGTTGCGACGGAATAAGCTTTGCAACTTGACCCAGAATCGTTGAGTCCACACCATAACTTCACCTTCCGTGCCGAATCACTCCTACGAAAATAGCCGCGTATCTCATTGAAATGATTGGCTCAACAGCGAGCGGCTATTTTCATCGTTGTGGCTCTGAAAGAGCCAAGAGTTACTCGTACCGCAGCGTAACCATGGGATCCACGCGCGACGCACGCCGTGCAGGAACGTAACAGGCAGCAAGGCCCGCGAGCAGCAAGAGCAGGGCTGCCATGCTGGCGATCGCCGGATTCAGCGGACTTACGCCATAAAGCAATCCCCGCAGAAAATGCGCGACAGAGAACTCCATTGCAGCGCCCGCTGCGAGACCCATCAACATTAGCCGCACTCCCTGCCAGATGACCATCCCCAGCACGCTTTCCGGTTCAGCGCCGAGCGCCATGCGCACACCGATTTCCTTGGCCCTTGACGAAACCAAAAAGGCGAGCACCCCGTAGAGTCCGATTGTGGCAAGCAGGAAGCCCATCGCGGCGAATAGGCTGATGAGCGCTGCGTTGAATCGCGGCTCCTCCCGCAAGAGGTTTACCCGTCCCTTAAGAGTGGATATCTCCGTCGGCAACGTAGGATCAAGAGAAGCGATTTCACTACCAACGAGCCGCTCTACCGCGGTGGACTTCATCGGGCTACGGACAAGAAAAAAGGCGTGTCGATCCACGTCTTCTGGCGTTGTTCCAAGCGCTGAAAGGCGCTTGCGTACGGCGTAGTATTCCGGATCAGTGCGGCCCACACGCCCTGATTCGTTCAGGTATGTCACGTCGCCGCCAACTCCAACGACGGTGTACCAAGGTCCCGACGGCACAGAGAGTTGGAGATGCTGTCCAACGGCACCCTGGCCTGGAAAGAGTCGGTCCGCCAATTTCTTGCTCACCACGATCACGGCCGCGCGCGGATCTTGGTCGGTCGGCACGAATCCCCGGCCCTCAAGGATGGGGACGCCGAGCATTTGGAAATAGCCAGGAGTGACGATGCGCCAGCCGACCAAGCCACCCGTCCCTCTTGGAAATGGCGGTCGCCCCTCAACCCGAATATCAAAAAACTGGTGCGCGTGTTGCGCGCCTGTTGGAGGTATCGAGTCGCTTACTGCGACGCCCGTTACTCCAGGCAGATTGCGCAACCGCGTCTCAAGACGCTCAAAGAATTCGGCGGACGCCTGGGGCTGGCCGTAGGCGTGGCCGAGCGTAATTTCTGCAGTCACGATATTGTTCGGGTCCATTCCCAGCGGCACAGTCTCAATATTGCGCAGCGTATCGAGAAAGAGTCCCGCTCCCATAACCAGTACGATGGATACAGCCACCTGCGCGCCGACCAGGACCGCTCCGAGCGGCGCTCGACGCGGGCCGAGCGACGGCCCCGCCAGCAGCGCCCGAACTGGCTGCGGAGTAAACACTGGTACCAGTCCACAGATCAGGCCCGACAATAGCGATGCTCCCAACACAAAGAACAACACTGGCGTGTCGAATCCAGCCTGCGCAATGCGTGGAATGCCCGCTGGCGCCAGTGCAACGAAAAACCTCAGCAGCCCGAAAGTGATCGCCGCGCCTGCCATTCCTCCAAAGGCGCCGAGCAGCGTGCTCTCGCTGAGTTGCAAAACGATCAGTCTGCTGCGGCTGGCCCCAAGCGCAGCCCGCACAGCCAGTTCGTGCTCTCGTGCTGCGTGACGGGCCAAAAAAAGGTTGGCCACGTTCGCGGCAGCCAGAACCAGAAAAGCCAGCGACGCTCCGAAAAGGACCAAGAGCGCGAGCCGTATCGAGCCGACTTGGTCTTCGCGCACAGATACCAACCCCAGCCGTATTTCCTTGCGGAACATCGGCGGTGAAATCTCTCTCCAGCTCTCCAGGGTTGGGGCAAGTTGTGCGCGAGCCTCGGCCATGGTCACGCCAGGTTTCAACCGCGCGTAGGCACGCACTACTCCAGCGATGGGATTCGTTCTTTCGGCAGCCGAAATTGCCTCAGGCAAGATCACGTCGACACGCGCGAGCGTCGGCCACTCGAAATTCTGTGGAAGGACGCCGATGACTCTCGTCGGCAGGCCATCGAGCGAGAGCGTCTGACCCAGTGCTGCCGCGCTGCCGCCGAAGCGACTTCTCCATAACGCGTAGGAGATCAGGCACACCTGCGGAGCATTGGGTCCGTCCTCCTCAGTGCTGAAATTGCTTCCAAGAATTGGGCTGACGCCGAAAGTCGCGAGAAATTTGGACTCTGTCCGAACGCAAGCGAGCCGTGAGGGAGATTCCTCGGTGAGATCACACCCGCTCACTCCAGGCCTCCAGGAGGCGACAGACTCGAATGGTGTGTTGGCACCGAGTTGCAAGTAGGAAGAGGTGAACAAGAACGGGCGTGAGTCGAACGATGGGATCAGCATCCCGAAAAACACCAAGCGGTCGGCATCGGGATAAGGGAGGGGGCGCAATAGATCGCGATCGAGCACGCTGAATATCGCGGTGTTGGCGCCAATGCCGAGAGCGAGAGTAAGGACGGCAGCGGCGGTGAAGCCTGGAGACTTGCGCAGCATGCGTGCGGCGTAGCGAACGTCCTGGGCGAATTGTTCCAGCCAGAGCCAGCCCCAGGTGTCGCGAGTTTCTTCTTTGCGGAACGCAGGGTTGCCGAAGACGCGCCTGGCGGAGTAGTGGGCTTCTTCGCGGCTCATGCCTGCGGCGAGGTTTTCGGCGACTTGCTGGTCGAGATGGAATTGAATCTCGGCGTTTAATCGCTGAGTACTTCTGTTGCGACGGAATAAAGTTTGCAGCCGAAGCCAGAATCGCCGAGCCCAGATCATGACATCACCTCCCAGGCCAAATTACTCGTAGCGCAAAGCCTCCATGGGGTCGACGCGCGAGGCACGACGAGCCGGGAGGTAGCTCGCGAGAAAGGCAACCCCCAGCAAAAAGACGGGCACACCGATGAACGCAATCGGATCGTGGGAACCTATGCCATACAGCGCATCCGAGAGAGCTTGGGAGACAGCCGCGCAGGCAATCCCGCCAACCAGAGCGCCGACCACCACGGGCCGCAGAGCTTGCCGCAATAGCAGACGCATCACGTCGCGGCCGTCCGCCCCGAGCGTCATGCGGATGCCAATTTCACGGATGCGCTGGCTCACTCCGTAAGAGACGACGCCGTGAACTCCAATCGCCGCAAGCAGCAGGGCCAACGCTCCGAGCACGCCGGAGAGCCCCGCGACAATCCGCGACGGCGCCCGCCAAGCCTCCAAGTTGTCTGCCAGCTTGCTCACGCCCACAATCAAATTCGGGTCCAGGGCGCGCGCCGCCTCGCGAATCCCATTGATGGTCGCCACATCGCCGCCCTTGCTGTGCACCAGCAATTGCAATCTGTCTTGCTCTTCCGGTCCGGCCGGCATGTAAAAGAACAGCCCATCGGTTTGTCCTAAGTGCGAGGCCTGCGAATCCCGCACTACTCCCACGACCTGATACACTTTCTTCTCCCACTGCAAGCCAGTGGGAACGACTCCTCGTAGAGTCTTTCCGAGCGCATCCTGTCCGGGCCACAGCTTTCGAGCCGTGGACTCCGTCACCACCAAGACAGAAGCGTCCGACTGCGTCTCCGCTTCCGTGAACGTTCGACCGCGTACCATGGGCATTCCCAGCATCGCGAAGTATCCTGGTGAAACCACATTGAACTCAAACTGCCGCGATTCCGTCTCTCCTGCGGGCGTCAGTCCCGCGCCTAAAAAAGAATGGCTTAGCGGCGTGACACGCGCTTCCTCTACATCATCAACTCCGGGCAAGGCTGCAACCCGTGCCATCAATTCTCGCTGAAATGCCCGTGCCTTTTCCGCGCTATAGCCTTGCGACGGCAAATCGAACTGTGCCTGAGTGATCCCTTTCATCTCAAACCCCGGATCTACTGTTTGCGCCAAATACAGGCCTCGCATCAACAATCCGGCGGCGATCAGCAGGACCATGCACACGGCAATCTGGACGCCGACGAGCGTGCTGCGCAGCATTCCTCCGCGCGCCGCCTTCCCCATGAGCCCGGCGCCGTCGCTTTTAATCGCGCTGCCCAAGTCCTGCCGCGTCGCATGCAGCGCCGGCGCCAGTCCGAACACAATCCCCGTCAAAGCCGTCAACGCCAGCGAATATCCCCAGACGTGCAGGTCTGGACTGACATTCCACGCGAGCCGCGAAGCCCCAGGCATCGGCAAGTGCGCTAGAACAAACGGCACGATGCCCTCGACCGACCAGAACGCCACTATCGATCCTAGAGTCCCGCCAAGAAACGCAATCAGCAGGCTCTCCGTCAGCAGTTGCCGGACAATGCGCCAGCGGCTTCCTCCAATCGAAAGCCGGATCGCAATCTCCTTCTGCCGGGCGGAGGCCCTCGCCAACAGCAGATTCGCTACGTTCGCGCATGCAACCAGGAGAACCAATCCCACGGCCTCCAGCACCACGGCCCCTACGCCTAACACCAAGCTCCGTTCTTCCGGCCGCCCTAAGAAAGTCGCGCGATGAATCGCCAGCGTGGTCGTTCGCCCGGGATATTGCTGATCAATCCGTCCCGCGATCACGCCCAGGTCGGCGCGTACCTCTTCCATCGAAACG
>QHYJ01000118.1 GCA_003223255.1 Acidobacteriota bacterium | reverse complement strand
CAAGTTGTTTTCTGCCCTTTTCCGTAAGTCGGTAATACTTGAATTCCCGATTGCGATCCGGAGCCATTCCCCACTTGGAGGTGACCCATCCCCTTCGCTCCAGTCTGTGCAGCGCAGGGTAGAGAGAGCCGTGTTGCATTTGAAGGAAGTCATTGGTGGTCCGCTGAATATGCTTGCCAATCTCATGACCATGCGCTGGACCATAGAGAAGTGTTCGCAGGATGAGCATGTCCAGGGTTCCCTGGAGTACATTCGCGCGTTGCCGCGTATGCTTGGCCATGGTAGATATCCGACCTCCAATAGAAGGTGATGGTAGACATTCGACTATAGATTTGTCAAGGGCCGGAATTCCAGGACTACATGTCGAACGATGACTTCAGCCGGAGTCACCTATCGAGCGGGCCTATGGCAAGATTCGCCGCCCCGAGGGGATTGTCGGCAATGCGGAAGTAATCGTGGACCCATGCGCTCAAGAGGAGCAGGCATCTCTGCGGCCGAAGCGGTGTGTTGACTATCGTTTGTAGATAACGCCGCCCTTCATCACGAAGGAGACATGTTGCGTGACGCCGATGTCGTCGAGTGGATTCCCGGGTACCGCCACAATGTCTGCGAAATATCCGGGCTTCAAATCGCCGATCTGCCCCTCCCACATAAGAACTTTGGCGCCTTCGAGCATGTCCGCCTGCAATACGGCGAGCGGCTTCATTCCGTAACGCACCATGAGCACCAATTCGCGCGCTTGCGTGCCGTGCGGGAACGGCCCAACGTCGGAACCGACGGCCATCGGGATGCCCGCAGCGATTTGCTTCTTGAACTGTTGAATGTGGTAATCGAGGGATTCGTGCTCGGCCTTGGCCACCGCGGGATTCTGGGCATGGTCCGCGAAATACTCGAAGATCGTGAACGTGGGAATCGCGGGAATATCTTTCTCACGCATGATCCGCATGGTTTCATCACTTAACTGCGCGGCGTGATCGATGGACTCGACGCCAGCTTGCGCGGCCCACAGCGCTCCCGGCTCGCCCATGCAGTGCACGCCCACCTTGGTTCCCAGGCGTGCTGCTTCCTGCACGGCGGCAGCGAGTTGCGCTTCGGTGTACTGATATTGCGAGGTGAATTGTCCGTCGCGGAAAATGTCGCGGCCCGTTTCGTAAATCTTCACGAAGTCGGAACCTTCTTTATGCTGCTCGCGAATCGTCGCGATGAGTTCGTCCGTGGTGTTCGCGTAATCGGCGTTTCCCAGCACATGCTGCGCGGGATTGAAACCGATAGCGTCCTCGTGTCCGCCGAGAATTGAAATCGCGTTGCCGCTGACGCGCAGGCGCGGCCCGGGAATCTCTCCGCGATTGATCGCATTGCGCACGGCTGTGTCCGCCGAGCCGGCGCCTTCGGTGCCCATGTCGCGTTCCGCGGTGAAGCCTGCCATCAAATCGTCGTGCGCAGCGAGCGTTGCTTGAATGGTGCGCTGCGCCACAGACTCCTCGACAGTTTGCAGTCCCTCGTCGCCCGGATGGAGGAACAGATGGACGTGCGCGTCGATCAGGCCGGGCATGAGCGTCGTATCGCCCAGGTCAATCGTCTGCGCATCGGCGGGATGCGCCACCGACTGGCCCGCCTCCGCGATTTTGTAGCCGCGGACCAAGACTTCCCCTGAGCTGATAATCTTTCCCGATTCGATATCAAGCAGCCGCACGGCGTGCAGTACGATCGGATGGTTCGGCGACGCGTATGTATGTTCCCAGCCGGTTTGCATCTGCGCCGAAGCGCGCTGTGACACAAACGTCGCGACCGCTGCAAAAGAAAAGGCAAAACAAAACACAACCACGGAAATAGGGCTCGGGTTAAGACGGCGGTAGTGGTTGTTCATGGCGAGGGGATAATACCACTACGCGCATTGCTAATCTGTACGTGCGTTGCTGACGTGCCCAAGCCACTCCGCGCGGAGCCTCCTGAGTGGTCGGCAAACAAGAATGTTGCGGATAGCCCGTCACTTGGGCTCGATCGAGAAACCTCCGGTCTATCTATAAAGCGTAATGCACAAGAGGGAGTGAACTATCCTCCGCGGTTGGCAGGAGGCAGTCATGTTGACAGCCTCCTCCCCCCCCAGAGTATGAGGAGAAGTTTTATTCAGTGGGGCAGGTTTGTGCCCTTGATGAATTGCACGGCCTGGTTGAAGTCGAGGCAGCCGGCGCCGAGCGAATCTGCATTCCCGCAGCTCCTGGCGTGGGATAGCGCGCGTTGGAGGTCTCCGACGCGCAGCTCTGGAGCCACGTGCTGGTCCACCGCCGACGAAAGGTCAGCCACGATGCCTGCCACGATCGCCGAGCTGAACGACGTACCCAGCCGACTCGTAGAGCTGACCTGCACCGTCGTTTTAGTGGACCGGACGAAAGAACCGGCTACAAGTTCGTGCCGAACGCGAGCAGACGGCCGCCGCAATCCTTAACTACAAACTCTCGCGAGCGCCATGGCATGTTGGCAAGTTCCCGCGCGAACTCCACGCCGCTGGCGGCGTACTCGGCATAAAGCAGGTCTGCATCTTCGACATAGAAATATGCATCGAGCAGTTCGTCCGAGTATTTGTCCGGACTGGCTGCGGGCGGCGCTGCGCAGCGGAAGTGAATCGCGTGCTGGTCGCGCGCCACGATCGCGTAGACCGGCGGGTCCTGCCACATCCCCAGACATTCGAAGCCAAGCTTGTCTTTGTAATAGATGACCGTGCCGGGAATGTCCGTGGTGAAGAACTGAGGCGCGATCTGACGGATCATGAAGCAAGTGTACGGCAGCCCCCGGCACCGCCGCAACGAGACGAGCCCGTCGGGCTGCATCCCTCCCCGTCCCGAGAACGACATTCTTAAAGGGGAAGACATTCCGAACGGATTGTCGGCAACTCTGGTGCAACCGGACTACGGAGGGTTGCCCGTGATACGACACCAATCGCTAGACGCTAAGCGACTTTGCGATATGTCGTTCTTTTACCTGTCGCCCCGGAAATCATAAAAGACACGAATAAGGTTGCCGTCAAGATCGGCGGCCAGAAACTCGCGCAGCTTCCACGGTTTGTCCTCGGGCTCGGAAACGATCCTCGCGTGCGCGGTCTTCCACTTTATCGATGAGTTCGTCTACCTCAGCCTTGCTCCCGAGATTGAGCCAGAAAAGGATCGGACCTCTGTTGCCGTAGGACTCTCGGAAGGAGCGATTGGTGATAAACAGTCTGCAATTTCCCCTTGAGATGCCAGCGATGCCGCCTTGCTCGTCGCCCCAATCGAAGGTGAAGCCCAGCGTGTCGACATAGTAGGCAGCGGCTTTATCGACGCTAGCCGCGGGGATCTCCGGGACAGCAGCCGGAAACGTCATGCGGTGAATCGTAGCACGAGCACGCTGCTTGGACACTCAGGAATATGAGGGTTGAGCTCAAGCCACAAGCTCGTCGACGGTTCGTGATTAACTCCACAGTGTTGACCAAGCCCATCAATTCCACTATGGTCGGCCATCTGGACGTGCTTGCGGGTGGCCTATCGAGCCTAGCCGTTTTCGACGCGCGCCTTTATATCCGAGTACGCCGTATTGATGAGCCTGCTTAGCGCTGCGGCGTTTGTGGCCGTTCCCGGTCTCAGCTTCACATGACGCATGAACTTGCCGGTACCTTCCAACAAGCCGGCCGGATCCGGCAGCGCTGCGCCGTGAAAGAACCCCACGTTTACGTGCGAGGCGAATACATTGACGTAGCCGAAGGGCGCATCTCCCAAACACGCAACCGGACAGCCGTCATGCAAAAGCTCCCGGACTTCGTCCCCGCATTTTCGCATCACCTCAAACCACTGATGCGCGATGGCTCCCAATTCACCTGCATGCTCTTTCATCCACGCATTGATGGCGGGATCCCGCTCGACAGCGTCGTTGAATCGCAGCAATTCCGTTCTCATCGTCGCTCCACTTTCTGCTTTCGAGATCTATGGTTACGTTGCACCCCTGCGCGAAAAGGCCACCGGCTTGTCGTGCCCGGAGGAACGAAAGGGATCCTCAGTCGCGCGGTCGCGTTTACGGATTGTACTGGCATTGTCGGCCATCCGGAATTGATCGCCTGGGCACGGGCTAGCCTCGGGAACCAAGACGGAATTTCTGGCCGGTACTTGACTGGAGGCTCTAGAGTGTCGTCCCGCACAAGAGAGTTTACAATGAAGCCGTGGAGGAGAGTCCGTGACCGGTCGTGTGTCGAAGGGCTTGCGCGCGGCTGCTTTCTTGTCGATCGCCATTGTTGTTCTAGCGGGAGGCTGTGACCATCCGCGCTCGACGCCAGAAGATGCGACTGCAATCTCCGATGAGGTATCGCACACACTTATTGGAAAGCAGATCACCATTCGCGGGAGATTTTCCTTACGGGGCGTGGTCGGCCCGTATGTCTTGCTCGGCAATCGGCAAGTAGTCTATCTCGTTCCCAGGGGGTCGTTTACGTGGGGGGAACCCTACTCGGAAATGGAGGGCAAACTCGTCGCCGCGACTGGCGCCCTCAGGTTTTATCACTCGCCTAACGCCGAACCAGTAGACCAAGCCATAGCCCGAGATCCTGATTATTTTTATTTTGCGGCGGAGACCGCTCAACTGCGGCTTATTATTATAGCCATTGACGCGAATTCGCGACTCGTGAGGAATCGCCAATACGCCATGCGCGTACTCACGCGGGAAGGGGAACCAAGGCGTCACTGGGTAATTTTAAGATTGGTGAAGTATCCTTCCGTGCCGGGCCCTACGAACAGGGCCACCGCGCCCTCCGAATCGCCAAGTTTCATATCGTTGACGATCAGACAAGGCTGGTCTGCCCCATGGACGAACAGCCGCGCCTTTGCCCCGTCAATCAAGATGCGGTACTTCGTCCACACCCCGGGCTCCAGGTCCACATACGATTCATATTTCTCCGGCGACTCCTTCCGCAGCCGGTCGAAATCGAATTCCGGATACGCGGCATACTGGGTCGAGTGGTTCCGCCGAATCTGGTCATCCGCCCGCCCATTCGTCGGGCGGAGGTAGATGTACTCGAAGCGGTCCCCTTGGACCCGGAACGCGATTCCGATGAATCCGCGAGCCCCGGGCCCTGCATTGGCGCCGGGTTTTCCCGCCAATTCGACCTCAATTGTTCCATTGTGAAAGTGGCTGCCCTTCAAAATCGCATAAGACGCGCCATTCGCCGCATTGGGCAGCGGGTCCACGCGAACCGCCGGCTTCCCGTCGTAGTTAACGGCCTCAGCTTTAACGTTGTGCAACTCAAGTCGGTCCAGAGCTATTCCCGGGACGTTCCGGCTGGATTGGGCGTGTAGCGGGAGAATTGCACATGGCGTCATCGTTAGTAGGACGAATTTCTGTAAAAACTTTTTTGTTGGCATCTCATTCCCCATTGTTGCTATTCCCGCATACAAGTCCGCACGGTCCTTCGTCTGGTAGCGCGGCTAACGACGCCGGGTTTTCTCACGGCATTCCCTCTTCCTAGCGCAGTGCAGTCCGTCAGAGGATCAATTTTGGATGCGTGCCTTACCGAAATATAGCGAGCCAGGCCGTGCCACTACAACTCCCGTCGGCAAACAAGAAGTAATCCGGTTCTCTCGGGTTTGCCCGTCAGCCACCCAATACACTCCAGAGTGACGGTTTCCGAGCTAATTCGCGGTGACGTTAGCCTGATCCTGCCGGCTCGCAGCGCGCGTAAGATATGAGACGACTAGGAGCACCAATAATACCAGCGGCGAGAATGCTCTTGGCCCATCTCCGGCAAGATAGTGCGCGAAAAACGCGGAGATCCACGCGAAAGCGAATCCGGCATAGGCCCACTCTTTGAGTCTCGCCATGCCAGGTACGAGCAGCGCGATCGCGCCAAGAGGTTTGGCGATCCCCAGAATAATCCTCAGTTGCTGAGGATATCCCACGTGGGCGAATCCCTGAACCGCCTGGGGACGGACTGCCTGACAGATAAGCGAATCCAGCAAAGAGCGACATCGCCGCCACCAGACTCGTGCTCACCCAATAAGCCACTTTGCGGGCCATAGAGTTGTTTCCTCCTCGGTGAAGGAATGCTTGTCGGGAAGAATCCTAGCACGGTTGGCTCGCTGGTCCTGGTCGAATCGTCGGCAACCCCTTTCCTGAAAATCCTTAAATGGAAGGGTTGCCCCTCATCGTCTCAGGACCGCGCCGCCGATGACCACATCCGCGGGTCGGCGCGGTCCCGTTTTTTTTTGCTTAATGACTTTGATTCCTTTCTAATCACAGATTCTGAATGCCACAGGAGTTGCGCAGAGGAATCTCTCCCCGGCGGGGGGCAAAAAAAAGGCCCGATCTCCCGTCGAAATGGTGGGCGGTCATGCGTACCGACGGCGTTTTATTCGGTGCGGAGGGCGAGCATGGGATCCATGGCGGAAGCTCTGCGCGCAGGCAAGTAGCCGGCAATGAAAGCAACAGCGAGAAGAAGCAGGCATGCCGTCACGATAGTGGACAAATCGGTTGGCGAGAGGCCGAAGAGCATGCTGGCGATGAGCCGAGTCGCAGCGAGGCCGGAGGGAACCCCCAGCGCGACTCCGAAGAGAGTCAGCGCCAGCGTCTCGCGCAAAATCATCCAGCGAACACTTCCCTGCTGCGCGCCCAGCGCGATGCGGACGCCGATTTCGCGGGTGCGGCGAGTGACGCCGTAGGACATCAACCCGTAGAGCCCGATCGAGGCGAGCAAGAGAGCGAGAGCGGCAAAGAAAGTAGAAAGCAAAGCGATCACCCGCTCGTTGACGAGGAAGCGGCTCGTCATTTGGTCGACCGTTGCCGTGCGAAGCGGATATTCGTGGCCGAGGGACTCGATCTGGTGGCCGATGGCCCTCGCCAGCGCTTCGGGATTCTCTTTGGTGCGCACGTAAAGGTTGTGCGATTGTCCCCACTGTGGGGGAAGCTGGAGATCAGAAAGGTAAATCGCCAGCGGGGCGGCATCGCGCAGGTCGAAAATCCGAGCATCCTCAGCAACGCCCACGATTTCGAGATTCTGGAACTCGGGCCAAAAGCTATAACGAACGTGCTGTCCGACAGCATCACCATGAGAAAAAAGGCGCTCGGCGAGGCTTCTGCTGACGATGGCGACGTGAGGATGCTTCTCATCGTCGGTCAGTTGAAAGTCGCGACCACTCAACAAGTGGATGCCGACGGTGTTGAAGAAACCGGGCCAAGTTGTTACCCCGATCGCCATCACATGGAAACCAGTGTTCGGATCCTCTGAAGTGGCCGAGACTTTTTGCTGTTCCTGCGCTCCTACGGGCCCGGGAACAGTTATGTCCGAAAGGCCAGCCGAGAGGACTCCGGGTAGATTGGAGACTCGCTCGATGAGTTGCTGATGATAACTTTTCATATTCAGCTTCTCGTAGGCGCCGGGTTTCGCGGTGAGGTTTATTTCGAGCAGATTGTCTTTATGGAAACCGAGATTGAGGGAACGTAATCTTTGGAAAGTGCCGACCAACAGTCCCGCTCCCAACAACAAGACGAGGGACAGCGCCACCTGTGTGATGATCAGGGCCTTGCCCAGTTTGCTGGCACCACCTGTCAAACTTCGAGAACCTTGTTGCAAGACGATGGCGGGGTCATGAAGCGAGGAGTGCCAAGTCGGCGCCAGACCAAAGAGAATTCCTGTAGACACGCCGACAAACAAAACGACGGAAAGCACACGCAGATCGGGGCGCAAATCGAACGAGACGGTGCCCTCCGTCATGAAGGCCACGAGCATGCGGCTTCCCCAGTAAGAGAAGGCAAGGCCGAGAAGAGCGCCGACAAGAGCGAGTACGAGGCTCTCCGTGAGTACCTGGCCGGCGAGGGCCCAGCGGCTCGCTCCGATGGCCATGCGCACGCTCATTTCCTGGCTGCGAGCGGCGGCGCGAGCCAGCATAAGATTCGCGAGATTCACGCAGGCAACCAGCAAAATCAAACCGACGATGGCAGCAAGAAGGTAGAGGGGACGAGAAAATTGTGCACGCAGGTCCCTGGCAAAGCCCGTTCGGACCGGCGAGACGTCCAAGCCCATGGAAAGAAATGTTTGGCGGCGCAGACCGGGAGTGTCCGTGGAAGCCGTGGCTAAGAGAACTTCGGGCCAAAAGGATTGGAGCTGAACGCGAGCCTGATCGATCGTGACACCGTCCTTGAGTCGGCCTGTGATTTGAACCCAAAGCGACGACCGGTTATCAAGGCTTCCAACATTAAAGATAACCGTGGGGATGGCGGTGATAGGAACCGTGACGTCGGGTGGCTGTCCTGGAGTGAGACCGGAAAACCACTTTCGAGTGACGCCAACGATGGTGACGGGCTGGCCTTCGATGCGGATCTGCTTCCCTATTGCATCGCGCGCGCCGCCGAGACGCTGTTGCCAGAACTCGTAGCCAATCACGGCCACCTGGGAAGTTGAGCCGGCGTGAAGATTGACGTCTCCCGAAGTCAGCAGGCGGCCCAGAAGAGGAGCGGCTCCAAGCTCCGAGTAATAATTGGCCGTAGCCGAGTCAACCCGACTTTGTGCAAGCACTCCGTTTACGTCTACGTTGGACAACCAAGGACCGCTCCACCCGATGAATGCGGAGAAAACGCGCTGGCCCCGATCGAGTTCGCGAAACATGGGATACGAGAAGGTGATTTTGTGACCCTCCCGCACAAGAGAAAGCTCGACGAGGCGGTCTGGGTGAGGGACGGGGAGATCGCGAAGAAGAAGAGCGTTGACGAGCGTGAAGATAGCTACGTTTGCGCCTATGCCCAAGGCGAGCGAGAGTATGGCAACGACGGTGAAGCCGGGATTCTTGCGCAGGGCGCGCAAGGAATAGCGCAGATTCCGCCAGAGCTGGCGCATGGCAATTCCCTCCAGAAAACTGATCCGGGCGGGATTCTCCACGTTTACGCCAAGTCGGGGGCGTCTTTCAAGCTCGCAATTCTCAACTTACGAGTCACTCGGCAACAATCCTGAGATGACCAGGCTGAGAGGGGCTACAATGCCCCGATCCGTTGGGGATTCTATATCCCGCTGTACTCGTCGCCGCGCGATTGTCGCAATCTAGAAAGTCAACTTCAATCCAAACTGGATTTGCCGCGAGGTGGTCACCGTGGTCAGAATAGCGCCGGCGCTGGGATTCACCGCGCCTGTGGGCAGCAGGGCAGTCCGGTTCGCCGAATTGGGCACGCCGAAGTTCGGATGATTGAAGATGTTGAACATCTCGGCGCGGAAGTGCAGCGCCTTGCCTTCTGCCAGTACAAATTGTTTGAACAGAGAGAAATCGCAGTTCACCAGCTTGGGCCCAATGAGCGTGTTCCGGCCGAGATTTCCGATCGTGTTGACGGGCTGCAGCACAAAGGCGTTCGCGTCGAACCAGTGTTTAGCGTCGCCGGTGACCGGATTGTTGGAAAAACCCGGGCGGACATCCGGACGCTCATGAATCGAGAAGTCGATGGTATTCAGGTTTCCCGATTGGTTGTGGCCGAGTCGCACTTCAAAGGGCGTCCCGGATTGCGCCGTCACGATACTATTGAGTTGCCAGCCTTTCACAAGCACACCGGCAAAGCCTGTCCGGCTGCTTCCAAACGGCAATTCGTAGCTCCAGTTCGCCACTAAGACATGCTTCACCGAAAAGCTGGAAAGGCCGCGGTCCGCTTTGCGATCATAAAAATTAATCGAATATTGAGTACTGTTGTCGAAATCCTGCGAGTTAATTCCGCTCGACTCGTCAATGGAGCGCGAAAATGTGTACGACACTTGCGCGCGCAGACCGTGCGACAGCCGTTTGGAAACGCCCGCCTGCAGTGCGTTGTAGAACGATTGCGCGTCTGTCTCTCGCTGCGTCACCCCGCCGAAGCTGGTGTTGCGGCGGCAACAGGTGTTTATCGTTTTCGGAGTCGTGGTAGTGCCATTACCCATGAACTCTGTTCGTCCGTCAGCATTAATGACATAAGGAGCCAGATTGGCATCCGCTACTCGAATCAGATGGAGCCCGCGAGAGGCTGCATATCCCAGGGTCACATCCCAATTGCCGGGCAGTGCCCGCTGCAGGCTCAGGTTGTACTGCATGATGTAAGACGGCTGTAGGTCGAAATTCACGGTCTGAAGATTCGCTTTGATGCAAGAAGGAGTTGCGGGACAAATGGGTGTGGTGATAGGGCCCTGCACGGCGTTCGGAAATGCGGGATTTGCCCTGCTGGTGCGCGTCGTGAACGGTGGGTTGAGGCTCCCCGAAAACACGTAATACTTGGGCAGAAGCTGGTCGTAGAAAACCCCAAACCCGGCGCGCACGGAAGTCTTTCCGTTCTTGAATGGATCCCACGCCAGACCAATTCGCGGCGCAAAATCTTTCAGTGCCGGGTTGGCGTACCACGGATTGCCAACGATGATCGCGGGATCCGCTATGCTTCGCAGATTCGAGATTTTCCCGTTCGCTTCTGTGGGAACTGTGGCGAACTCGTATCGCAGGCCCAAATTGAGGGTCAAATTTGGTTTCCAACGATAGTCGTCCTGCAGGAAAAACGCATAGAACGATTGCCGGAAGCCGCGATTCGGATCAATTCTTCCCGGAATAGCGAAGTTGATCTGCGCAGGTGCGCCCATTAAGAAATTCTCCAGACTTGTGAACGTTTCGATGCCGCCCAACTGGCTCGTCGTCTGCTGATTGAATTGCATGCGCTGCCCCTCAAATCCGAACCGAAAACCATGAGCACCCTTGGTCCAAAAGAGCGTGTCATGCCACTGGTAGTTGTTCAGATGGTCATTACGCGGGAGGCGGTAATCGCCCACCATCTCCGTCACCAGTCCCTGAATAGTGAGAAATCCAAATTGCACGCCGCCCGCCGAGGGAGGGATCCACCAAAGGTTGGACGGCACATCCACGAGACGTTGGTTATCGACCTCTGCAGTGGAACGCGCGAAGCTCACTCGCAGCGTATTGATCAGCGCCTGCGAAAACGAATGCACGTGTTCGAGCGTAAGGTACTGATTG
This sequence comes from Acidobacteriota bacterium, assembly GCA_003223255.1. Classification (GTDB taxonomy): domain Bacteria; phylum Acidobacteriota; class Terriglobia; order Acidiferrales; family UBA7541; genus Acidiferrum. The sequence continues at coordinate 2,303 of QHYJ01000118.1, read as the reverse complement.
CGCGAGCGCTCCTTAGTGAACACGTCCGGCGGCTTGTCTCTAACCTGCCGTTGCACGTTTCCGTTGTCGAATGTGTAGCGGCCAAACAAGATGTCTTTCGCGGAAAGACGATGATCGATTCGGCCCTGCGCGAAGTACTCATCGGTAGGCTGCAGGCGTGTGAAGGAATACCCAGCCGTTCCGGTAGGTTTCTGATTCTTATCAAGTACCTCGGGCCCATTCGCGCGCGGGAAAAGAACCTGCAATAGGGAACTCACAGCCGCGGAGGTGCCAGGTACAGCAACGTTCTTCAGGCCGTTCGCCATGCAGCCTGGGTCGCTCGGCGCGCAGGGCAAAAGAAAATTGCGCGCGTTATCGTCCGGAACAAAGGTTGCGCCCGTTACGCCTAGCCGCTCCTTAATCGCCTCGAAAGCCCCAAAGAAGAATGTCTTGTCGTGGCGAATCGGCCCGCCTAGCGTTCCCCCGAATTGATTGCGCTTAAAAGACGGAATGGGGTTTGTCGCTGGATCAAAATAATTCTTCGCGTCCAGCGCCGAATTGCGCAGATACTCAAACAAATTTCCATGGAGCTTGTTGGTTCCCGACCGCGTAATAGCGTTGATGATGCCGCCGGAGGACCTGCCAAACTCCGCGGAATAAGAATTCGTCAGAACCTGAAATTCCTGCACTGTCTCCACGCCCAGCAGCACGCCGCCCACGGACCCCGGCGTCTTGTTGTACACGTTGTTGATGTCCGAGCCGTCCAGAAGAAAGCTGTTCTGCTCCGGGCGCGCTCCATTGATCGTGATTTTCTTTCCACGCCCGCCCACAGCGTCGCTCCCGGCTGCGACCGCGGCGTTTACGCCCGGCTGCAAAAGCGCCAGCTCCTGAAACGAACGCCCATTGAGCGGAAGATCATTCATCTCCATGCGGTTCACCGTTCCGCTTAACGCAGCGGAACCTAGGTCGATCGGCGGAGCGTCCTCCGCTGTGACGTTCACCCGTTCAACGCTGCCTGTGATTTCCAGTTTGACGTCCAGCACCGCGTCTTGCCCGATCGTCAGCTTAACGCCCTTCAGCACGGCGACTTGAAAGCCGGCCGCCCTCACGCGCAGCTCGTATTCTCCGGGAGGCAGCAGAGGTTCGCGATAGCGCCCTTTGTCATCCGTTGTAAGAGCTCGCACCGCACCCTGTTCGACGTTGCGGATTTCGATCGCCGCGCCGGGAACAAAACCCCCGGACGGGTCGTAAACTGTGCCTTGTAAGCTGGCCCCTACCGTTTGTGCCGAACACGTGGTGGTATTGATAACCAATGAGAGAATTAGCAGTCCCCGGGCAGCTCGCATAGCACACTCCTTTCACACAAAACTAGCAGTCTATTTTCGGTACAATACGCCCAAAATCGTCCCAACGGCCATACCAATGAATTCCCGCCAGGTCTGCTGGCGAAAAGCAGAGGTGGCAAACGCATCCGACTTCGGAGAAATAGGCAAAAGGCAACAGCCCTCCCTGCAACTCAACATCCTCAAACCGAGAGGCTCCACCATCCCCAGCGTAAATCCTCAGGTATCGCATGCAGTCAGCTCTGATCGCAAATGCTCGTCGCAGGAAGCACGCATGTCCATGGGTGAGACCTGCGTCCCGCATAACGCCTGTTCATAAGCTATCTCAACACCCTTTTACCTTAAGCTGTTAAAGACTCCAAGAGAGGTTTTGAATAGTTCTAGACTGGCCTGAACAAAACCGGGCGCAAGTTCTCTCACGAGCGGCTGCAATCGTAGGCCATCTCAACTTATTTTTCGAGGTGCCAGCGTCAATGAATCGTTGGTGTGAGAGGCGAGGAGAAGGTACTGGGCGGATTTTATGCAACCCTTCCCTTACCGGATTATGGAAGGATTGCACGTGATCCGCAAAATTGGATCGGGTCTAGCTTTTATTGAGCTGTCGATTCTTTAGTGCGTAGGGTTGCCCGAACAGTTGCGACAGTTCTCGCGAAGCATGCGGTCTAACGCCAGTCGATCCAGATAGCGCCCCTCGAGAATCACAGCTGCGATGCGTTTCGTATTGTGTATCTCTTGCAACGGATTAGGTTCCAAAAGGACAAGGTTAGCGGTTTTTCCGGCATCGATGGTTCCCAACGAGTCGGAGCGCCCCAAGAAGCTCGCGGGATTCAAAGTGGCTGCCCGAAGAGCCTCCGACGGTGTAAAGCCAGCGTCGACAAGCAGAGCTAATTCATCATGCAGGCTGGTGCCGGGTAGATCCCCCTTCTCTTCGAGAACACTGCTCGAGTCCGTGCCTGCGAGAATCGAGACGTGGTTCTGCCG
>QHYJ01000007.1 GCA_003223255.1 Acidobacteriota bacterium | reverse complement strand
GCGCAGCCAGCCGCGCCGCGATGGCGTTCGCTTCACCTGCATTTTACCATTTCGCGTTTCAAAGGCTGGCACGTAGGAAGCAAACCACTGGAAGTCCTCTTCTTCGCGGCGGCCCGTCAAGCCGGAGAAGACTTGATTCACGCTGAAGAACAGCCTTTGCTCGGTCAGATACATCAACAGGGCAATAAGGTCATTTCGGCGGCGCTGGATTTCCAAATGGTTGCGCTCGGTTATCGCGTAAACGCCTAAGTGCGTCTCGGTTCCGCTAGGCATTCGGACCGTCACTTCTTCGCTGAGGAAGAAGTCGGGATACCGCCGCAGCGGTTCCGAGCCTTCGATGGAGTCATGGTCTGTCAGGGGAACGATGGACATGCCGAGTTGCTTCCTTCGGCCGTACACCTCAACGGGGTCGTTGTAGAACTCCCGGCAAATCCGGTTGATACCGAGTAGGTCGAACATGCCAGAGGCCATCGAGTGAACGTGAAGGTCACATCGCATGAACTCACACTCGGATTCGGATATGAACAGCCTGTGAAGAGCCGGCGAAATGTACGTAAACATGCCCATGGAACTCATTGAGCGCACAAGGTTTGTAACGTTATCCACATGGCATAGAATATGCTCTAGTTCCTGGTCTTGGTTCCCATGGCAGAATGAACGCAGGTGAAGAAAATTCACATCGTCTTTCATGATGGAGGTGGAGGACACCGCAACGCTGCAGTGGCGCTACAAGCGATTATTTCTCAACAGCCACGCGACTGGGATGTCGAATTAATTCAATTTCAGGATCTCACGGATCGCCTGGACATGCTGCGCAAGCTGACAGGCGTCCGCATCCAGCAGCAATACAATATCTTACTGCAAAACGGCTGGACGCTGGGCAGTGTCTATCTGCTGCGTTTGCTGCAGGTGACCATCCGCCTGTTTCACCGTCCTCTGGTGCGGCTGCTTGAGGAGTTCTGGCGCCAGAATCCGGCCGACCTTTTGGTTTCCGTGATCCCTCATTTCAACCGGCAGCTCTGCGAAAGCTGGAGAAGCGTTTACCCGGGTCGTCCGTTCGTCACGCTCATTACGGACTTGGCCGATTTTCCACCGCGGTTCTGGATTGAGCCCATCACGGAACAATATGTCATCGCCGGCACGGAAAAAGCCGCAGATCAGGCTCGTGCCCTGGGACATGACGAGGCGCACATCTTCCGCACCTCAGGAATGATTTTGCGCCCAGATTTCTACGTTGGGGATGATTCGGTTCCCGCGAAATTGCGAAAGGGAATGGGCTTACAAGCGACGTTGCCTACAGGAATCGTCCTCTTCGGCGGCCACGGTTCGAAGGTCATGTTCGACATCATGGAGCGGCTGGAAGCCGCCGGCTTGCCCTTGCAGTTCATTTTGATTTGTGGCCGCAACGAGGGGCTTGCCCAGAAATTGCGCGCCCACACGTGGAAGATGCCGCTGCATGTCGTCGGCTTCACCAAGGAAGTTCCCAAATTGATGCGGGCGGCAGATTTCTTGATCGGCAAGCCTGGTCCCGGAAGCATCGCAGAAGCAATGGCTGCAAAGCTCCCGGTTCTCATCGAATGCAATGCTTGGACGCTGCCCCAGGAGCGTTATAACGCCGAGTGGGTAAGAGAGAAACGTGTCGGCATCGTGCTGAAGAGCTTCAAGGATGTGGTCACCGGAGTGAAGCAAATGCTGGAGCCAGCCACATTGGCTGAGTTTCAGAGGAATGTTGCGCAACAAGAGAACCGCGCCATCTTCGAAATCCCTGAGATTCTTGCAAGACTCCTCTAGCTCGACCTGAGGCGTGCCAACCCGCCGTAAATTCGAAAGCTCATTAAAGCCCATTTTGCATAGGTTTTCCGCTGTACTTCCAAACTCAAGGTGCTAGAATCCGTTGCCCCGTGGGAGAGGTGCGCGATGAAGAGCGTGGTTGAGATTCCTTGCGAATGGCTCGATTATCTTAAGCGACACGGAGAGACAGGCCCGGGCTACCAGATCTTAGCCGTCAAACTGAAAGATGGCAGGTGCTTTGATCAAGTTGTTGCCAGCGAGGGCTGCATCATTCAGATTCGCGGTTACAAGGAAGTTCCCTTCACCCCAGACGAAGTAGCTTCGATCGAAGTGAATCACCGGTATTGGAATTTTCGGGAATTTGAACGCGCAGGGAAGTACAGCTGGGAATTTCACTAGGACGCCGGCTAGGAATCAAAGACTCGTCTCGGGAAACCGGCTTTGCACCTGCGCTGCGCCCCGGTGGATTTTCTGGATGCCATTTTCAGTGTTTTCGCGTCAAAACCGTTCTTTCCCGAACCTTTCAAAATCTATCTCGATCTCCAAGTTCATTGTGTTTCTCCGAAAATGCACGCCCAAGAGATCGTGCGCACGCCTCCCAAGTCTTCGGGAGTGACATTTGCAGAAGCCGAGCCGCAGATGATCGCCTCTAACGGTTCTCCACGACTCGGCACCTGCCCTTCCTGAATGGATGGATTGTCCTTTGCAGGTTCGGACTACTCCCCGCCGGCCGATTGTCGGGTGCGTTGTCGTATGCTTGCTGAGGTCTCGGCCATCGCGCACCGTGGGATAAGGAATATTTTCATCGTGCTCTTCTGAGAATGAAAAATCGGCAAGTTTGAAATACCCAATCGAGCCTTGTAATTCATGGTGGCGGGGTTGTGCGAGGCTCGGCGAAGGGCGTGAGAATCGGGCTTCATTTACAGCGTCACAGCAAAGCGTACGCACAAGGTTGGGCCCCGGATTCGAGGACGGAGTCAGGAAGCCGCGTAGGCGTTTTTCCGACTTGCGTAGGTTGAGACAGAAGAGTATCGTCCTGTAAAAGCGACCAGGGTCGTTTCGGGGCGCCGTCACCCGGCTAGGTACGCGATCTGGTCCGCGCTTGGCACCTTCATTCGAACAGGATGGTTCTACTCGTTCCCGCGTCGCAGGCGTACGGCTTCTTCTCAGGGACGGCCTGAGGCTGTGAGGCTCGAAAGACGTGACCAGTCAAAGCTTGCCTTTAACTGTGCCGGCGAAACTCTCCTCCTTAACCAGCGAAACGGATCTTTCTCGCTTGACCGACGAAGAACTCATCTTTTGCCTGCGAGCGGGAAGAAACGAGGCGATGACGCACCTCTTCGACCGCTTTTACGTCATCGTCCGCAGTATCGCACGAAGGGTCTTGCGAAATTCCGAAGACATTGCCGACGTTGTGCAGGAGTCCTTTCTGGATCTGCACCAAAATGCAAGGACCTTTGATGCAACGAAGGGTTCCTTGAAGGCCTGGATCTCTTGTTTGACCTATCATCGCTGCGTGAAAAAACTGCGGGCGCTCAAGAAGGGAGACTGGCAGTCTCGCAACGAGGAAGAGGCCCTGTCGATTGTGGAAGCGAATGTAAAACCGGAGCAATGGATCCGCTCGCTGGACTTTCGGAAATGTTTGGACAAGGCTTTGAACTCGCTCAATGACAAGCAGCGCGAGACCATGATGATGTATTTTTTTGAAGGCAAAGAGCTTTCCATCATTGCCAAGGAAACGGGCGAAAGCTTCGGGAATGCCCGACATCATCTGTACCGGGGGTTGGAGAAAATCCGCAGGGAGTTGGTGCAAAACCGCCTGCTGGCGGGCTATATAGAGTTTGGGGACCAGGAAGAGCCCAAGAAGGTGGCACGCTGACCGTGGAATCCTCTCACGAATATTTCGACCTGCTCTGCGCGATGGCCGCGGCTCATCAAGCCTCTCCCGAGGAGGAGCGGCTGCTGGCCAAGCACGTGGAAACCTGCGACGCTTGCCGGCAGGCCGCGGAACAGTTCCGGCAGATCGTTTGGCAGGTCTACCGCTTCCTTGTCCAGAGAGGAGGCAGCCGAGAGGGCGCAGGCGAAGGACCGGTTGGTGCGAGAGCTTCGCCTCGCGGAGCCGCCGTCTATGACAGGAGAACGTTTCCGTTTGCCTGCGGAACGGAAAAGCATGGCCTCGAAGATTTTTGCTATTCGTGGAGCCCCGGTGTGGGCGAGTTGGGCGGTGGCGGCCTCTCTTCTTATCGCCGTCGTCGTAAACTCGGCGCAATACTGGTTTTCCAAGCGACTTTCCGGAGACGAGCAAGCGCGGGCGATTGTCCTTCAAAAAGAAGTTGATCAGCTTCGTGAAGACCTGGCGAAGGAAAGAGCAGAGCGCGCGCAAAGCGCGGAAAAGCAGACATCTGCTGCTGAGAACTCGAAGCAACAAGCCACGGCGGAAAATTCCGAGACGCGGAAGGTGCTGGCGGAGAATCAGGAGCTAAAGCGCGGCTTGGCCGAAAGCGAAGCGGCGCGCGAACAGCAGGCCCACGATTTTGTTGCGCTGCGAGACCGGGAAAGATTGCTGCAGAGTTCGCTCGACGTGTTGCAGGCTTCGCAGGCCAGCTTGCAAGCGGAGAATGCCGGGCTGTCAAACAAGATTTCGAGACTGACGGACGACTTGAAAAAATCACGCGAAGAATCCACGGCGTTGACTGCCCGAAATGAGGCGCTTTCCCTGGAAGCAGTTTCCAAGGTGAGGTACGTGGAGCGCCAGCAGAAGCTCCTGGCCACGGACCACGACATCCGCGACATTTTGGGTTCGCGCAGCCTGCGCATCATTGATGTATACGATGTGAGCGGCGAGGGCGAAACCGAGCCGCCGTTTGGCAGGATTTTTTACAACGAGGGGAAATCGCTCATTTTTTATGCGTTCGATCTGGACCAGCAGAACGGACTAAAGCGCGGCGCCGTTTTCCAGGCCTGGGGACAGAAAGGGGAAGGGAAGGAAAAGCCGCGCAGCCTGGGGACCTTTTGGATGACACCAAGACTTTATCGCGGATCGATTACGTGTTTGTGACCGATGGTTCGCACAAAGAAGGTGTAAAGCCCAAGGGTAAGCCGCTTCTTTCGGCGTTTCTCAACGGGCCGGCCAATCACCCCTAGTTTTCCCGGTCAAGTTCCCAGACTTTCTTCATTTGCTCGACTACCTCTTCAATGTGTAGCCCCCTGGCCCGTTGCTTTGCCTTTGCCGCATGAACCGTTCGGACCGGTTGTCCCTGAACTTAATAGGGTTGAGACAGGTACAAAACGGTTGGTACAGACTGCGCGTCATCGGTCTATATCGAAGTAGCAGGGGTGGTCGCAATTTTCAAAGTGTAGCTAGGTATGGGGGGATTCATGAGAATCACCAGGATGGTTTGCCTCGTTGTGTGTGTCTTGTTGTGCCTGTTGGGGGTGAATAGCGCACTTTTTGCGCAAACGGACGTGGCTGAAGTGACGGGCCGGGTGATGGACCCGAATGGGGCCGTCATTATCGAGGCGACCGTTACGGCCAAAAATGTGGACACGGGCGTTGAAACCGTGGTCCAGACGAATCAGGAGGGCATCTACCGGTTTGCCAGCCTTACCCCGGGCAACTACGAGTTTACCGTGTCGAAGCACGGGTTCAAGGTGATCGTTAAGCCAGGCGTCACGCTGCATGTGGCGGACAATATCTCGATGAATTTCAATATGGTGGTAGGCGCTCTGACGGAAAGCGTGACCGTTCAAGCGGGCGCATCGATTGTCAATACGACGAATGCGACGATTAGCACGGTTGTCGATCAGAGTTACGTGGCGAATATGCCCCTGAATGGGCGCAGCTTTCAGGATCTCATATTGCTCACACCAGGAGTGCTGACACAAACCCCGCAGAGTCCGGGGACGATGGGATCGACCGGCGAATTCAGCGTGAACGGCCAGCGCACAGAAGAAAACTACTACACCGTGGATGGGGTGAGCGCCAACGTCGGAGCCGGCACGGGTCAGATTAACGGCTACTCGCTTACCTCTGGCGCAGGTGCTAGCGGTTCGGTGGCCGGGGCTACGCTGTTGGGTACGACGCAGGCTCTCGTTTCCGTGGATGAGCTCCAGGAGTTCCGTGTCCAAAGCTCCACGTATTCGGCGGACTCTGGCCGCAACCCTGGCGCACAGATCGCATTCGAAACCAAGTCGGGTACCAATCAATGGCACGGTTCGGCCTACGATTACTTTCGGAACGGCTTTTTTGACGCTCAGGACTGGTTTAACGACTACTTGAAGACGCCAGCGCCTCCTGTTCGTCAGAACGATTTTGGCGGCACTTTAGGTGGTCCCTTCCAAAAAGACAGAACGTTTTTCTTGATGTCCTACGAGGGGTTGAGGCTGCAGTGGCCCCAGCCGCCTTCGATCAACATAGGGGTCCCAAATCTTTGTCTACGCGGCAATGCCGGCAGCTGTTCAGGAAGCGACACGCCAGTGACAGCGGAGCTTTTGCCCATCATGAATGCCTTTCCCTTGCCTGCACCCGGAGGGATCGATTTTGGGGATGGCACTGCCCAATACATCGCCAGCTGGACGAATCCGAGCTCGATTAATTCCACTAGCGCGCGCCTGGACCATGTTGTCGGCAGCAAGCTGAGGCTGTTTTTTCGCTTCAACGATACAAGCTCGAGTTCAGCGAATCGCGGAAACGAAACGCTTGGGCCAAGCCCGACGGTGAGAACAAATTCTGATCAAACCGCACGAACCTATACTGGCGGCGCAACCAGCTTGTTCTCCAATCGCCTGGGCAACGATTTTCGGGTCAATTTCACGGCTAATGAAATAACTGCCAACCAATTTATCGATCCGATTGGAGGTGGAGTGGCCGTTGATCTGCGGCCGGCCTCGGGACTCAGCGCTGGTTCAAGCACGTCCTTTTGCTACTTCAATGCTGCTGGTATATGCGTAGGACTTGACCAAGCCCGATGGTCCGCAGCCCAGAAGCAATGGAATCTGGTGGACACGGTGAACCTCTCTTTGGGCCGTCACCAACTGAAGGTCGGTGGAGACTATCGGCGACTGGCTCCCAATACCGTTGTGGCGAGCCCATCAGTTGGTTACGACTATTTTGACGAACCGTCGCTGGAGATGAACTCGGCATTCGCCTCGGTACAAGCATTAAGTCCAGCCTATCCTCTTTATCAAAACTTCTCTGCCTTTGGGCAAGAGGAATGGCGAGTTTCGCCGCGTTTGACTCTCTCGATGGGGCTGCGCTGGGAGGTAAACCCCGCTCCCGGCGTAACTCAAGGGTTGGCACCTTACGCGATTCAAGGTTCCAGCCTTGATACACTGTCGGTGGCTCCACAGGGGACGCCGCTCTGGAAGACTACTTGGTACAACTTTGCCCCTCGCCTAGGAGCCGCCTACGTCATTCGCGACGTGCAGAGCTGGGAAACGGTCGTGCGGGGCGGCGGCGGCGTTTACTTTGACAGTGGCCAACAGATGGGCAGCCTAGGTTTCGTTGGCCCTGGATTCAATTCGAGCAATTTTGTGTTTGGATCCTACAACGTGAGCGGATCTTGGAGCGATTTCAACGGGAATACGGCCGCTACGCCAGCAGGCCTGCTACTCCCAATCCAAAACCCGCCCCAGGCCCCGTATAGTAGCCCGATTTTCAGCTTTTACCCACACTTGCAGTTACCTTATTCGCTTCATTGGAACGCCAGCATTGAACAATCGCTGGGGAGGTCGCAGGCGTTGACGGTCTCGTATGTAGGCTCGCATGCGTCGCGACTGCTGCAAACTAACATCTTTCTAAACTCCAACAACCCGAACACGGCGGTTTTTACCATTGTTCAAAATGGCCTGACCTCGGATTACGACGCGCTGCAAGCGCAATTCCAGCGGAGATTGAGTCATGGGCTCACGGCTCTGGGCGCATATACGTGGTCGCATTGCATTGACTACGGGTCCAACAACACGAATTTTGGATTTCAACGGGGGGATTGCGATTTTGACGTTCGCCACAATTTCTCCGGAGCCTTTTCCTACGATGTGCCCAACGTTGCTCACGGCGGCTTTGCGGGCGCGTTACTGGGTCATTGGGGAATCGACAGCCGGTTTACAGCACGAACTGCATTTCCGATAACCGTCATGGGCAGTGGGATTACTGCGTCAGATGGAAAGAGATACAACGGTGGCGTCAGCTTTGTTGCTGGACAACCAGTTTACGTCTACGGAGCGAATTGCGCTGCTGTTCTTCAAGCAGCGGGAGGGCTTAAGCCGGGACAGGGATGTCCTGGAGGCAAAGCCCTCAACCCGAATGCTTTCATAACTGTAGGCTCAGGGTTTGGGAATGCGCCACGTAATTTCGCTCGGCTTTTCGGAGCTTGGCAGATCAATATGGCAGTCCGCCGCGAATTCCCTATTCGCGAAGCCCTAAAAGTGCAGTTTCGGGCTGAAGCGTTCAATATCTTCAATCATCCTAATTTCGGGACAGTTGATGCTGACTGCCAGGGAGATCCGAGCGCTCCAGGTTGCACAAACCCAATCTTCGGCCTAGCGACGGGCACGCTTGCCAGCGGGTTAAATATCCTGAATTCTTTATATCAATTCGGAGGAGCCCGGTCGATGCAGTTTGCGCTCAAGGTGATCTTCTGAGCGAGTTGCTCAGAGCGGACCACTTAACCGCGAACTGCCAAAAGCGGAGTTGGACCCCCGTTAGAGTTGGCTAAGCGAGAGTAGCCAAAGAGCATGCCCCGTATGGCAGGCAGTCCCGTGCCGGGCCCTCTCCCCTTTTGTGGGAGACACGCAAACCCGAGACGGGGGACACGATAGGTAGCTAGGGGAAGAACAAGGTTATGAGCCCCCCTCCCTATGTTCTTCGTAAATGTTGATTTTACAAGAGCTAATCAGCAACAAAAGAAAACCGGCAGCCCTTCGACTCCGCTCCGGACAAGCTCGGCTGCCGCATTCCAAATCTAGTAATACTTCTTGGTTAGTATACTAGAGAGTGTACAGCATTTGTCAATGACGAGACACTGAAAGGTGCGGTCATCTCGAGGCACTTCGGTGGGGGGGGGCTTAAGCCGGCCTGCGGCAAGCACGCTCCGCCGCCTGAGCGCGAACTCTGAAGCGGCGCCGCAACGCGGGTCTGAAGGAATGGTCGATGTCCTACTTCACTAGCGGCAAGCGAGTTGCGGGATGGGTGTTCGCGGTCTGCATACTCTTCTATGTGTGGACTTGGCACGCCGTTACGCTGGCGCGGCAAGCGAAGAGGCCGTTCACCGTTTCGGATGATATTGGATTTAACCATTTTGTCTCCGGGAGCGATCCCTATGGGTCGGCCTTTCAGATCTATGCACCAGCGCAGTTTTCTCCGAATGGCGAGTTGCTCGCGGTGCTGACTGCCCGCGGCAGGCTGGATGTGAGCCAAGTTGAAGAATCGCTACGGTTTTACCGAACGCAGGATATCGAAACATTCCTGGACCGTTCCGACCAGTCACAGCCACCAACCCCGGTGTGGGCCACGAGTCGTTTGGCCAAGAAAGAGGGAATCTATGACTACCGCTGGTTGAGCGACTCAAGCGGGGTGGCGCTTCTGGAACAAACGCAGAAGGAAAGCCACCAGCAGATCGTGCTCGCGGACCTGCGGAAGAAGACCACAGAAGTGTTGGTAAAGGATGCCGGGTCTTGGGGGGACAGCTTTGACATAGAAGACCGAGAGCACTACGTCTATGTCGGCGTTGGGGAAGCCCAACGAAAGGAAGCGGAAAGGAGTATAGAGCGGGAGCGAGAAGCCGAGCGGCGCGCTTCCATAAGAGTATTTACAGGCAGCGTGTGGGACCTGGTTCTGCCGGAGGTTCCTGGTGCGGTAGATCGTTTTTTGTCGGATAAGAAGCGACTTTGGATCGTGGCACGGGGAAAGCGCACCGAAGTAAAAAACAATGGCACCGTGCTGGGCGTGTCCGACTTTAACTCTTCAACTCTCGCGCTAGCTCCGGACGGCCAGTCCCTGGTGACCAAGCTGCCGGTAAAGGACATGCCGCAATCCTGGGAGCGATTGTACCCGCCTCCTTACTCCACAGCTCCGTACAATGAGATGCACGCCGGAGGCTCGGTTTCCCAGTACGCGTGGATTGATCTAAAAACAGGCTCCGCTCAATCCCTTACGGATGCTCCGTTGAGCGGGGATGCGGGATGGCAGGACGGCGGCAGTCCGAGTTGGTCAAGCGACGGCCAATCGGTCCTTCTCCCTGGAACCTTTGTGAAATCGCAGGATGGTACGCCTGCGCGGCCGTGTATTGCCGTGGTGGATGTAGCCACGAACCGTTCTAGTTGCATGGAACGGCTAAGAGGGCACAAAGAAGGGGGAATCGAGTTTGAAGAGGGCTACCACTACATCTTTGCCGCGCGATTTGCGGCGGGGGACAGAAACCTGGTAGAAATCTATTCCACGGATCGTGACGGAGCGCAGTGGCCCACGGAATACCGGCGCACGGGCAAAGGGAATTGGGAGGTAGGGTGACGCGTAAAAGGCGTCCACGAGCGTGGCCGAAACGGTTTGGAGGTCTTTGTAAAAGAGGGGCTCGATCAACCGTCCGTGCTGGTGGCTTCCAACACGAAGAGTTCGCGAGTGGTTTGGGATCCAAATCCGCAGTTCCGAGAAATCGAGCTGGGGCAGGCGAGGGTTTACAAATGGAAGGACCAAGACGGTCAGAGCTGGACCGGCGGACTTTATCTCCCGGCCCACTATCAGGAGGGAAGGCGTTATCCGTTGGTGATTCAGACGCACGGTTTTAGTGAATCGGAGTTTCTACCTGCTGGGGGCTTCCCGACGGCCTTTGCCGCCAGAGAGCTGGCTGCAGGCGGAATTGCGGTGCTACAACTTGGATCGGGCAACTGCGCGGTTGGAAGCAAGGAAGCAGCGTGCAACGCTTCCGGCTATGAGTCCGGTGTGAAGCAGTTGGTGGCGGATGGACTGGTCGATCCGCAAAACGTTGGCTACATCGGGTTCAGCCGGACGTGCTATTACGGGATGAAGATGCTCACCAACGGCACGATGCCGCTCAAGGCGGCGTTGCTGTCCGATGGAATCATGGTGGATTACCTGCAGTTCGCGTTGTTCACCCCGGAAGAGTTCAATCAGTTGATTGGGGCCAAGCCGTTTGGAGACGGCCTGGAGACGTGGGTGAAGAATTCTCCAGGCTTTCATCTGGATAAGGTATCCGCGCCCGTGCTGATTGCGGTCGAAAAAGATGGCGCCGTTGAAATGTGGCAGCCTTACTCCTTGCTGCGCTATCTGCGCAAGCCGGTCGAGTTGCAATTGATGAATACCGACGAGCACGTTATCACGAATCCGACGGAGCGTGTGGCTTCGCAAGGGTTGTCCGTGGACTGGTTCCGGTTCTGGATGCAGGGTTATGAGGATCCCGAGCCGACGAAAGCCGAACAATACAAGCGTTGGCGAGAACTAAAAAAGATGCAGGAGGAGAAGAAACAGGACAAGTGAGAGAGCGGAGGGGGGCAGCGCCGCAGCGTTGCGGGGCGTGGCGGGCGAGGCAAGACTCTCGGCTACTCCCAATCGACATAGCCAAGCTGAGGTTCATTCCAATGGTTGGAGGGGGCAAGATAGTCTGCGCCGCCCTTCTTCGTTTTATGAAGAAGCGAGTTCCGAATTGCGTCGATAGCAGGCAGTATGGCGGTGAGTTCGGGAGCTTCGTATTTCATGAGTTGGCACACCTCCAGTGCAAGAAATGATAAAAACGAAGACTTGCATTCGGGCGGGCGTGAGATACGGTACTCTTAGAACGTCGCTTGCTTGCCGGGCGTTCTGAGTTCTGAATCGCGTCGATTGCCGTCAACCCGGTTCGCGAAGTAGAAGGCTGAAAAACGGTGGAGCGGCCGTTGCAGCGGCCGCCCCAACAGGCACTTGCTTACTCCCAGTCAGCGTAACCGGTGTTCGGCTCATTGCCCGTCACTGAACCAGGGTGAATGAAGTCGAGCGCCTTCTTCAGCTGCTTGCTCGGCATGCTGACGGTCTGAATCGCGTTGACTGCAGTCAATGCGGTCAGTTCTGGTGCTTCGTATTTCATGGTATGTACTTCCTCTCCTTGAGATACCTTCCCGCGAGGGAAGGCTAAAACGAACTGCTAGAGTGGCCGTTACAGCGGCCACTCCAGCAGGACCTGCTTACTCCCAGTCAGCGTAACCGGTGTTCGGCTCATTGCCCGTCACTGAACCAGGGTGAATGAAGTCGAGCGCCTTCTTCAGCTGCTTGCTCGGCATGCTGACAGTTTGAATCGCGTTGATTGCAGTCAACGCGGTCAGTTCTGGCGTTTCGTATTTCATTGTTTTCACCTCCTTTGCGTTGAGATTCCTTCCCTCAAGGGGAAGGAAAGGCGTTATCGTCCCGTTCAGACTTTTTGATTTAGGGGCAAGTCTGTGGCGCGCGTTGGTGAGCCAAGAGGTACGAACAGGGATTCATCATTTGAGCGGGAAAGATGCGCGTGAGCGAATTCCTTCTTTGCAGGGTTGGAACCCGCGAGAACTCCATGCGCGACGAGATGACGCAGCCAGGATTCGAGCAGCAGGGTCCTCTCGAGATTGCCTGCGGCGACT